>CAMBRG010000009.1 GCA_945869845.1 Opitutus sp. GAS368 | reverse complement strand
TCCTTCTCATGGGCGTAGTTTTGCTGGAATCGCGTGTTTTCATCGAGCAACGCGACGCGCACACCGAACACGGCTGGGATGAGCACACGGTCGAAATCCGCCACGGCACGCTGCGTGCCGAACGACCCCATCCCGAACTCGACGCTGTTTTTGTTTTTCAGCGAGGGCCGAATCAGCTGGTTGTTGATGATACCGCCCGGGCTGCCGAGACCGAACAACGTGGCGTTGGGGCCACGGCTGATCTCGACGCGTTCCGTGTTGTAACTATCAAACACGGTCGTCGTGGGAAAGTAATCGCGCGTCAGGTCGGCGCGAGCGAGGCCGCGCACGCGGGAGTTGTTCTGTGGGGCGCGGGCGGGACCGACCTGGTCGATGAAGTTACCGTTCAGCACTCCCCCGGAATAGTTGCCCCCCGAACCGGCGGTCTCGGTGTTGGCCGTGTAGACCAGGAGACTCGCGCTGTCCGTGGCGTTCACATCCTTCATAAAATCGGAGGTAACGACCGAGATTGAGTTGGCGATATCCCTCAGGTCGGTGCGAATGCGCGTGCCGGCGAGCGAAGAGGTGGCGGCATAGCCGCGGTCGGCTTCGGCGGTCGTGACGAAAGGCGAAAGCTCGAGCACCTTACCGTTCTTGGCGGGCAGGCCAACCGGGGGCACGGCTTGGGCATGAAGTTGTGGCGCGAGGAGAGCGACCAACAGGGCGGCGAGCAGGGGGGGCGGGAGTTTCATGAGTTTGGAGGGAACGCGAGGCACGGGTAAGGGAAATACAGCAAAGTGAAAATTGCGCGGCAGGGGCGACCGAGTTTGGACCAGAGTACGATAATTTCTCCGCTCTCCCGCGCCCATAGACGTTCCGCGTCTCTTACTGGACTTTTTGCGAGGCAGCTTCGGCGCTCCCCACGAAGGCGTCACCGGAGCGATCCCAGGGCCAAGGAATTTTCGGCCAGAAGCAGTTCCGAGCTAGCCTAAAAAGTCCAGATTGAGGCCGAATTCGTCTATGTCGAATTCGCGGGTATCGCGTATGGTTGCGATTGTTCGACGCCCACGTTTCGTTCACCTCAAACCCCAACGGCCACCACGCACGGATTTTTCCGCACCCTCTGCTTTTGATCGCGCGTCTCACCCATCCCATCGCATTTGAACCGTTTCACCCATTCGGCGTTTTAGATCTCGGCCGCATCCCGTGTGACTGACTTTCTCACCCAACCAAACCACTCCTCCCCTACCGTGAATCATTACTCCACTCACTCCCTGCGCTGCCTTCGACCGCTCTTTTTCTACCTTCTCTCCCTCTCGGCCGCGCACGCCGCCACTCTCACCGGCAACGTCTCTAACGTCGCTACCCGCAATCTCCTTGAAGGCGCCCGGGTCGAAGTCCCCGCCCTCGGTCTCACGGCTCTGACCGATAATACGGGCCGCTACGTGCTCTCAGCTATCCCCGCGGGCACGCACGAAGTCGTCGTGACCTACGTCGGCCTCGATTCGGTCCGCACCACCGTCATCGTCGCCGACTCGGCCAGCACCGCGCGTGACTTCAATCTAACCAGCGTCGTCTACAAACTCGACGCCTTCAAAGTCACCGGTGAGCGCGAGGGCGGTGCCGCCGCGATCACCGCCCAGCGCAACGCCGAGAACGTGAAGAACATCGTCGCGATGGATTCGTTCGGAAACTTACCGAACATGAATGCCGCCGAGGTTGCCATCCGCCTGCCCGGCGTCGCCGGTAATCTCTCGGACGAAAACCTCGTCGACGGATTCACGATCCGTGGCATCGGCCCGGGCCTCAACACCGTGACTCTCGATGGCTCGCCGCTCACCAGCCAAGGCGCCCTCAACCGTGCCACGAACATGAACAACCTCACGGGTTCCATGTTCGATCAAATGGAACTCACCAAGGGCCACATGCCCGACAAAGAGGCCGGCTCCATCGGCGGCACCATCAATCTCAAGAGCCGCTCCCCTCTCTCCATGAGCGAGCGCCGCCGTCTCACTTACAGCGCCGGTGTGCGCTACGCCCCGCCGTTCACCCAGCAAACTCCGACGCGCGAAAAACATCGCGCGCATCCGCTCTTCAACGTCGGCTGGCAGGAGCTCTTCGACGTCTTCGGTAGCGAACGCAACCTGGGCGTGTCGCTTAATGTGTTCTACTCCGAAAACGCCGTGGGCGGTTTCCGGACCACGCGCGATTTCGAAAACACCACCGCCCAGCCCGCCTACCTCTGGGACTACCGCACTTGGGACAATTACAACAACCGCAAGCAGGCCAGCGTCAGCCTCAAAGCCGACTACCGTCTCTCGCCTTCCACCAAGCTCTCGATCAACACCGTCGCGAGCGACGCCATAGAAACGTTTCGCCGCCAATACGAGACGCGGGCTTTCACCACGCAACAGGTCGGCACCACCGGCACGGCCGGCATTCTGCCCGGCTACACCGATCAAATCACGCAGGTCCGTGCCGCCGCCGGCTCGACTATCGACCAGACGTCCACCGGCCCGGGCAATTTCGCCAATCGCATGCGCCGTCTCGACCTCGGCGCCGAGCACGTTTTCGGCGCTCTCCAAGTCGATTACAACGCCATCTACACCCAGTCTAATATCAACGGCGGCGGCGGCGGGCGCGGCGGGATCTTGGTGAACCGCATTACCGCGGTCGGCTGGCGGCTTGATCGCACGGACTCCGATCTTCATCCGCGTTTCACGCAAACCGAAGGCCCCGATTTCACCAATCCCGCCAACTACCGCCCCACCACCTACAACAACTCGATCCTCCAGAACGACGATCAGATCAAAGAAGTCCGCGCCAACCTCCGCTACACGCTGCCGGTTTCCTTCCCGCTCTCGCTCAAGTCCGGCGCGGTCTGGCGCGAGCACTACGCGAGCGCCGAGAGCGTCGCGCGCCGTTGGAACTACGCCGGCCTCACCGCCCTCCCCGCCGATGCGTCGATTATCACCTTCGATTCCGTGAAAACCGGCCGCCGCATTCCGCAGTGGGAGCCGGTCCAGTTTTTCGCCGACCGCCAGCCGGTCACGCCCGCGCTCTGGCGCGAGGATCTCTACTTTTCCGAGCAAAACAAATACACTGCCAACCGCGCCGTCACCGAAACCATCACGGCCGGCTACGCGATGGCGTCCGGCCGCGTGGGCCGCACTGGCCTCGTCGCCGGCGTGCGCACCGAGCGCACCGAAACATCGAGCTGGGGCTGGGTGCGCACGCGCACCGGCAGCACTGTGGCCCAGCAGACCGCCGATCCCGTCGGCTCCGCCACCCGCGACTATGCCGGCACTCGGCGCGATCTTAGCGGGAGCTACACGAAGTCCTTTCCCAGCGCACATCTCACGCACGATCTCACCTCCAACCTCAAGGCCCGGCTGAGTTGGTCCACCAGCTTCGGCCGGCCACCGTTGAACAATGCCCTCCCCAACGAAACCATCTCCGAGACGAACCAAACCCTCACGGTCAACAACCCGAGCCTGCTCCCGCAGACCGCCGCCACGTGGGACGCCACGCTTGAGTATTACTTCGAACCCGTCGGCACGCTTTCCATCGGCTGGTTCAACAAGACCATCGAAGACTACATCGTCACCGGCACCAACGCGGGCACGATCGGCACCGGCTCCGACAACGGCTACAACGGCGAATACCCCGGCTTCACGCGCCTGACTTCGTCGAACGCCGGCACGGCCAAGGTCCAGGGTTGGGAGTTCAGCTATCAGCAACAGTTCACCTTTCTCCCCGGCCTGTTCAAGGGCTTCGGGGCCTCGGCCAACTACACGCTGATCAGTACGAGCGGAGATTTTGGCGGCACGACCTCACGCAGCACCAACGAGGTCCCCGGTTTCATCCCGCGCACCGGCAACGCCACGCTCTCCTGGCGCTACCGTAAATTTAGCACGCGCATCCTCTACAATTTCGCCGGCAGCCACATCACGGCCTTCACCGCCGCGACGCCCGGCCGGAATCTTTACCGTTTCGACTACGCTTCTGTGAACGCGGGCATGGCGTATCAGATTCGGCCCGACCTCCAGCTCACACTCGACGCCGCCAACCTCACCAACGAGCCCCAGGCCTTCTACCGCAGCGTCCGCTCCCAGATGCAGAACACCATTATCAACGGCACGACGCTCACTTTCGGCGTCAACGGACGCTTCTAGCGGCACTCATGGCATGACGAAGAGACTCCGTTCGCGCCGCACTCGTCCCGCGCTCGACTGCACTGCCGCAAGGGGCCTCGGCATGAAAACGACCCTGCTCCTACTCGCCGCCCTGTTGCTGGCCCCCCTGGTTCGGCTCGCCGCCGCCGACTCGCAACCAAACGTCCTGCTCATCCTCTCGGACGATCATAGCTACCCGCACGTCGGCTGCTATGGGAACAAGGACATCATGACGCCGAACCTCGACCGGTTCGCCGCCGAGGGCATGCGCTTCGACCGTGCCTATGTGACCAGCCCGCAATGCGTGCCGTCGCGCGCGAGCATCTTCACCGGGCGCTCGCCGGTGGCGATCGCGATGTCGCGCTTCTCGTCGCCCCTACCGCGGGAGATCAAGACGTATCCCGAGGCGTTGCGGGCGGCCGGCTGGTTCACCGGGGTCGCGGGGCGGATGTATCACATGGACGGCGCGAACGTGAACGTGGCGGAATCGCAGGCCGTTTTTGATCAACATAAACTTGTGACGTTTCCCGACCGTCTCGACTACGTGAAGACGGGCAGCGGCAGTGAGGTCGGCCTCGCGCAGTTTCGTGAATTCCTCGATCTAAAGCCCGCCGCGAAGCCGTTCTTCCTCCAACTCTGTTCCAATGATCCGCACCGCCCCCTGAATACCCGGGGCCCGGTGAAACACGATCCGACGAAGATCACACTTCCCGCGCACTACCCGGACACTCCTTTGGTGCGCGAGGACTTTGCGCGCTACTATGACGAGATCGCGCACTTCGATGTGTTCTTCGGCGAAGTCATGGCAGAGCTGGAAAAGCGCGGTCTCGCCGCGAACACCCTCGTCGCCTTCATGGGGGACAACGGCGCGGCTCAATTCCGCGGCAAAGGCACACTTTACGAGTTTGGCATCCGCGTTCCGTTGCTCGTGCGCTGGCCCGGCAAGGTGAAGCCGGGCTCGGCGTCTTCGGAATTGATCAGCGGCGAAGACCTCGCGCCCACGTTCCTTCACGCCGCCGGTCTTTCTGCGCCGCTGGAGATGACCGGAAAAAGCTTCGCAAGGATCCTGCGAGGTGAGCCGTTCGCCGGAAGGAAGTTCGTCTTCTCCGAGCGCGGCGCCCATGGCACCAATCTGCCGGGCAACAGCGCGGATTTTGACCTCGGACGCGTCGTCGTAAGCAAGACGCACAAGCTCATCTACAATGCGCTCGGCGCGCTGCCGTATTGGCCCGTCGATTTCGCGAGCACCGCTTTTTGGCAGGAACTCGTGCAACTGCACGAAGCAGGGAAACTCGACGCCAAATTCACCAAGCTCTATTTCGCCACGCCGCGCCCCAGGTTCGAACTCTACGATCTCGAACAGGACCCTGGGGAATTCAACAATCTCGCGGGCACAAATGAGGCGACCAACTTGGAACGCGAACTTAAGGCTGCGCTCCAAGAGTGGATGATTCTCGAGCGCGATTTTTTGCCCCTGCCCGTGCCGCCTTCGAGAGGCGGAAACCGCGACGGAAAATAACCGCCGCTCACGTCTAAAACCCATCACGACACGGATCTTCGTCGCGCCACTGGATCCAAGACCCAGTTGATCGCTCCACTCAAAAAACAAAAAATGAAGACCACGAATCAGTGCTCCCGCCGGAATTTCATCAAGAAATCCGCCGCCTCAGCCTTAGGCTTTACCTTTCTCCCGGCTTACCTCACCGCCGCCCGCGCGGCCAACAATCCGACCCTGCCGCCCAGCCGGCGAATCAATCTGGGCTGCATCGGAGTCGGCGGACGGGCCGCTGGGGCGATCCCAAGTCTGACCAGCGAGGGTCACGCGGTGCCGGTGGCCTTCTGCGATGTCGATTTTGAAGGTTCGAGAAAGATCGAGGGTAATCTAAAAACTTGGCCCGACGTGCCTCGCTTTCAGGATTTCCGGGTGATGCTGGACAAGATGGGGAAGGATATCGACGCGGTGAGCGTCGTGATCCCCGACCATACCCATTTTGTGGCGGCCATCCACGCCATGTCGCTGGGCAAGCATGTTTATGTCGAGAAACCGCTGACGCATACGTTTGCGGAAGCCGAAATGCTCATGCGGGCCGAAAAGAAATTCAAGGTGGTGACGCAAATGGGAAACCAAGGTCATACCTCCTCCGGTGCCGCGCAATTCAAGCAAATGGTGGCGGCGGGGCTGACTGCCGATGTCTACAAGATCGACGCGTGGAAGGAGCCTTCGCTTTGGTTCATGCAGCCCAAAAAACGCATTTCCGCTTTTCCACCCGAGGAGAAGCTGCCGGAAACGTTTTCCGATTGGAACGTTTGGTGCGGGCCTCAGCCCGTGGCGCCGTTTAACTCGCTCTATCACCCTTTTGGTTGGCGCGCCTTTCATCAATACGGCTGCGGCATGTTCGGAGATTGGGGCTGCCACATTATTGATTTTGTCCACCACTACTTAAACTTGGGCCTGCCCACGGCGATTTCGCCGGTCCGTTTGGATGACTACAACAAAGTCATTTTTCCACTGACCTCCCATATTCGGTTTCAGTTTCCGGAAAGAGGCCCCGGCTCACCGGCGGTGGAGCTGATGTGGAAAGCGGGGGCCGATTGCCATCCCGTGTTTGACGAGAAATTTGGCGATCTGCAGGAGGACAAATCGGTCAAACTGCCCGCGTTGGGTGAGGCCGGAACTCTCTTACACCGCAAACAAGGCGACTACGTGATCATGCGCGGCCACCATGGCGATGCTTCGCGGATTCATCCGCGGAAAATCATGCTGGAAAAATGGGACGCCGTGAAAGCGCCGAAGCCGGACTACACGCATGGCACCAGTTTCATTCAGGCCTGCATGGGCAAAACCACGACCACCTCACCTTTCAGCGTGAGCGGCGAGCTGACTCAGGTGCTGAACTTGGGCATGATTGCGGAATACTTGAACGTCGAACTGCGATTCGATCCGAAGACCAAACGGTTCGTCGGCAACGATGAGGCGAACTTTCTCCTCGCCGGCGCGAAACCACGCACGGAGTGGGCCCCTTACTACACGCTGGCATAACTGCACTCCACGACCTGACCCGATGAATCGAATTTGCCTTGGGGCTCTCGCGATGGGCTTGTCCCTCGTTTCAATTTTGCACGCGGCTGAATTCGGAGCTGTCCCAGACCCCTATACCGGTAACTGGGCTGGAACTTTGAAGTCCAACGCGAAGGAAGCACCGGTGCACGCGACCGTGATCGCTTACAAGAATCGGTATGAGGTCACGCTTCGCTCGGAGCCGGACACCAGAAAGCCGGCGATCGTTGTATTCAACGGCACGGTGCAGATGGACAAACTGGTCTTGGAGCAGGCCCCCAACCCGGATGCTCCCGCAGCGATTCCTGTGCAGCAGACTGAAAGCGCGACGAAAGCCGAGCGGTGGAGCGGGCAGGCCAAAGGCGATGAGATGACCGGGACGTTCGCGGGCGGCGAGACCAGCGCATTCTCGTTGAAGAGAATCCCCTTCCAGCCCTCCCCGACCTTGGGGGATAAAGCTCCCATCGGAGCCCTCGTGCTGTTCGATGGACAGCACCTTAACGCTTGGGAATCCAAACAGGCGTCGGCCGACGCCATCCAGTGGATCATCGCTGCGTCAGGAGCCCTTGAGGTGGTGTCCCAGCGTGCGGGCAAAAGGAACAAGCAAGACCTGCGGACGAAGGAAAACTTTGAGGACTATCGTCTGCATCTTGAATTCAAGCTCGCCCATAAACCGGAAGCAACCGGTCAGGGCCGATCCAACAGTGGCATCATCCATCTCGGTGTTTATGAGACGCAGATTTTGGACAGTTTCGGTCTCTACGGCCGGGACAATGAATGCGGCGGCATCTACAAGACCCGCGAACCAGATCGAAACGTCGGCTACCCCGCCGGCCTCTGGCAAACTTATGATATCGAGTTCAAGGCCCCTCGCTTTTCAGCCGAGGGCAAGAAGACCGCGGATGCCCGGATGAGTGTCCGCCTCAATGGCATTCTGATTCACGATGATGTCACCGTGCCCAACCCGACCGGCGGCGGGAAAGAAGCGGCCCGGGGGCCGATCGTTTTGCAGGACCACGGGAACTCGGTGCAGTTCAAAAATATCTGGGCAGTTAAACTCAATTGATCGGGTTTGGCGAAATCTGAACCAACAACCATGGCCTGTAAGATATTCCTAACCCTGCTCACCGCGCTGCTCGGTCTCGGCCCGAGTCTGAGTGCCGGCTCACCGCCTAATATTCTTATCATTTTAGTGGATGACATGGGCTATTCGGATCTCGGCTGCTATGGAGGCGAGATTCGCACGCCCAACATCGATCGGCTCGCTGCCAACGGGATGAAGTTCTCCTCGATGTATAACACAGCCAAGTGTTATCCCACCCGGGCAAGCTTGTTGACCGGGGTCTACTTCCAGCGGACGGACCGTGATTTCTCCCACACTGCCACCTTGGGGGAGGTGCTGCGCCCGGTCGGTTACACCACGCTGTGGTCGGGCAAGCACCATGCGAAATTCAATCCTGTGACGCGAGGATTTGACCGCTACTATGGCATGATCGGCGGCGCGGAAAACCACTTCAATCCGGGCAGCAAAGCCGCCCCCGGCCAGCCCGCGCCGGCATCCAAAAACGACGGGAACCGCTGGTCGCTCGACGGTGAGGAAGTGAAGGATTTTATTCCGCAGGATCCCAAGTTCTATGATACCGACGCGTTCACCGATCGCGCCCTGACGTGGCTGAACGAGTATGAGAAAAAGGCTAAACCCTTTCTGCTTTATTTGGCCTACACGGCCCCGCATTGGCCGTTGCAGGCCTGGCCGGAGGACATCGCCAAATACAAAGGCGTGTATGACGGCGGCTATGAGTCCGTGCGTCAGGCCCGCTACCAACGTCAAATCAAGCTGGGGCTCATTGATCCGAGGACGTCGCCTCTGCCGCCGATGGAGTTTGGCCGGAAGAGCCAGAAGAAATGGGACGACCTCCCATCAGACGAGCGGAGGCAAGAAGCGATGCGGATGGAGATCTATGCCGCGATGGTGGATCGGGTGGACCAAAATATCGGTCGGCTGCTGCAGCGATTGCAAGAGCAGGGCAAACTCGACAACACCCTGATCCTATTTCTGGCTGACAACGGTGCGTGTGCGGAGAACCCGAAAGTAAACAACGTCGATCCGGATGCTCCGATGGGCAGCGTAGCGAGCTATGTGAGCTACGGCCAAAACTGGGCGTCGGTGGGCAACACGCCTTTGCGCAAATGGAAGCAAGACAGCTTCGAGGGCGGGATTAACACGCCACTGGTCGCGCACTGGCCGGCGGGCATCAAGCCGCAGACCGGCTGGAACCGTGAACCCGCCCACGTCATCGACGTCATGCCCACCGTGCTCGCAGCCAGCGGGGCGCACTATCAGGGGGCCTCGAAGCAAGCCAAGATTCCCCCGCTGGACGGAGTGAGCCTGCTGCCCGCCTTCAAAGGCGAGTCCATTTCGCGGCTGAAACCGTTGTTTTTTCAATTCGGCCGAGGCTCCGCCGTACGCGATGGGCCGTGGAAGCTCGTGCGCATGGGCGCGACCTGGGAGCTGTATGACCTAGTGGCTGATCGCAACGAGATGCACGACCTCGCGGCGAAGCGGCCCGAACTGGTCAAGCAAATGGAAGCCGCGTGGCTGGCCTGGTGGAAGGAATCCACGGGCCACGACTGGACGGGCAAGAACCGCAAAGAGCGCGAACTTGAGGAGTGAGGGAGTCGATTGTAGGGGTCGCTGTATTTTGAGCGAGGACGGGCGCCCAACCTTTAACCTGCGGCACCGCGCCGGAATCATTCGAGCGGCGGCGATGGGCTCGCGTGAAGGCAGCAGTCAGGGGTGAAGGTGTCCTTGGCCGAAATGGAGCAAATCCACCCTGCAATCCCCCGGTAGCCGAGCCCAACGATATAGGCTCAACGACGTCGAAGTTGCGGTTGTTCCAGCCTCCACTCGACGGGAGATTCCGCGTAATTCCTCTCTAAAAAACACCTATTGCGCCATTTCGGTTTGCGTTGAAATCGCATCCTCTCCGCCAGTTTTCCGCCCCCGCGTAGTCCTCAATTCGCCTTGGGCGGGAACGGGGTATGACTCGAGGGCTTGGGCGGAGACGAAAACGGTCCGTGTTGCGCGCGAAACTCCCGCGGCGATAAACCGACATGCCGTCGGAACAATTTTGAAAAGTGGTAGGGATCAGGCAAGCCAACCGCCTTGCCCACCTCCGAAACCGCCAGCGTGGTGCTCAACAGCAGTTCGCGCGCTTCACGTAATTGCCGGCCAATCACGTGTCCCTTGGCCGATACCCCGAGGTGCCGCCGGAACAGTTTCAAGACATGCGAACGACTCCGGCCGATGATGGCGGCCAGGTCCTCGATTCGCGGCGATAGCTGGAAGCCTTTCTCAATGTGCACCAGCAGGCGGCGCAACTCCTCCGGCCTGCTCTCCGGAGGCTCGACCCTCTTCTCTGCCGCGCGAAACAGTTCGCGCTTCAGTAGGAGTCCGAGGGCGCGACCTTCGCGTTCGTCCCGGTTCGATTGTAGAAACCAACGAACGGCGTAATCCATCAGCCGGCCAAGCGGATCATCCGCTTCCGTCCGCAATCGGACTACCTCCGCCGGCAAAGGCCACACCACATCGCGGCGATCCGGTGAATCGAACTCCGGCCCATCTCGCTCATGGGGCACATTGGGCACCCACTTCGATCCAGCCCGATACCACGGCACGATATGCACGTGCGCGGTATACATCGGCTCGTCCGCCGAAGGCAGGTAAGTGATCCGCCGGTTCCATGGCAGCACATAGACGTCGTGGGGCTCCAAGCGATGGAGGACTCCATTAAGCTCAAACGTCCCTCGTCCGCTTTTGCACCAGAACAGCCCCCGACTTTGCACACAGCCGTTCGTGAATTTCTGACCCGCGGCAAATTGGAATAAACCAGCCCGACACACCGCCGGGGCTCCCTCTACCAGTGGTGTCGCCACCGCCGTCCCCTTGATGCTTCGACGTCGCGCGCGGGCCATGGAATGCAAAACAACAAGAGTTTCCGCAATTGTCTATGGTTTTCTTACCCTCCGAAAGGTATAGTGACCGGGTTCCACCCACCTGATCGCGCCACCCCTTGGAGCGCCCCCTCCTATCCCCATGAAATTTCCAAGCGTCCGACTTTTCCGTTCCCTAAACGCAACCGCAGCCCACATGTCATCCCACCCCATCCAGATCGCGCGACTTCTCGTCGTCACGCTCATCGCCGGCAGCGGCGTTTTTCAGGCGCAGCCACTCGCTCAACAAAATCTCCGAAAAGAGGACGAGATTTTGAAACTCTCACCCTTTGTCGTGAACAACACGGAGACAGGCTGGGTGGCCACTCAGTCGCTCGCCGGCAGCCGGCTTAAAACGGACGTCAAAGACATCGCCGCTCCACTCGAAATCCTGACCAAGGATTTTATGGACGAGTTCGCGTTGAATTCGGTCTACGAAGCGTCGATCTACACGACCAACGTCGAAGGTCAGGGTGACAACTACGAGCGGGAAATCAGCTTCGACAATGGCACGGGGTTCCCGCCGCTTACCCGGATTCGCGGTTTGGGTGAAGCCACTCTGTCGAGGGATTTCTTCGGCACGAAGATGACCACGGACAACTACAATTTGGATCGCATCACCATCGCCTCGGGGCCGAACAACCTGCTATTCGGCACCGGTTCGCCGGCGGGAGTGATCGACTCCTCGCTAAAGCGCGCCCAGTTTCGGAACATCGCTAGTGTGGGCGTGCAGCTCGATTCGAACGATTCACAGAGATATTCCCTCAACATGAACCGGGTGCTGATCAAGGACAAGCTGGCGCTGCGTTTCGATTTCCTCAAGGATCACAAGGAATATGCCATCAAGCCGAGCGGCACGGACAGCACGCGCTACTACGGCTCCCTGCACTTGGCTCCCACCAAAAAAACTTCGATCTCCGTGCACCACGAGGATGCGAAGGTGACTAATATGACGCCTTCGCTCGTTCTTCCCTGGGATCAGGTTTCGCTTTGGAATAAAGCGGCGTCCACCGGCTTCACGGGAGCCGGCATGAACGTCAACCAACCCGTATACAACAATCCTGCCGTCGGCTCCGCCTTCGTCGGCACGTCGATCACCGACACCATTTGGGCCCGGGACACGGCCAGTCCGGTATTCTATATGGGTTCAGCAGGCGGCCTGCAGGGCAAGGCCTACAATGTGTTCAACACGGTTCGAATCAAGTCACCCACGACTGCTCCGGGCGTTGACCCTCTGAACAATGAGGCCGACGGTTACACCCTGTTGGATGGCAACTATTACCCGAGAGACAAAAATATCGCCGGCCTGCAACGTTCCGAGGATGTCAGGTCGCGAATCAGCAACCTTTTCATCACTCACCAGTTCACCGACAACCTGTCGTTCGAATTCGCCGCCCAGCAGGAAAAATATGATGGCTGGGTTGATGGCGCGGCTAGCTATACCGATATGTCCACGCTGAGAGTGGATTCCAATCGCTACGCCATCGATGGCGTCACCCCGAATCCGAATTTCGGCAAGCGATTCACGGAGAGTTGGTATCGGAGCGCGCACGATATGACTAAGACCTCGGACTGGCGCATCGCGCTCTCGTACGAGAAGGACTTCTCGCGGGAAGGTAAAACCCTGTTCCACCGCTTGGCCGGCAAGCAGCGTTTGGGTGCATTGATGTCGCAGAACAACTACGAGTATAAATGGGGGTTCTACGATTATTTTATCGCACCGGTAAATGGGGTGGATCCCGTATTCACCGGCATCACCCTCACCCAGCCGACCGCCAATGGATGGGCGACCAATGCATCCCGCCAATTGAAATTCCGCTATTACATAGATGGTAGCGACCTCAGCCCCACTTGGCCAAGCCT
This sequence comes from Opitutus sp. GAS368, assembly GCA_945869845.1. Lineage (GTDB taxonomy): Bacteria > Verrucomicrobiota > Verrucomicrobiia > Opitutales > Opitutaceae > Tous-C4FEB. The sequence continues at coordinate 35,417 of CAMBRG010000009.1, read as the reverse complement.
TGGGACCCACGGCGGGCCGATTACCGCCAATGATTCAAACGGGAAACCCTTTACGATGGATCCGCAACATTCGGGTTTCACGGATCAGTATGGCCGGCGCTTGGGCAGCAATGCGCTGATCTTCCTGCAGAAATCCAAACAGTTAACCAAGCAACTCGCCTATCAAGGCTTCTTCTGGGATAACCGGATCGCAGCGACTCTGGGGTGGCGCAAGGACACCGCTAACGCGGCCAATCCGGCCAATAGTCCCTTCATTCGGGACCCCAAGACCGGCTATTTCCCGGTCGTTGATGATATCACCTTCGATCCCTACGACACCGCAAAGGAGCAATCGGGTACCACGAGGACCTTGGGACTCGTCGTGCGGCCGTTCCATCGGCTGGTCAAGTTGCCGCTGGGGGCGGAGTTCGATCTCGTCTATAACAAATCAGACACGTTTCAGCCCTCTGTATCGAGCCGCAATCCCCTCGGCGACCGGGTCGACGGCACGGCGGGTACGGGTGAGGACCAGGGGTTTCGTCTCGGTCTTTTCGACGGCAAGTTTAATTTCCGGTTCACGAAATTCGACACCGCCGGCGGTCCCGCCCGTGCGGCCAACGTTCCCTATAATCGCTGGCGCGCCCAAGCTGGAATTCCGCTCAGCCGCACCATGCTTCTGGCCTCTGGAAATGGACAGAAACCCCTGGATTCAGCGTACCCCGAAATGTTCCCGGTGCTCGGACTTGCTGATCCCTATTGGGTGACCAGCGACAAACGCTCCACCGGTACGGAATATGGGCTCGACTGGAACGTGACGAAGAACTTCCAGTTACGCTTCAATATGAATCGCCAGGAAGTGGTGGAGACGAACGTCGGCACCGTGTGGTGGGCTTTCCTGGAAAAGTATCTCCCACAATGGCAAGCGCTCACTTTCCCGGAGGGAGGGGTCGCCAATCCGCGGGATCTCAATGGCAACGGCATGATCGACACCTGGGGTTGGAAAACGGCTTGGATCAGCGACACCGATCCCACGACACTCGAGCAGTATTGGAACAACAATGCGGTGGGCGGATCAGTTGGCAGTGATTTCATCAAGTCGCTGGAAGGAAAGCCGAACGATTTCGTCCGCGCGAATCGCTACAACCTCAATGCGGTCTACCGATTTGACGAAGGCCGCCTGAAAGGCTTCAGCATTGGCGGAGCGTTCCGTCATCGGGCGGCACCGACCATCGGATACGGCAAGAAGATCATTAATGGAAAGGGGTTTTTCGATCTAGACAAGCCTATGAAGGGGAGCATCGAGGACTACCTCGACCTGAGCTTCAACTACCGGGGTCGGATGAAGTTCTTCGACTTTAAAGCCTACCGCGTCGGTCTGAACATCCGCAACGTGCTCGATCGTGACGATCTATTTGCGCGTTTGAAGAATGTGAATGGTGACCCCATTCGGGTAAGTCGCCCCAGCGAACCACGCATCTTCATCCTCTCCTTCTCAGCCGACCTCTAATTCCTCGCTGCGCCATACCCTGCTACGCTGACCTCGAAAACGGTTCAAGAATTCCCATGAAATGCTGCTTGGCCTTACTCGCTAGCCTTTTCGTCTTCCTGTTGGCAGACCGTTTGCCAGCAGCGGTACCGGCCCAAGCCACGGAGACGCGGTGGAACATTCTTTTCGTATTTGTCGATGACTGGGGTCGCTACGCGAGCGTCTATCAGGGACTCGATGGACGCCCTACGTTGAATGACTTCATCCATACGCCTAACATTGATCGTGTGGCCCGCGAGGGCGTTCTTTTCAGGAATGCCTATGTGCAGAACCCCACGTGCACGCCGTCCCGCAGTGCGCTCATGAGCGGCCGCCACTTCTTCAATACTGGACAGGGAGCGATCACTGACAACGCCGTGTGGGATCCCTCGATTCCGAGCTATCCGCTCATGCTGCGCGACGCCGGCTACACCCTAGGCAAGAGCCACAAGGTATGGAGCCCGGGCACCCTGCGGGACGCGCCCTTCGGGGGGGGCCAATACGCCTTCGAGCGGCACGGCTCGAGGGCCTCGCGCTTTTCGAAGGAAGTCACGGCGATGGTGGAGGCCGGTCTGAGTGTGGAGGCGGCGCGCCAGCAGATCCTCAACGAGGTTCGTGGCAATTTCGACGATTTCCTCGCCTCCACCCGGCCCGGCCAGCCCTGGCACTACTTTTTCGGACCCACCAATACGCATCGCTTCTGGACCAAGGGCTCAGGCAAGGCCATCTGGGGCCTTGATCCCGATTCTCTGAAGGGTCGGATGCCTGCCTTCCTGCCGGACGTGCACGAGGTGCGCGAAGACATCGCTGACTACCTGGGCGAATGCATGGCCGTGGACGCCTACGTGGGCATGCTTCTGAAACGACTCGAGGAAACGGGTCAGTCCGAAAACACGCTTATTGTTCTCAGCGGCGACCATGGCATGCCCGGCGTGCCTTCGGGGAAAAGCAACCTTTACGACCACGGTGTGGCCGTAGCGTTGATCGTCCGCACGCCCGGAGGCACACCCGGCCGAATCGTGGATGACCTGATTGTCCTGTCCGACTTGGCACCGACTTTCATGGAGGTGGGCGGCGTTACACCCCCGGACGGTCTGTACGGACGCAGTCTGATGCCGCAGCTGCGTTCAGCACGAAGCGGGATCATCGATCGAACTCGGGACCACATCATTACGGGACGCGAGCGCCACGTCGCCATCGCCCGCGAAGGCAACCTGCCCTATCCGATGCGCAGTCTGCGTACGCGTGACCACGTTTATATCCGCAACTTCGAAGCCGACCGCTGGCCCGGTGGCTCGCCCTTCACCCTCGAGGTATTACCTCCCACGTTCGCAGAACTCGAGACCAACCATTACATCGCCCATCCCGACATGGACGCGGGTCCCACCAAGGCGTGGGTGGTGACGAATCGTCACGACCCGATGGGGAAGCGGTTTTATGAAGCCGCCTTCGGCAAACGACCGGTGGAGGAATTATATGATCTAAAAAGTGATCCCGATCAGGTCCGCAACCTCGCGAACGATCCAGCGTACGCGGAAACCAAGAATCGGATGAGTGCCCAGCTCATAAAGACTCTCATCGAAGCCAAGGATCCCCGCGTGACCGGAGACCGAAACACGTTCGACCTGCCACCCTTCGTCGGGGTGGGAACCCTGGCACCGCGTGCCCTCAAACGTGCCGAGCGTGCCGTTCAAGCTGCGAAGCGAGAGATCGAGTTGGAACAACTGATTCGGTGACCTGATCACTTGACGCTAGAAGTATAACGCTCCTGGCCACGATTTCTGGCCCGATCACTGAAAGTAACTCTACAAATAAGCCTGCTTAGATCCTAGAATATAAATGTATATTAAACACGGGGATTACGCCAATCGATCACCATTACAGAGATCGATTTTCCTGTAAGCTACCATCCGATACCATGCGATTATACCACTTTGCCGCTTGCGTTTCCCTTGTTCCATTTGCCCTTGGAGCTAACGCGCCTTCGCATGAAGACGCGGACTTCATTCGTGGCTTTGAAGCCACGGTCCACCCCTTCGTACAAACCTACTGCGTATCCTGCCATGGTTCGGATGAGCCTGAAGCAGGATTAGACCTGAGCGTTTACGATTCCATGGCCTCCGTGGTGAAGGACCACAAACACTGGAGCACGGTCTTGGAGCTACTCGAATATGAGGAGATGCCGCCGACCAAGGCGAAGAAACATCCCTCAGCCGGGGAACGCGAGAGCGTGGTGACTTGGTTGCGCAGTGTGAGACAGGCCGAGATGCTGCGGAATGCCGGTGACCCGGGGCCCGTCCTTCCACGCCGGCTGAGTCGCCCTGAATACAATTATAGCATCCGCGATCTCACCGGTGCCGACATTCAGCCCGCACGCGAGTTTCCCATCGATCCGACCAATACGGCGGGCTTCGATAACTCGGGTGAATCACTGACCATGTCCCCCGCCCTGATGACCAAGTACCTGCAGGCGTCACGCGGAGTCGCGGATCACATGTATCTCAAGCCCGGGGGGTTCGGATTCGCGCCGCTCCCAATGCTGAACAACACCGACCGGGACCAGTACTACGTCCACCGGATCATAGAGTTCTATCACCAGCATAAGACCGGCTACACGGACTACTTCCTCGCTGCCTGGAAGTACCGGTATCGCGCGGTTCTCCGTCGCGGCGAGGGGGCCCGCAACGACGAGAACCGCGCCAACGATACGTTGGAATCCTTCGCCACCGAAGCGGGGCTCAGCGCCAAATACCTTGCGATGATCTGGGAACTGCTCGAGGGCAAGGACCACGACGTCGGTCCGTTGGCGAAACTGCGGGGCATGTGGCAGTCGCTGCCGCCCATCCGGGTCTCCGCCGCCTCAGGGATGATGCGCATGACGAGTACCGCCCGCACGGCCTGTTCGCTAATGAGCGACTATGTGAAGCAGGTCCGCGCCAAGGTGGAAATGCGTTTCCCCAACATGCACTCCGGACGGGTGACCGCCTACCAGCTGCCACTGATGACCTGGAAGAATGTGCAATACGCCACCCACCGCCGGAAGTTCGATCCAGCACAGTTTCAAGTAGAAGGCGAGCCGCCCGCCCCGCCTCCACAGCCGGAGGTCGCTAGCGTGTTACGCTTCGGACCGGGAGCGACCAGCTTCGTGGTGAACAAACCGGGTGATCCCGATCTCGCGGTTCCGGCCGGGGAGCGGGTCCGCTACGAGGCGGCCTTTGCCCGCTTCTCCGCCGTATTCCCCGACATGTTCTACAGGGAGTCGCGCGGGCTACAGTATTTCAAAACCCGGGATGACGAGGTCGGCCGTTATCTAAGTGCAGGTTTCCACAACGTATTGGGCTATTTCCGCGACGACCAGCCGCTCTATGAACTCATCCTCGACGAGCAACAGCAGCGGGAGCTGGACGAGATGTGGTACGAACTCGACTTCGTTGCCTCCGTACACAGTCGTATGTATTCAGAGTTCGCGCTCGGCGCCACCCGCGACGCCGATGTCTTTACCGAGGGCGGTGAGGGCCCCGAGGTTACACTTCTCGGCAACGGAGACTACACCATGAATGTTACCCGCGAATACAATATCCAGATGCTCATGGATATGTATATGGAAAACGCGAGGGATGGTGGTACGGAGGTCGGCATCCAAGCCGTCGCCGATTATTTCCAAAACTACAAGGACCGCATCCGCGAGATCGACCAAGCCCGGATCGACGCTGAGCCCAGCCACCTTGTGGCACTGCTGGATTTTGCCGAGCGCGCCTACCGGCGGCCGCTCACGGACGATGAACGCACCGGATATCTCGACTTCTATCGCAAGGCACGGGAGCGCGACGAGTTGGATCATGAGTCGGCAATGCGTGACACTATCACCAGCGTGCTGATGTCCCCTGACTTTCTCTACCGGATCGATTTCTTGCAGGGCGAAATGACCGGCATCCAGCCCTTGTCGGGTTATGAACTGGCCAGCCGGCTAAGCTACTTCATCTGGTCGAGCATACCCGATGCGGAACTCATGGAGCGGGCAGCCGCAGGTGACCTGGACCAGCCCGAGGTCATCATTGCCCAGGCACGCCGGATGCTGAAAGACCCGCGGGCCCGTGCTCTCGCGATCGAGTTCGGCGGCAACTGGCTCGACTTCCGCCGCTTTGATACGCTGGCCACTGTGGACCGGGAACGGTTCAAGACTTTCGACGACAACCTGCGTAAAGCCATGTTTGAGGAGCCTATCCGCTTCCTGCAGGACGTGATACAGCGCAACCGCTCAGTGTTGGACATCCTTTACGCGCAGGACACCTTCGTCAACCCCGCCCTTGCAACCCACTACGGCATCTCGGAGTTCGAGGTGGAGACATTGAAGAGAACCGAGGGAGATTGGATGCACATCGCTAACGCCTCCCGTTACCAACGGGGTGGCTTGCTGCCGATGGCCGCCTTCCTCACCCAGAATGCCCCCGGCCTGCGCACCAGTCCGGTCAAGCGCGGCAACTGGATCGTCAAATATGTCCTCGGCGAGCGCGTTCCGCCCCCACCACCGGGTGTGCCCGAGCTGCCCAAAGACGAAGCCGGGAGCGACCTGTCCCTGCGCAAACTGCTCGCCCGGCATCGCGACGACGCCAACTGCGCCTCCTGTCACGACCGGATTGATCCCTTGGGCCTGGTCTTTGAAGGCTACGGACCCATTGGTGAACGCCGCACCAAGGACTTGGCTGGCCGCCCGATCGATGCCAGCACCGAGTTTCCTGGAGGTAGCATCGGCACCGGCCTGGAAGGCTTGCGTCAATACATTCGCGACCAGCGCCAGGACGACTTCATCAAGAATCTCTCCAGCAAGCTCGTCGTGTACGCCCTGAATCGCAGCCTAATCCTTTCCGATCAAATCATGATAGAGGACATGATAGCGAAGCTCGCTCAAAATGGGCACCGCTTCGATAGTTTGGTCGAAAGCATCATCACCAGTCCACAATTCCTTAACAGGCGGAACGGCGCCAGCAGCACCGCCTCGAATTGAAAGCCAGCCATCGTACCATGAAAACATCCAAACATTCCTTTCCCGTTGATCATCCCGATTTCACCCGGCGTGCTTTTCTCCGCGGCGTCGGCGTCACCATGGCTCTTCCCTGGTTGGAATCCATCCCGGTCTTCGGCTCCATGCCTGCAGCCGCTGCCAACGCCGCCCCCCCGGTCACCGCCTTCCCACAGCGCCTCGCCGTCATGTTCATGGGCTGCGGCATCAGCCCCGACCACTGGTGGGCCCGCGGCACCGGAGCCGGCATGGAGCTCAGCAAATCGTTGTCACCCCTCGAACGACTCAAGACCAAGATCAACGTCATTAACGGCCTCTTCAACGAGACCGCCACCGGCCAGGGCATCCATCCGGCCATGACCGGCAACCTGCTCTCGGGGGTACCCTTCACCCAGGGATCGATCATCAGGGGCGGCATCAGTATGGACCAGGTGCTCGCTAACACCGTGGGCCAGCACACGCTTCAACCCAGCATAGTACTCGCCTGCGAGCAGGCGATGACCGGGTATCACGAGTCGAATTTCTCCAACGCGTACAGCTCGCACATCTCGTGGCAGAGCGCCGAATCCCCCGTGCCCAACGAGCTTTATCCCTCGCTCGCGTTCGACACCCTCTTCGATAACCGCGGCAGTTTGCGCAATCTCAGCGTCCTTGACCGCGTCAAGGATCGTGCGGAGCACCTCGCCCGCCGGATCAGCTCGGCCGACAATTCCAAGCTCGATGAATACCTCACCAGTGTGCGTGATGTGGAGCGCCACATCCAGCGCATGCGCGCCGAAAAAGACAAAGCCGAGGTTAACGCCCGCGGCCGGCCGCTTCTCTCCATGAAGCGCCCCGATAATGGACTGCCCGAAGACTACCGCGACCATGCCCGACTGATGTGCGACCTCATCGCCCTCGCCTTTCAGACCGACAAGACCCGCATCGCCACCCTGATTCTGGCGCGGGATCTGTCGGGATTATATTATCCGTTCCTCAATGCCCGCGAGGCCCACCATGGCGAGTCGCACTACGACACCGGCGAGAATTATGAACGCATCACCCGCTTCCACCTCAGCCAGATGGCCTACCTCGCCGAGCGCCTCGACGCCATGCCCGAGGGAGAGGGCACGGTGCTCGACAACTCCTGCCTCATGTTCATCTCGAACATGATCTCAGGCACCCGCCACGACAACCAGCGCGTGCCCATCGTCACCGCCGGCGGCCTCGGCGGCACCCTGCAGACAGGGCGGGTCCTGGACTACACGGACGCCGGCAACAGCAACCGCAAGCTCTGCAGCCTCTACCTCGGCCTCATGGACCGTATGGGGGTGAAGCTCGACCAATTCGGCAACGCCGACCACCGGTTGGCGCTGCTCTAAACGCCGCAGAGAACACAGTCGGCCAAACTGTCCTTGGACACTACTGGGTACGGCTACGTGCTGTACTTGGGCGAGATCAACACTAGCGAGCGCGTGGCTTGGGAACGTAAGATTGAATGCGATGGCGTTCATCAACATCATGACGGACTGACTGATTCGACTACGGGCCGGGTCAGTCCGTGTTGAGAGTTTGTGCCGACGATCACGGCGGCGGCAACCGAGAGGTTGTTGGCCGAATGTATTCATCTAGATCGTGTCAACAATCCCTATTGTGTCCATTCGTGGTCGGTCTGTCTTTAAACCTATATTATCCCTGGCCATTATGAATCGCCTTACCCTGCCCGGCACTTCGCTTTACGTTTCACCTCTCTGCCTCGGCGGAGCGTTTTTTGGTCTCAACCCGCCCGAGTCCGAGACGCTCGCTCTGCTCGATCACTTCTCCGGAGCCGGCGGCAACTTCATCGACTCAGCCCGCATCTATTCAGATTGGGTGCCGGGGGAACTGCGGCGCAGCGAGCGCATTCTGGGCGACTGGATGAAGAAGCACGGCCGCCGCGCAGAGCTGGTCATTTCCACAAAGGGGGCGCATCCGTTCATCGACTCCCTCGTCATCGCCCGCACATCCTCCGTAGAAATTACGGATGATCTCGATGGTAGCCTGCGCGTGCTGCGCACCGGTTACATCGACTTGTATTGGCTTCATCGTGACAACACCCACCTGCCCGTGGAGCACTTCATCGACCTGCTCAACAGCTTCGTTCGTGCAGGCAAAATCAGGCATTTAGGTGCCTCCAACTGGTCCGTTGCGCGCATGCGCGAGGCCAACGCCTACGCTCACAAATCTGGACAGCTGGGCTTCGTCGCCAACCAGCCAGGCTGGAGCCTCGGCTGCCAGCACGCCCGCCCGCCCCAGGATCCCGCGTTGATCAGGTTCGACGCCGCCTCGGACGCCTTCCATCGCGAAACCGGGCTCTCCGCAACACCCTATTCCTCCCAAGCCGGGGGCTTCTTCACCAAGCTGACCCTCCCGGCGGATCGACGGCCGGCGGATTTTGAGAAAAACGAATTTCACACCCCGATTAATCTGGAGACGGGCCGGGTCGTGGCGGAACTGGCAGCCCGCCACAGAGTGAGTCCGAACGCGATCGTGCTGGCCTACCTCTGGTCGGCGCGCAGCTATCCAGTCGTCCCCATCATAGGCGCGCGTTCCATTGCCCATCTGGAAGACAGCCTCGCGGCCACCTCGCTGACGCTCACGCTGGAGGAACGCCGGCGGCTGGAACAGGTTTCGCAATCCGGTTTGGCTTAAGGCGCCACCTCACGTCGGAGGCAAGCCATACCTATGAAACGATCGCGGCCGATCTTATGGAGAAGGCGTGCACAATTACATCCACGAAAAAGGCCGTGCCACCCACGAGCTAAACGAAGAGCAAGAGCGGTCGAATCAACGAAAGTCCAAGACTTGGGTTCGGGTAGAGCATCCCTTTGCGGTCATGGAGAAATCGCTCGGCCGCATATATCATCGATGTATCGGTCAATTGAGAAACGAATATCAAATCGGGTTGATGAACTTCTGCTATAACCTGTGCCGCATCGTCCTGTTGGTCGCAGGCCGGGCGGGCAGGACGACCTGACGACTTCCTTACACCATCAAACACCTTGAAAAAAAACCTTACAACGGACGCTCGCGCTGCAAATCGACTCGCATCCGGTCTGCAATCTTCGACCGGCCAGAATCAAACCGGGAATACGATTTTAGGACCTCCCGTAATATCCAGGATTGCGGTTTAGATTATGTTCGCACGAAGCCAAAAGACTTGGCTGAGATTGCGTGCATTTAATTGTTTTTGATTGATTGTGATTGATCGGCCGCTCCGTCGTTAACGACCCGCATCCTACCCGTGGTTCCACTCCTCCAACTCCGTAATATTTCCAAAACCTACCCCGGGGTTCGCGCCTTGCGCGGCGTGGAATTTGAACTCCGGCCCGGCGAGGTCCACGTCCTCTTGGGGGAAAATGGCGCCGGCAAGAGCACCCTCATCAAGATCGCCACCGGCATCCACGAGACCGATGCCGGCGGGGAATTGATCGTTGCCGGCGAGGCCGTCGGCATCCCCTCGCCGCGTCACATGCAGGCCCTCGGCATCGCGGCCGTGTATCAGAATCCAACCTTGTTCAGTGAGCTCAGCGTGATGGAGAACCTATGCATGAGCGAGGATGGCGCCGTCATTTCCTGGAGCGCCCGCCGGGCCCGCTCCGCTGAGATGCTCGCCCGCATCGGAGCAAGGCTCGACCTCGACCGGCCGGTACGCGAATTACGCATGGCCGAGAAGCAGTTGCTGGAAATCGCCCGCGCCCTCAGCCGCTCCGCCCGCGTTCTCATCCTCGACGAGCCCACCGCAGCCCTTGCCGGCACGGACGCCGAGCACCTGCTCGACCTCGTCGAGAAGCTGCGAGCCGACGGCGTCGGGATTCTCTATATTTCCCACCGCCTCGAGGAGGTCCTCCGTATCGGCGATCGCTTTACCGTGCTGCGCGACGGCGGCTACATCGGCACCTACGAGAGAATGGATGTTGATCGCGCCCGCCTCATTCAGCTGATGGCTGGCCGCGAGCTGTCCCAGATGTTCCCCAAGATCGAGGTGCCCATTGGCAACGTCGTCCTGGAAACCCGTGGTCTCTGCCACGGCCCTTCTGGCGTGGACAAGATCAGCCTAGAGGTCCGCCAGGGCGAGATCCTCGGCCTCGCCGGCCTCGTCGGGGCTGGCCGCACCGAGTTCGCCCGCACACTCTTCGGCCTTACCCCCGCCACCGCGGGAGAGATCTTCATCGATAGCAAACCCGTCGCCATCACCTGCGTTGGCGACGCCCTCGGTCACCGCCTTGCCTACGTTCCAGAGGACCGCAAGGAACACGGGGTCATCGAGGACCTGACCATCGCGGAGAACATCTCCCTCTCGCTCCTGCGCCGGCTCAATGGCGAGTGGCTCGACGAGTCCAAGGAGAACACCCTCGCCGCCGACTTCGTCCGCCGTCTCGGCGTCAAGGCCGGCAACATCTTCGTGCAGACCCGCACGTTGTCGGGCGGCAACCAACAGAAGGTCGCACTCGCCCGCTGGCTAGCCAACGATCCGCGCATCCTCATCCTCGACGAGCCCACCCAGGGCATCGATGTCGGTGCCAAGGCCGAGATCCACCGCATCATGGTGGAATTTGTTCAGCAAGGCATGGCCATCATTCTGATCTCCTCGGAATTGTCCGAGCTCCTCGGCATGTCCGACCGCATCGCCGTGCTGCGCGGTGGCCGGCTCGCCGGCGTGCTGCCCGCCCGCGAGGCCACCCGTGAATCCGTACTCAAGCTTGCCATGGACGACGCCGCATGAAGCTCGGACCGCGCGAAATCGCCCTACTTGGAGCCATTGCCGTGCTCTTCACCCTGCCACTCATCGGGGTGTCAGGTTTCTACACCACGGGGAACCTGCGTAATCTCATCATCGACAACCTGCCCATCCTCATCGCCGCCATCGGCATGACGGTGGTCATCATCGCCGGGCAGATCGACATCTCCATCGGTTCGCAGTTCGTCGTCTGCGGGGTCGTCTCCGGACTGGCCGCCAAGTCCGGCTTGCCCATGCCTGTCGTCATTCTCACGACCCTGGCCACCGGAGCCTTCTTCGGCGCCGTCAACGGCCTGCTCACCGCCCGCTTCGGCATACCCGCCATCATCGCCACGCTCGCCACCATGGTAATTTTGCGCAACGGACTCATCCGGGCCACCAAGGGCGACTGGATCCAGAACCTGCCGTCCAACTACCAGTGGCTGGGACTTGGACAATCCGCCGCCCAGCCGGTGTACATTCTACTCGTCGCCGGCCTGTTCGGCGTCGCCGCCTGGGCACTACGTTCCACCGCGGCCGGACGCTCCTTCTACGCCGTGGGTTGCGATCACGAGGCTTCCCGCCGCGTCGGTATCAATCCGAACCTCGTCATCTTCGCCTCCTTCGCACTGATGGGAGTCCTCGCAGCCACCGCCGCCCTCTTCAACTTCACACGCTATCCCTCAATTGAGAGCAACGCCGGCATCGGCCTCGAACTCAAGGTCATCGCCGCCGCCGTCGTCGGCGGCACCTCCATCACCGGCGGGCGCGGCACCCTGCTCGGAACCCTGCTCGGCGTCATTCTCATGGGCACGATCGGCACGGTCTTCACCTTCCTGCATGTGAACCCAGCTTGGGAAAAGGCCATCCAGGGAGCGGTCATCCTCGCGGCCGTAGTCAGCGACACCTTTTTCAGAAAGGCCGAAGCCCGTGGCTGATTCCATCACCCAACGCCCTTCCGCACTGGCCCGTTGGTGTCCCAACAGCGAATGGGTCCTGCTTGCCGTCCTCGCCCTGGAGGTAGTGGTGTTCAGCTTCACCGGCAGCAATTTCCTCTCCGTCGGCAACGCCTTCGAGATCACCCGCCTCGCTGCTGAGATCGGCCTCCTCGCCTTCGGGCTCACCCTCGTCGTCAAGACCGGGGGCATCGACCTCTCCGTCGGCTCGATGATGGGCCTGAGCGCCGTCGTCCTCGGCGCCGCTTGGTCAGCCGTCGGACTGCCGATTTGGATCGCCGCCCTGCTCGTGGTCGCCCTCGGCGCCGCCGGTGGCGCCCTCAACGGGGTGCTCATCACCAAGCTAAATGTGCCGCCGTTGATCGTCACCCTCGGCACTTTTTCGCTTTACCGCGGTATCGCCGAGGCTGCAACCGGGGGCTATGTGAGCTATACTGGTTTCCCCTCGTCCTTTCTATTTCTCGGCCAGGGTTACATCGGCGGAGTCATCCCAACCCAGTTCCTGCTTTTCCTGCTGGTCTTCGTACTGCTCTGGCTGGTCCTGCACCGGCGTGTCTGGGGCCGTGAGATTACCGCCATCGGCTTCAACGCGGCGGGCGCGCGCTATGCCGGTGTCCGCGTCGGTCGCGGCACGCTGCGGACCTACGTGGTCTGCGGCATCTGCGCGGCCCTCGCCGGCATCGTTTACGTCGCCCGTATCGGCCAGGCCAAGGCCGACGCCGGTTCCGGCTATGAACTGCTCGCCATCTCTGCCGTGGTCCTCGGCGGCACCTCCATCGCCGGCGGCCGCGGCACCTTGCATGGTACCCTCCTCGGCCTGCTCTGCCTCGTCGTCCTGCAGAACGGCCTGCGCATTTCCAGTCAGCCCAGTGAAATCGCCGGACTAGCTGCCGGCCTCATCCTTCTTGCCGCCATCGGTCTCAACCAGTTGTGGTCGCGTTCCCAACTCGCCGCCTTGGTTGCCTCCTTTAAAAAAACCAACCTCTCCTCAGACGGAGAATTCAATATGAAAAACAGCCAAGTCGCCCTCATCATCGGTGCCATTATAGCCGGCGCCGTGCTCATCGCTGCGAGCAACATGTTCCTCGCGCGCTCCCTCACCCAGCAATTCGCCCGTGGCAGCGAGGCCTTGGCCCCCGGCGGCCCCGCCGCCAAGCGGCTCGTCCTCGCGATGACGCCAAAGGCCCGCGCCGACCCCTATTTCATCTCTGTCAAGGATGGCGTCGACGCGGCTGCCGAGGAGTTCGGAGTCAACATCCTCTGGGACGGCCCGACCGACCCCGATCCGGCCCGCCAGAACGAAATCATCGAGGCCTGGATCACCCGCGGCGTCGACGTCATCGCCGCCAGTGCCGTCAGTCCCGATGCCATCTCCACCGTCCTGCGCAAGGCCCAGGAGCGCGGCATCAAGGTCATCACCTGGGACGCTGACGCCCTCACCGACGCCCGCTCTTTCTTCGTCAACCAGGCCACGGCCCAGGGCATCGGCCACACCCTCGCCGACGAGGGTGCCCGCCTGGCCAACCGCACCGGCAAGTATGCCATCATCACCGCCTCCCTCACCGACGCCAACCTGAATGAGTGGATCAAGTTCATCCGCGAACGCATGGCCGCCGAGTACCCACAGATGAAACTGGTCGCTGTTCATCCCTCAGATGGCCTGCGCGACAAGGCCATGACCGAGGCCCGCAACATCACCCGCGCCCACCCAGACGTGAAAGTGATCATTGCCGTTGCCGCCCCCGCCGTGCCCGGCGCCGCCGAGGGACTCAAACAGGATGGCCGGAGAGACGTCAGACTCACCGGTCTCTCCACCCCAAACCTCAGCCGCGAGTATCTCAAGGAAGGCTGGCTCGATAGCGTCATCCTCTGGAAAACCGTGGACTTGGGCTACCTCACCGTCCTCGCTGCCAAGGGACTGCATGACGGCACACTCGTCCCCGGCGCGACATCCATCAAGGCGGGCAAGCTGGGCCCCATCGCAATCGAGGGAGACAACATCCTCCTCGGCCAGCCCTTCATCTTCAACAAGGACAACATCGACCAGTTCCACTTCTGATTAGGCATCCGCAGGTGGCACGCTGCTCAGGGCTACTTCATCTGCGCCTGTAGTGCACTGGCCGGGAATGTGGTATCAAGAAATGGCTAAGCTTTTTCAGTTGGGTGGTCCCCCGTATCCAAATCCGTCCTAGCGGTTAACCCGCCTCCAAAATCTATCCTCGCGCCCTCCCATGAACTACCTCCGCCCGCTTCTGCTTACCGGACTTGGCCTCGCAATTCCGCTGCTCGTCATCGGCCAAACCGTGCCCGTGAACCCAACCCCGCCCGCCGATTCCGAAGCGGTGGTGTTGTCCCCGTTTGTCGTCATCAACCAAAACGACGAGGGCTACCGCTCGCAGTTCACCACGGCCGGCAGCCGCCTCAAAACCGACCTCAAGGACATCGCCGCGTCCGTCTCGGTCCTGACCGATGAATTCATGAACGACCTCGCGGCCAATGACGTCGCGTCTGCCTTGGCTTTCGTCTCCGGCGCGGAAAACGACTCCACTTACCATCAGGAGGGCCTGACGTTCAGCGGCGCCAACAATTACGTCGGCGGCGATTTCGGTGATAACAACAACCGCTCCGGCGAGGTCCGGGTGCGTGGCTTGGGCCGCGCCACGACCACCATCAACTACATCGAGGTCCTCGGCTCCACCGACCGCTACAATACCGATCGCTCCGAATTTCTCCGCGGCGCCAATTCCATCCTCTTCGGCCTCGCCGAGCCCGCCGGTCTCATCAACTCCTCCACCAAAGCCGCCCGTCTCAATCGCAACGCCAGCAAAGTAGAGACCAAGGTCGATGACCTCGGCTCCAACCGGCTGGTGCTCGATCACAACCAAGTCCTCATCAAGAACCGCTTGGCCGTGCGCGGCGTCGCCCTTTACAACGACCAACACTACGCGGTCAAAAGCGCCTTCCAGCGCGACAAGCGGCTCTTCGCCACCGGCACTTACACTCCTTTCTCCTGCACCACCATCCGCAGCTACTACGAGGCCCAAAATTCCAAGGGCCGCCGGCCCAATTTCCGCACCGTGCAGGACAACGTCTCGGCTTGGCTCAACGCCTACAACACCTACGCCCCGCAAATGACCGCCGCCCAAGTCGCAGCCACGTTTTACTGGGACGGCGGTTTCCGCAATCCGGCCAACGCCGCCGGTAACCCGCCTCTCTCGGTTGCCACCCTCGCCGACAGTCGCACGGTCAATCTCGGACCTATCCGGCGCGATCTCGACAGCTCGGCGCAGAGCACCGCCTTGCTCTACAGTCCTGGCCAGTGGGATCACCCGCTTGATAATCGCGCCACGATCCTCAGCACGCGCAACAACACCGGCGCCGCCGGCAACGCCAGCCCGAACGCCCGCTTTATCCGCTCCGGCGACCCCAGGGAAAACACCGTCGGCTTCCTCGATCCCCAAGTCACCAGCAACGGTATCTTCCCCTTCGAAACGGTCGAGATCGGCGCGTTGCCCGGCAATTACCGCTGGGAGAACGACCACAAATACTACGTGAATCTCGAGCAGCGCATCACGCCGGATTTGTTTTTCTCCGCCGCCTTCCAACAGGAGAGCCGCACCACCGAGCAATACTTCGCCACCATCAGCCAAACCAACCAGATCTCCATCGACATCACCACCCGGCTCCCCGACGGCCGGAACAATCCCAACTTCCTCCGACCTTTCATCTACGGTCGCAACATCGGCGAATACGTGGACGCCTCGCTGAAGAGCCTCGTGCTCCAGGCCAACTACGACTTCGACTTCGCCAAGAAAACCAAGTCCCTCGGCTGGCTCGGTTTTCACCGCTTCACCACCGTGCACACGCGCTCCGAGCAGGACCGGCTTCGTTACCAATTTAATTATCAGTATGGTGACGACATCCCCGGCGTCCTGCCCCAGTCGATCGCCGGCAACTCCCAAGCCCGGTTCAACATGCAGCTCTGGTATGTCGGCGATCCAGTAAAAGTCGGCGACACCTCCCTCCGCTTCACCGGCTTCCCGTCCAACCTCTCCGCCCAAAAGGAGCGCTCCTACAACTACCAATACTTCAACGCGGCCACGAATACGTGGGAGATGTCCCCCACCCTGATCACCGCCAACCGCCACCTCCTCGTCAACGGCCGCACCTACACCCTCAACAAAAACAGCGGCACCGGCTTTTCCCTTCAGAGTTTTTTCTGGGACAAAAAAATCATCACGCTCTTCGGCTGGCGCACCGACAGCGTCGACAACATCCAACGCAGCCTGGTTAACACCGCCTCCGTCGCGCCCTTTCCAACGCTCCTCGGCAAGACCCGCGCCGACTACCTCGATGCCGGCGCGCGCTTCCAATACGATGCCGCCACCACCACCCAGAGCATCGTCTACAAACCTTTCCGTTGGGCGCGCGTGTTTGCCAGTGCCTCCGAAAACTTTGCCGCCGCCAGCCAGCGGCAGGATAACCTTTACCGCCCCATCGATCCGCAGAGCGGCGAGACCCGCGATGTCGGCCTCGGATTCAGCTTCTTCAACGACAAGCTCGACATCCGCCTCACTCGCTTCGCGTCCTCGCAGAAGAACGCCAGCTCCGGCGCGTTCGGCCAAGTGCCCAACAACCGCATCACCGCCTTCGAGGGTCGCCTTTACAACGCCCTCGCCACGGCCGGCCGGCTCGCCGAGTGGACCACCGTCGGAGAATTCGGCCGGCCGAGCACCGCCCCCTACGTCACGCCCAACGCCACCGCCGCCACGGAGTCCCGCGAGTCCAAGGGCACCTCGCTGGAGTTGGCCTACGCTCCCATCCGTCAGATCGATCTCATATTCAATATCGACCAGATCGAAAACAAGATCACCACGGTGGGCTCCGAGCTGGCCGATTTCTTCGCCGCCCGCGCGTCATTTTACCGCAAATATTTTAACGAAGGACTCATCACCAACGGCCTCAACCCCGCCGCCACAGATTTCGCCGCCAACGTCGGCGCCGAGTATTCTGCCGGCGCCGCCTTCGTCGGCACGTCCAACCGCGGCCTCGCCGACTACCAAAGCTCGCTCGTCGCCCGCTATAAATTCCTCACGGGCGCGCTCACCGGTTTGGCCATCGGCACCAACCTGCGCTGGGAATCGGGAAAAATCGTCGGTTACCGCCTCAAGCCTGCGACGTTTAACTTCGGCGGTTTGCAGAACTACGCCGGCCAAGTCTACGACATCGACGCCCCTTTCACCAGCGACCCCACCCTGACCGGCGGCATGCAAGCCACCTACCGCCGCAAGATTTTTGGCGGTCGCATCAACTGGCGCGTGCAATTGAACGCCCAGAATATCTTCAGCGAGACCGGCCTCCGCGTCATTGGCGCCAACTCCGACGGCTCCTCCGTCTTCGGCCTCGCCCCCAACCGCAGCTACGAACTCTCCAACACGTTCGAGTTCTGAGCAGCGCCGCGAGGGCACGCGCGGTCTGCCTCCCCGCGTGGCCGGCTCGTTTTGATCCCACACGTCCAATCCCCACTTCTGTTCCCATCAGCCCGCCCCGCTCAAAAATCTCATCCCCCGCCCCTCCGCCCCCGGCGTCCGCGACCGTCGCGGTTATTTCGTCCAGCCATCGCTCCTCGAACTCACCGCAGATATCCGCTTCTGATCCGCGGCTCAGGTCGTCGATCCCCCGGCTGCATCAGTCCCCATTAACCCCGTAATTATGAAGCCCGTTCCATTCCGCCTCGCTTGGACAAATGCCTTGGTGCTGATAGCGCTGGTTCTCCCCTCGCTGGGCGCGGCGGCCTCCGGCTTGCGCGCCGCCGCGACGATCACGCCGCTGTCCGAGCAACCGGTTTACGATCTGGTCGTTTACGGGGACTCGTCCGGGGCCGTTAGCGCCGCGATCAGCGCCCGGCGCGAGGGCCGCTCCGTCATTCTTGTCAATCCCACGGGCTTTCCCGGAGGCATGAGCGCCAGCGGGCTTGGGGCCAGCGATTTCCTCGGCAAGCGCAACACGTTCGGCGGCATCGCCTCGGAATTTTACGACGCGATCGCCGCCGCTTACGGCGAAAAATTCGTCCGCAGTTTCGAGCCGCACGTCGGTCGCCGGATCTTTGAAAAAATGCTCGCCGATGCCGGCGTGTCGGTTGCCTACCACGAACGTCTCAACCGCTCACCCGGCAAAGGCGTGACCATGGCCGGCAGGCGCATCACCGCGATCACCACGCTCAGCGGAAAAACGTATCGTGGCCGGATGTTTATCGACGCGACCTACGTCGGCGATCTCATCGCTGCGGCCGGCGTGACCTACACGGTGGGTCGCGAAGCCGAGAGCCAATATGGCGAGGACATGGCCGGCGTACGGCGCGGCGACACCCAACCGCGCGTGCACTACACGCAGCGCGACAAAGATCATTTCACCAAAATCGTCGATCCCTACATCACGCCCGGCCGCCCTGAAAGCGGTCTCCTGCCGCGAGTGCAGCCTATCCCCGGCCTCACCAACGGGCAGGGCGACCGCAAGATCCAAGCCTACAATTATCGCGTGTGTCTTACCAACGATCCCGCACTCCGCATTCCCATTGGAAAACCGGAGGTCTACCGCGCCATCGACCACGAGTTGCTGCTTCGCAATTTTGATGCCGGCGATGAACGCTTGCCTGCGCTGATCGAGCCGCTCGCCGGCGGCCGGTCGAAGGTCGATTGGAACAACATGCATGCCGTCGGCTCCGATCTCCCCGGCGCCAACTGGGACTACCCGGAAGCCAGCTATGAGCGACGCCGCGAAATCGAAAACGAACACGAGACCTACATCCGCGGCTTGCTCTGGACCCTTTCCCACAGCCCCCGCGTGCCCGAGGCGATCCGCCAAAAAGTCGCGGCCTACGGTTTGTCCCGGGATGAATTTACCGACAACGGCGGCTGGCCCTGGATGATCTACATCCGCGAAGCGCGCCGCCTGATCGGCGACTACGTGATGACGCAGCACGACTGCGAGGGCAAACGCAGCGCCCCGGATCCGGTCGGCCTCGGCTCCTTCGGCATGGATTCGCACAACGTGCAGATCTTCGTCACCGAGCAGGGCCACGCCCAAGGCGAGGGCACCATCTGGCGCGTCCCGCCCCGGCCCTACGGCATCTCCTATCGCTCCATCATTCCGCGCAAAGGCGGATGCGAGAATCTGCTTTCCCCCATCTGCCTCTCCGCCACGCACGTCGCCCATGGTTCGATCCGTATGGAGCCAGTCTTCATGACGCTCGGTCAGAGTGCGGCTATTGCCGCCAGTGCTGCGCTCGATCACAACACGAGCGTGCAAGACTTGCCTTACTCCGAACTGCGCCAGCGCCTGCTCGCGGCGAAACAGATTCTCCAGCCATGATGCAACGGCCTTCGCGCTTCGTTCGCCTTCGCACCGGGTGGCTTGCCGCGCTCGCGCTCGGTCTAGCCGGGCTTTCCGCCGTCCTCCCGGCTCAGGACCTCACCCTTCCTCCGGGCGTGCCGCTCCTACCCGAGTCGGCGTTACCCGATTACGAAAAGAACGTGGACCACGCGGGCCTGATCCGCAGTTGGAACAAAGTCTCGCTCACCCGCGGCGAGAAAATTTACCAGCGCGCCTGCCACGCGTGCCACGGCGATCTCAATCTTCCCGGTTCCATCCCCAACGCGCTGCGTTTCGCCGAGGGCCGATTCGCCTTTGGCGCCGATCCGCACTCACTTTATCAGACCCTCACGCGCGGCCGGGGCCTCATGGCATCGCAGGTGCAACTGGTCCCACGCGAGAAATACGACGTCATCCACTACCTCCGCGAAACGTTCCTCCGCGAAAAAAATCCATCGCAGTTTGTCGCCGTCACCGAAGCCTACCTCGCCGCATTGCCCGCGGGGAACACCGCAGGCCCCGCTCCCGTCAAACGCGAACCGTGGCGCGACATGGACTACGGCCCGTTTCTCATCGGCACCTTCGAACTTGCCGACAACGCCCGCCGCGACGCCGCTGCGAAACTTCCGCCCGCCGCCCTCGACACCATCGCCCCCGGCTCAAATCTGGCCTACAAAGGCATCGCCGTGCGCCTGAATGCCGGCCCCGGCGGGATCGCCGCCGGCCAGACTTGGACCGTCTTCGAGCACGATACGTTGCGAGTAGCCGGAGCCTGGACCGGCGAAGGTTTCATCGACTGGGAGGGCATCAACTTCAACTCCCGCCACGTCGTTCACCCTCGCACCATCGGCGACCTCCAATTCGAAACGGCCGACGGTCCCGGTTGGGCCAATCCCGCCACCGGCACTTTCGACGACCTCCGCTTCGTCGGCCCCGACGGCCGCCGCTACGGCCCCCTGCCGCGCGCGTGGCAACACTACCGCGGCCTCTACCGCCACGGCGAACGCACAGTGATCTCCTACACCGTCGGCGACGCCGCCATTCTCGAAAGTCACGACTTGGAAACACTCCGCGACCAGCCCGTCTTCGTCCGCACGCTCAACGTCGGAAAATCCTCGCGCGATCTCCTCGTCCGCGTCGCCAATGCCGGCACCGCCGTCGCGTGGTCCGATTCGTCCGGCATCACCACCGCCTCCGACCCCGCCTTCGTCACGCTGCGGATTCCCGCTGCGGCCACTCCCCTGCGCCTCGCCGTGCGCCTCGCGAAACTCGGCACGTCGGGCCTCGCGGCCTTCGCCGCCTCAGCCGCCACCCCGCGCGACCTCGCGCCGTTCACCCGGGGCAGCCCTGCCCGCTGGGCCGACGCCATCGAGACCCCGGTTGTGCAGAGCAACGCCGTGGGCGCCTTCGCGTGGGATCGCTTCACCCTGCTCCAGACCAATCCGTGGCGCGCCCGCCTGCGCCCCAGCGGCCTCGACTTCACTCCCGACGGTCAATCTGCGCTGGTCTGCACGTGGGATGGCGACGTGTGGCGCGTTGACGGCATCGACGGGGCGTCCCCCACCGTCGCTTGGCGCCGCATCGCCTCCGGTCTCTTTCAACCGCTCGGCCTCAAGCTCCGTGGCTCCGAGATCTTTGTCACCTGCCGCGACCAGCTCGTCGCCTTGCGCGACCTAAACGGCGACGGCGAGACGGATTTTTACGAGAGCATCAACAGCGACCATCAGGTCACCGATCACTTCCACGAGTTCGCGATGGGCCTGCAGACCGACGCCGCGGGCAACTTCTACTACGCCAAAAGCGCTCGCCATGCCCGCACGCCCGTCGTGCCGCACCATGGCACGCTCCTAAAGATTTCCGCCGACGGCACCAAAACCGAAATCCTCGCGAACGGTTTCCGCGCCGCCAACGGCGTGTGCCTCAATCCCGACGGCTCATTCTTCGTCACCGACCAAGAGGGTCACTGGATGCCGATGAACCGAATCAACCGCGTCACCCCCGGAAAGTTCTTTGGCAACATGTGGAGCTACGGCGCGCCGGCCGACCGCTCCGATTCCGCGATGGCTCCGCCGCTGCTCTGGGTGGACAAAGCCATCGACCGCTCTCCCGCCGAACTGCTCTGGATCAACAGCGCCAAGTGGGGCGCCCTCGACGGCGCGCTCCTCAATCTCTCCTACGGCCAAGGCCGCCTCGAAATCGTGTTCGCCGACGGTACCGGCGACTCCGCGCAGGGCGCACTCTGCCGCCTGCCGATTCCCGATTTCCCCACCGGCATCATGCGCGGCCGCCTGCATCCGACCAACGGCCAACTCTACCTCTGCGGTTTGTCCGCGTGGGCCACGTCGCAAACCGAACAAGAGGGCGGTTTTTACCGCCTGCGCCAGACCGGCCGTCCCGCCACCCTTCCCACCGGCTGGCACATCATCCCCGGCGGGATCGAACTCACCTTCAGCGAAGCACTCTCCGCCGCCACCGCTTCCGACCTGGCCCGATACACCGTAAATGTCTGGGAACTGAAACGTACCGCCAGCTACGGCAGCCCCCGCATCAACGAGCACGCGCTCCCCGTGACCCAAGCCGAAATTCTCGCTGACCCACGTCGCCTTCGCCTGACCATTCCAACCCTTGCCCCCGCCACGATCATCGAGCTTACCTGCCGCCTCCAAGACACGACCGGCACGGAAGTCACTCGCGTCGTCACCGGCACGATTCACCGCATGCCCGGAAAAACAGCATCCGCCGCTCAGCCCTGACTAAGCCGGATCCATGCAATTGAACCGCGAATGAACGCCAATAGCCGCGAATTGAATCCGTGACTACAGCTCCGAACTTAAGAACTCACCAAACTGTGAACCAAAATCTACGCGGAACATTCCGTCTGCCTTCCTCTGTAATTTGCGTTCATTCGTGTTCATTCGCGGTTCTCCCACTGCATCGTTCCGGCTAAGGGCCACTCACCAGCCCGGATCTTAACCGCCAAAATCACTCGCTTCATGTCCCCTGCCCACCGGTCAAATCGCCGCGCCCGATTCCACGTTGTTTCGAGCGCGTGCTCGCTCCTCGTTACACTTGGGCTCGCCGTGACGGCGCTCGGCCAGCCCTCGCCCGCGCCGGCGCGCGCTCCCGCCGAAGGAACCCTCCATCGTCCGATGATCTGGGTCACCGCCGCCGACCGCGCGGCGATTCTCACCAAGATCGAATCCCAGCCGTGGGCGCAGACCGTGTTTGCCGCCATGAAGGCCCGCGTCGCCGACTCCGTCGCCGCCCACGCGCGCGATCCCGATGCGTTTCTCCGCGGTCTCCCTTTCGTCGCGCATCCCACAGATCCCTCGCGCCACCCCACCTTCGCGCTCATCGGCGGTAACATGGCCAGCACCCCCGACAATCGCCGCAACCACAGCCTGCAACGCTTTCTGCACATCGGCACCGATTGCGCCGTGCTCTTCTACCTCACCGGCGAGGAATCCTACGCCCGCTGCGCCGCCGACATCCTTTCCACCGCCACGCGCGCCCTCGCTCTCATGCCGCGCAACGACGCCACCGAAAGCGGCGGCATCGTCTACCCCGGCGACGTCCTCTACGAAGCCCGCGCCGTCGGCGCACAACTCCCGATCCTCTACGATTTCCTCCATCCTTGGCTCGTGCGTGGCGTCCGCGTCCACGACGTCGTCACGCGCGCACCCGTCGCCTTCGACTTCGCCGTCGCCCAAACCGTCTTCCGCGCCTACGCCCGCCTCATCGTCGAGCACGGCCAAATCAACAGCAACCACCCGGTCCTCGAGATGCCGTGTCTCGCCCTCAACGCCCTCGCCCTCGACGACCCCGCCGAGCGCGCCGACCTGCTCGCCTACCTGACCCACCAGGATTCCCCCAACCAGGACTCGCTCAAAAAAGTCATGCGCATTTTCCGGGAGTCCGGCGGCATCTGGCCCGAATCGTTCCAATACTCCGTCGGCGTCTCCGGCCGCGTTGCCTTTCTCGCCGCGCTCCTGCGCCGGCAAAATCCGCCCGCCGTCCCGCTCGACGGCGTCGCCGCGTTTCCGCTGTCGCTCGTTCGCCTCACCGATTTTCGCTTTCCCAACGGCGACAACCTCCGCCTCGGCGACGGCCCGCGCCGCTCCGGCGAGCCGTGGGAAGCCCTCGAGATCGCCTACGCACTCGCCCTCCGCGAGGGCGACACCGCCACGCAGCAGACCATGGGCGCGCTGCTCAACCTCGGCATCGCCCAAGGTCGCTACAACCGCGCCGCCCCGCTCGGCTTCAGCGGCGGCGCCAACAACTACCAAGGCCCACTCCAACTGCTCTGGTTCGCGCCTACGATCACCGGCACCATGGCCGCCCCCGTCCTGCCCACCACCGACGCGCTGCCCTTCGCCGGCGCCGTGCTCCAGCGCAATCTCTCGCCCACCGGCGACCCGGCGCACGCCTTGATGGCCGCCGTCAGCGGCGCGTCCTACGTCCACAGCCACGCCACCGGCATGGCCTTGGAACTCTACGGCGCCGGCCACGTCCTCGGGGCCAACGCCGGCAAGGGCACCTACACCACCGACGAACACGAAAATCACCGCCGCCTTTTCGCCTCCGCCAACGGCGTGATCGTCAACGGCTCCTCCCGCAGCTCCGGCGGCTGGGTCAACCTCGGCACCGATACCGTCACACCCGTCGTCCTCGAGCCCGCTCTCGGCGCCGCTCCCGTTTCGCCGCACCACTCGTTCACCGTCACCCGCTTCACCGATCGGTCCGCCGGCGACACCCAAGCCGAGCAGCAACGACTCGTCGGCCTCGTGCGCACCTCGGCGACGACTGGCTATTACATCGATATCTTCCGCTCCCGCACCGCGCAGACCGAGCAATTTCACGACTACCTCTACCACAATCTCGGCGACTCCCTCGCCCTCACCACCGCCGGCCAACCTCTCCCGCTCGCCGAGACGCCCGAGCGTTTCCGCCCCGCCGCCGGCACCTCGTGGTCACGCAACCGCAGCTTCCTCTTCCCCGGCTGGCACGTCTTCAAATCCGCCCGCACCTCCGCGCCGTTTGCCGGCGATGTCGCCGCCGAGTTCACGGCTACGAAACTGAAACCGTCCCCCGCCGCGATGCGCGTTTTTTTCCCCGGCAGCGCGGGCCGCGAGTATTCGTCCGCGCTCTCACTCGAAACCAAAGAAGCTCCGTCGCCCTACGACAAAGCTCCCACGCCCGTCCTCGTCGTCCGCCAACGCGGCGAAGCGTGGGACCGCCCTTTCGCCGCCGTCTTCGAGCCCTCCGTCGGCGCCGGTGCCATCCGCGCCGTCACCGCGCTCGCCTCGCGCGGCCCATTCTCCGGCTTCAAGATCGTCAGCCAAGTCGCCGGCCGCACCCTCACCCAGTTCGTCCTCGTCTCCGCTTCCGCCGACGGCGAATTCTCCGACTCCGACCTCGGCCTCACGTTTCGCGGACGCTATGCCGTCGTCTCCCTCGACGAGCGCGACCGTCTCACCTCGCTCTACCTCGGCGAGGGCACCTCATTGCGTTTCCGCGGCCACGAACTTTCCGCCGCCAAGGCCGCCTTCGCCGACTGCGGCCCCACTCTCTATGTCAACGCCGTCGGCCCGGGCACGCTCACCTTGCCCGATGGCCGCCGGCTCGATGCCCGCTCCCCATAATTCCATGAATCCGCCCAACATTCTCTTCATCATGACGGATCAGCAGCGGTTCGACACGATCGCCGCCCTCGGTCATGGCCACGCGCGCACGCCCAACCTTGACCGCCTCGCGGCCCGCGGCGTCGCTTGCACCAACGCCTACTCGTCCTGCCCCGTTTGCGTGCCCGCCCGCTACACGCTCATGACCGGCTGCGAGCCGTCGCAGACCAGTTGGCTGAGCAACTGGGCGCCCGGCAATAACGTCCCCGCCCGCTGCGGCCCTTACCTCGCCGAGACCCTTGCCGCCCGCGGCTACCGCACGTGGGGTCTCGGCAAGTTTCACACCGAGCCCCGTCACGAGCCGCTCGGCTTCGCGACCCACGAATACAGCGAAGAACTCTGGCCCACCGAGGAAGAATTTCTCCGCGACGATTACGTCGCTTGGCTGCGCCGCCTCGATCCGTCCTTCAATCATATCGAGCAAGTCCACGGCGAGCGCACCGATATGTATTACGTCCCCCAGACGCGCGCCGTGCCCGCCGCTCTCACCGTGGAATCTTGGATCGCGACCCGCGCCGTCGAAGAACTCAACCGGCCCGACCCGCGCCCCCAATTCGGCTTCATGTCCTTCGTGACGCCGCACCCGCCTATCGCGCCGCCCGTGCCGTATAACCGGCTGTTCAACCCCGACGACATGCCCAACCCCGTCCTCGGCGATCCCGCGATCGACACCGCCGACGACTACCTCGGCTGGATGAACCACGCCGTCTGGGCCGAAGACATTTCCAACGCCCAAGCCCGCCAACTCCGCGCGCGCTACGCCGGCTCGATCACCTTCATCGACGACTGCATCGGCAAAATCCTCGACGCCGTCGAAGCCCGCCCCGACGCCGCCAATACCCTCATCTGCTTTTTCTCCGACCACGGCGACCACCTGGGCGACCACGGTGCGTGGCAGAAAGAAAGTTTCTTCGAGGCCTCCTGCCGCGTCCCGTTTCTCGTGAGCTGGCCCGCGCAACTCCACGCCGCCACCCGCCACACCGGGCTCGCCGCACTCACCGATCTCTTCGGCCTCGCCACCGCCGCGAGCGGCGCGCCCGAACTCCGCGACGGCCACCACCTCCTCGCCACGCTCCGCGACTCCGCCCCGGCCCGCGATTCCCTCGTCGGCATGTTCGGCACCCCTGGCACGAGCCAGTTTAAATGCATGATCCGGCGCGGCGACTGGAAATACCTCTGGCTCGCCAATGGCGGCCGCGAGTTGCTTTTTAACCTTCGACTCGATCCCGCCGAGGGCCGCTCGTTTCTCCTCGAGGAGCCTGACCTCGTCACCGCGTTCCGCGCCGAAGCCAGCGCCTTGCTCGCCGCCCGCGACGTCACCCGCCCCGCCGTCCTCGAAGGCGACCTCCGCTCCTTCCCGTTCGCGCCGTTTCCCCGCGTGCGCATCAAACAATTCGCCCGCGGCGTCACCGATTTCGGGCAGGGCCCGTCCGCTTCCTGATGTCGACGCCCGTACCCAGCTCCGAACTCTCAGCACCCTTATCCAGCCCCATGAATCTGCGCGCTCCTCTCACCCCGCGCTCCGCCGATGAGGCGAAGCCAGCAACCTCCGCCAATCCATCCCTCCTCCGAAAAATTAGCGAAAATTAGCGGTTAAAGCATCTGATCTTTCGCCCTCCTCGCTCTTCGCTCTTTCCGCGTTTAAAAATTCAAATCCCCATTTGATTCGCCGCCGCTCAAGCCCGACTCAATCGCCACCTCTACTTCCTGATGTCTGCCCCTGCCTCATCGCCCCCTCCGCCCGCGGCTGAGCTTCCGCTTTCGTTGGGCACCCGCTTGGCCTACGGCGCCTCGGCGCCGGCCGAAAACTTGGCGATCAACTCGATCAACCAACTCGCCAACGCCGTCTTCAACATCACCCTCGGCGTCCCGCTCCTCCTCGTCGGCCTGGCCTTGTCGTTGCCGCGATTGATCGACGTGTTTCTCGATCCGTTCATCGGCAATTGGAGCGACCGGTTGGAATCCCGCTGGGGCCGAAGGCGCCCGTTCATTCTCGTGGGCGCGCTGCTCTGCGCCGCCATCGCGACGGCGATCTGGTTTTTCCCCGCCGGCCAATCGACGATGTTTTATTTCTGGTGGCTGCTGGGCGGCTGCGCGGCGATGTCCGTCGCCTACAGTATTCTGATCGTGCCCTACGGCGCGCTCGGACTCGAGTTGGTCACCAACTACCACGAGCGCACGAAGCTCATGGGCACAAAATCCATTTTGCACAAAGCCTCCGGCATTGTGAACCAATGGTTGCTCAAATGGGTTCGCGAGGCCGGAGCCGGAGATCTCGTGGTCGGCGGCCGTTTCTGCGCGCCGCTCATCGGCGGCACGATCGCGATCCTCGGCTTCATCACCGCGTGGCGCACGCCGGAGCGACCCCGGCCCGTCACGCGGCAGGCCCGGCCCAAAACGTCGATCTGGCTGAGTTGGAAAATCACCATGAGCCAGCCTGATTTCCGACGGTTGGTCCTCGCGCAGATTTTCATCTACATGAGTTTCTTGGTCATCGATACGACCGGGTTTTACTTGAACGTATTTTACGTCAACGGCGGCGACATGGGCGTCGGCGCCGGCATGAAGGGTTGGTATGGCACCGCCTTCCAAGGCTGCGGGATCCTCGCCGTTCCGCTGATCGTTCGCCTGTCGCGCCGCATCGGGAAGAAACATACGTTCCTCCTCTGCACGCTCACCATCGCGATCGGCGGCGTGGCCAAATGGTTCTGCTACGCGCCCGGCGCGGGCTGGTGGCTGCTGCTGCCCTCGGCGTTGATGGGGCCCGGGCTCGTCGCGGTCATGGTGCTCGTGCCCTCGATGACGGCCGATATCTGCGACCTCGACGCCGCCGAGAGCGGCCAGCGCCGGGAGGGGATGTTCAACTCGGTCCTGAGCTGGGCCCTGAAACTCGCGCTCACCGGCTCCATCCTGCTCGCCAACGTCGTGCTCCATTTCGTGGGCTGGGACACGGCCCTCAAAGCCGCGCAGAGCGAGGGCACGTTCTTCGCCATGCGCATCGTCTTCGCCGGGGGCACGGTGGTGCTCGCCGGCCTCGCGGCGATTTTCATCTACCGCTACTCCGTCACCGCCGAAGCCGTCGCCGCCGCCCAAGCCCGCGCCACCCGCGTCGCCGCGAATTAGAATCACTATTCAATTCCGAAGTTCTCCACCTGACCTCCGACATTTTACCTTCACCAAAACCCATGAAACCACATTCCGCTTACCGCCTACCTCACGCCCGTCTTCTCCTCGGCCTGATCGCCGCCGCCTCGACGCTGTCGGCTCAGACCGCTCCCGCCTCGGCCTCGACGCCGACTCCCGCCGTCGCCCCGGCGAACGCGCAGCCTAACACCGCCGTCACCTCCGCGTCGGTGGAAGAAAAACCCGTCGAACTCAGTCCCTTTACCGTCACCTCCGACGACGACCAAGGCCACCGTGCCCAAAACACCCTCGCCGGCTCGCACCTCAATTCGGCGCTGAAGGACACGCCGGGCGTGCTCGACGGACTCTTCGCCTCCACCTGAGGCAGAGGGTCATCACCCGGTCTCTACGGTGCGCATCTTGACACGCCAAAAAATGGAGCATCATGATGCTCAAATGCGCACCACCGTCACCCTCGATCCCGATGTAGAGCAACTGCTCCGTCACGCGACCCACGGCTCCCAGCAGAACTTCAAAGAGGCGCTTAACGACGGCCTCCGCCGCGGTCTTGCGCACCTCGCCCCCGCCGTCGCCGCCGAGCGCTTCGTGGTAAAGGCCCGGCCCATGGGCCTGCGCGCCGGCGTGGACCCGTCACGGCTGCACGACTTCGCCGATGACCTCGAAGCCGAGGCCTTCGCCGCGACGACCCGCAAGCTCCTCAAGGCGCTGAAGAAATGATCATCCCAGACGCCAATCTCATTCTCTACGCCTACGACTCCGAGAGCCCCTTTCACCGGAAATCAGCGCGCTGGTGGTCCGCTTTGCTCTCCGACATCGAACCCATCGGGCTCTGCCCCGTCGTCGTCTTCGCGTTCCTTCGCCTGTCCACCCACGGCAAAGTCTTCGAAAACCCGCTGACCGTCCGCGAAGCCGGCCAACACATCACCTCTTGGCTGGCTCGCCCCAACGTCCGCCTCCTTGTCGCCGGCCCAAGCCACATAGAAGCGGTCTGCCGCCTCCTCACCAAAGCCGGCACCGGCGGCAACCTCGTCACCGACGCCCAAATCGCCGCCCTCGCCTTGGAATACGGCGCCATCGTCCACAGCGCCGACACCGACTTCGCCCGCCTCGCCGGGGTAAGTTGGGAGAATCCGCTCATCGCCTGAACCGCGCGGCGGCAACGGGCAGAACCCTTGAATCGACCGAGTTTCTGCTCTCTCTCCCTCGTCGCTTGCTTTCGGCTCTCTGCAAAAGACCGAATTATTCCGAATTCGCGCCTATTCGCGTAATTCGCGGGCCAACTTCCGTTCCGATATCTTCGTGAGGTCCGTATTTCTATCAGCTGCCTCCCCTTTCTCCATCCCGGCTTCTACATGGCCATTCGCGGCCATAACCCGCCCTTCAAAATAATCGTCGTCCCGATGGCGGGTTCGGGCCACTCTTTTGTCGTGAAGGCTACCGGTGAACTCATCTTCCACCCAAACGCTCCCTCGGATCGCACCTCCGCCCAAGCCCACCGCCGTCATGCCTGACTCCACCCCGCCCGCGCCTCCACCGGCTGGACGCGACTTTGCTAAGATCTACCGCGCCACGCTGTCGGCCGCTCCGTCGCTACCTTTCTCGTCTGTCCGGCAGCTCCTGCGGGGCGGCGGTGGGCTGATGCTGGCTTTCTGGTGGTTGGCGTCGCCGGCGGCCGCGGCGGGGGAAATCCGACGCGAAGTGTTCTTGAAATCGCCGAAGCCCGGCGTCGCCGTGCTCGCGAGCAGTTATTACACTAGACCCAGCGGTCTCGATCTCATCTCGATGCACCAATTGATGTCGCGTTCCGATACGAGTGATGTCGCGTTTTTCCGCTATTCTCAAGACAACGGCCAAACTTGGACGGCGGGTGGAGAAGTTCGCACCGAGGAAATTCGACCGCAGGGCAAGTTGCGCCGGATGTTGCGCGGCGCCTGCTTGGATCCGCACACCGGCCGGTTTCTTCGGTTCCGAATTGAAGGAGTGCTGCCCACGGACGAACCGCTGGAGGGGATGCGACAGTGGGTGGTATTCTACAGCGCTTCCACGGATGGCGGGCTGACGTGGTATCTCGACGAGCAAATCATTCATCGCGGCGCGGAGTTTTCCCCCAGCCATCCCTTGCCGGGCGTCAAGACCGGCCAAACCTGCTTCATGATTGGAGACACGGCTTCAGTGCCGCTGTTTTTGGCGGACGGGACCCTTCTGCTGCCGGTCATCATCACGCCCGCAGGACCGGACGGAAACTATTACAATCCGGGCGGTGGTTACACCTACACGGATGCTGCGGTGCTGCATGGGCGTTGGGCGGCAGATGGGCGGCATCTGGAATGGGAGCTTTCCCAATTGGTGAAAGCCGATCCGAAGCTCTCAACCCGCGGCATGGATGAACCCACGCTGGCGCAACTGGAGGACGGACGTTTGCTGATGGTCTTGCGCGGATCGAACGACAAGAAGCCGGAGCTTCCCGGACGACGCTGGGCCGCGTATTCGAGCGACCGCGGCCGAACCTGGACCAAGCCTGTTCCCTGGACTTATGTGGGTGGCGCGAGTTTTTTTTCGCCGGCCTCCTGCTCACAACTCGTCATGCATTCCACCGGCCGGATCTTCTGGCTCGGCAATCTGACGCCGGAAAATCCCGTCGGCAATCGGCCGCGATACCCGTTTGTGGTGGGTGAAGTTGATCGAAGAACCGGTTTACTGCGGCAGGAGTCGGTGCGGATGGTCGACGATCGTCAGCTCGGTGACAGCCCCGACCTGGCGCTATCGAATTTTTCGGCCGTGGAGGACCGGAGCAGCGGTGAGATCGTGCTGCATATGAGTCGTCTGTTTCAACATTCGCAGGCTGAGTCGCGTGATTGGACGTCGGATGCGTTCGTCTACCGGATTCCGATCGACTAGGGTTGCGCTCAAGCCGGAGCCGACACAAAGAGGGAGCCGGATTTTGCTGGTTTTTGGCGCATCTTGCTTAGAGCTAAAAAAGGTTCAGGTTGGAAAGGCGCTAAGTTAAAGTCCCCTATCAGTACAACCCTCGCGGACCCAATCCCCCTGAAAATCCAGACCCCAATAAGTGATATACGATTTCCGCAGGTCCTCGCCAATCGTTTATTCTGCGTCTTTCACTTTTCCCTTTCACCGAATTTTCTATCCGCCCCAAGTCCATCGTCGCACGACGCGTGCGAGCCGGGACCGCCGATGTGGAAAATCGTCAGCTCAATGTATGCGGCCCGTACTTGTTGAGCCGCTCACAGGCTCACAAGATTCTTCTCGCCCCGCCCTTGAGGCACTGGGCACTTACCCACCCTCATCCCTGCTCCCCATGCGCCTCATTGCCCTACTCACACTCGCCATCCCCGCTCTCCAAACCCACGCCGCGAGTGCCCCCGCTCCGGCCACACCCAACGGCGACCCCATCGTGCTCACGCCTTTCTCCGTCTCGACAAACAAGGACGTCGGCTACCTCGCCAACGACACCCTCGCCGGCTCGCGCCTGCGCACAAACCTCGCCGACGTGCCCAATGCCATCTCGGTCTTCACGCCCGAGTTCATGGCCGACCTCAACGCCTTCAACGAGGCGGATCTCATGCGCTACTCCTCCGCCGCCGTGCCTGAGCGCACCGACCAAACGGCCGCCGCGCAGGGCATCGCGATGGACACCGGCGGCTTTCAGTTCCGCATCCGCGGTCAGCAGGCGTCGCGCTCGCGCAATTATTTCGGCAGTTCGATTATTCCCGATACCTACAACGCCGAGCGCTTCGAGGAAGCCCGCGGCCCCAACGCCATTCTCTTCGGCCTCGGCGGCGCCGGCGGTATCCTGAATACCTCTACAAAAACTGCACGCGTGCAACGCACCTTCACGCAGATCGGTCTCACCACCGACAACGTCGGCCTCCGCCGCGCGACCCTCGATCACAACCACCGCCTCGGCGCCCGCGCGGCCCTGCGCGTCAACTTGCTTCACCACGACACGGACGGCTGGCAGGAAGACTCATTTGCCGAGGGCCGGCGCCTCCACCTCACCGGCACCTGGCGCCCCTGGGACAAACTCACGGTCCGTGCCGAGGTCGAATACGGCCACGTGAAGAACTCGCTCACGCGCCTTTACGCCCCGTTCGACAGCGTCTCGCTCTGGCGCACGAGCGGTTCATCGATCGTCAATGGCCTCGCCGCCGCCAACACCCCGCTCGGCATCGGCAAACGCGCCGCCACCACGCGCCTCACGTTCATTGGCAACGACGATACCGTCCGCAATTTCTCGCAGACCGTCTTCAGCCAACCCGCCGCCAACCGCGTCAACTCCGTCGTCCTCCCTGGCGACTGGGCGGCGTTCGAGCCGCGGGCGCCGTTTCCGCAAACCGCGAGTTTCTCCGGCCCGGGCGGCACCAGTGAATACAAACAAAAGCTCGTCGGCGCCGTGGTCGAAGCCGAGCCGTTCAAAGACTTCTTCGTCGAGTTCGCCGCCGTGAACGATCTGCGCGACCACGATGTCTACGACACCACGCACGACGTGTATCGCCTCCTCGGCGAGCCCGGCAACACCTTCCGCGACGGCGCCGCCAATCCCTACGCTGGTCTCTACTATTCGGATACGCGCTGGATTCTTCGGCGCGCGCGCGACAGCGGCGAGCGCTTCCGGCTTACCACTTCCTACCAGCTCGATCTCGGGAAATTCGGACGGCACAACCTCTCCGCCCTCGCGAGTCGCGACAGTTCTGGCAACCCGCGCCACGTCGCCTTCCTCGTGGCCGACGGCTCGCCGTTCAACGCCCAGCCGCAGAACGCCGCCAACCAGCTCTGGACCCGCCGCTACATCACCAACCCCGCCGACAGCTCCCAGTTCGCCGCGCCCGATTTCCGCCGCGTGCCGCGCACCTTCACCGCCGTCGTCGATCCCAACGCACCGGCGCGGACGTTCACCACGGCGTGGGCCTACAACGAGCGCAACGACCAGTGGGGCCACGGCGACACCCGCCTGCTCGCGCTCCAGAGCTACTTCTTCAACGACCGCCTCATCACCACCGCCGGCTGGCGCTACACCGAGGTGATCAACTACGCGCGCCCGACTAACAGCCCCAACACGCAGGTTGCCGCCCGCCCCGATTCGTTCGGCGAACTGCGCTTCCTCGGCGCCGCCCCATCTGCGCAGCCCTACGATTTCGAGCGCCGCAGCTTCGGCGTTGTCGCCAAGGCCACCAAGTGGCTCTCCGCCTACTACAACTATTCCGAGAACGCCCAGCCACCCGGCACCACCCAAACACTTATCCCCGACGACTCGCCCTTCCCGCTGAATTCCGGCCAGGGCCGCGACGCCGGTGTCATGGTATCGCTCTTCGGCGGCCGCGCTTTTCTCCGCGCCGGGTGGTTCAGCACCACGTCCGTCGATCAAGCAGCCGCGTTTGCCGCGGGCAACGTCTCCGAGCGCAACGATCGTATCATGGACGCCCAGCTCGCCACGGGTCTCGTCAACCCCGCCAACGTCCCACGTTTCGTCGGCGGCGCGTTCGACTTGGTCGATCTTGCGACCGACGGCTACGAGCTCAGTTTCACCGGCAATGTCACTCCCGCCTGGCGCGTGATCGTCAACGTTTCGAAAACCGCGTCCGTCCAGACCAATATGCTCAAGCGCAGCCGCGCCGCCGCCGCCCGCGTCGTCCCGCTATGGCAGAATCCCGCGGCGCAGAATCTCCAGACCACCGCTGGCGTCTCCGTCGCTCAGGAGATCATCAACTATCAGAACTGGCTCGCCGCCACCACCGCCGTGGAAAACACCGGTACCATTGGCCACCGCGAGCTCGAGGCGCGCGCCTTCACGCGTTACGATTTCACCACCGGCCGGCTCAAGGGGGCTTTCATCGGTGGCGGCCTCAGCTACGGAAGCGCGCCCGTGATCGGCCGAAGCACCGCGGGCTCGCTCTTCAAGGCCAAAGTTCGCCGTGAAGCCGACGCGCTCCTCGGCTACCGCACGCGCCTGCCCCAATGGCTCGGCCGCGCCGGCGTCGATTTCCAATTCAACGCCACCAATCTCCTCCAGCAAAAAGACTACACCCTCGTCCGTCGCGACCCCGACGGCCAACTCTTCCGCGCCGCCGTCAACCCGCCGACGAATTATGCGTTCAGCGCGCGCTTCACGTTCTGATCCCGCCACGATATAAAAATCTTGCCCATCTATGCCGCCGCCTTCGTGGCCTGAGCAGCCGTCTCCGCCGCTGCGCCGACGCGCCGACGCCTGCCCGCCCCAACATCGTTGTCATCCTCGCCGACGGCCTCGGCTTTAACCCCTTCCGGACCCTATCCCCCTGACAATCCTGTCCCCTATCAGTAAAGAACTCCCCGCCAAGGCCCGCGCTTGGGCGAAGACCCTGCCCGCCAGCCCGGCCAGCGACCAGTTCGTCGCTGGCGCAATCAAAGCAGGGCCGAAGACCGCAACGAAGTCCAAATCTACCCTCGACCGTTCGAAGGTCTTCGGGTCACGGGGCAAGGATACGGACGGCTTCCTGAGCAAGGAGGAGTTCATTCCGCACATTGCCGATAAAGCCGATGCCCCGGCCCGCTTCGTCCGCTTCGATCCGGATAAGGACGGACGCCGCTCGAAAGAAGAGTTCGTCAAGGCCGGCAACTAAGACCAATCCAAGTCCATGCGCTTTCTCACTATCCTCGCCCTCGCCTGCGCCGTCTCGCTCGGCGCCCAAGACGCTCCCAAGCCCAAATCTCCAACCAAGAAGGCCAAGGCCACCGCACCCGTGGGCGACGCCTATTCAGCCAACTTGCCCAAGCCTACCGCGGCGAACGTGCGCTACGGCGACCACGAACGCCAAGTGCTCGACTTCTGGAAAGCCGAATCAGCCACACCGACCCCGCTCGTCTTTATCATTCACGGCGGCGGCTGGGTCGGCGGCAGCAAGGAGCGCGCCGAGAAGTTCGCTGATGTCGACGCTCTGCTCAAGGCGGGCATCTCCGTCGTCTCCATCAACTATCGCCTGATCAAGCGCGACCCCGCGGTCGATAC
>CAMBRG010000008.1 GCA_945869845.1 Opitutus sp. GAS368 | reverse complement strand
GAAGCTTTTTACGACCGCGTCGCTGGACGCGGCAGCTACCGGGGTTGCCGTCGTCGCGAGCAGCACGACGGAGAAGAGGAGCGAGCAACGAAGCATAGGTCTTGAGCGGGAATCAGGAGGTCCGAAAACGTTTATGTGAGGCCAGTGAGGGGGCCGGTGCTGGTGCCAAATTTGTTCACCTCGAGACCGAAGCGCTGAAGCATGGACAAATAAAGATTGCACAGCGGCTGCCGGCCGAGGCCTTTTTCCGGATAGGCTTTGTGCTCGCCGTGCTTAAAGCCGCCGCCGGCAAAAATGACCGGGAGATTCCCGTTGGTGTGGGAGTTGGCGTTGCCCATGCCGCTGCCGAAAAGAACCATAGAATGATCCAAGAGGCTGCCGGGTCCGTCTGCGGTGCTCCGAAGTTTGGTGAGGAAGCGGGCGAACTGTTCGACTTGATAACGCTCCATCTTGATGAGAGCGGCGATCGCTTCTGGACGTTGGCCGTGATGGGAAAAGGCATGATACCCGCCGTTCAGTCCGAAGGCATTGGCCTCGAAGTCGCCGCCGATCTCGAACGTCGCGATGCGGGTCGAGTCGGTCTGCAGCGCGAGCGCAATCAGGTCATACATGAGCGGGAGGTCGGAGACGAAGCCCTTGTTGTTGGGCTCTTTCATTTTTGGATCGGGCTTCGGGACGTGCGCCCACTGGCGGCGCAGTTCGATCTGCTTCTCCACGTCGCGCACCGACGTGAAATACTCTTCGAGCTTCTCTTTGTCGCGCTGGCCGAGGTGACGTTCGAGGGATTTTGCGTCGCCTTGCACCGCGTCGAGGATGGAGCCCTTGAGATTGAGGCGGTCCGTCGAGCTCGCGATTTGCGCGGCACCGTCTGACACAAACAGTTTTCGGAAAAGTTCGCGTGGTGTGCTGATGGGCGGCACGCGGGTGCCACTGCGCGTCCACGACATCATGCAACCGCCATGAATCCCGCTCTCGGAACCCAGCGCGAGCGATGAGAACCGCGTGGCGCCGCCCATCGTCTCTGCCGCGCGTTGGTCGAGGGTGAGGTTGCCCTCGGGCATCCCTTTCGCATCGGCCGTGCGCACGCCGCTCAGAAATGAGCTGATCGCGAAGTGCCCGCCTTTTACGCCATGATCGAGGCCGGAGAAAATGGAGACCTCTGGCTTAAGCGGTTGGAGAAATTCGAGAACGGTGGGCAGTTCGTAGTCGCGGCCGGTCTGGGTGGGAAAAAACGTCGGCGGGTGAAACCCGAGCATGTTGCCGACGCACACCATGCGCTTGGGCCGGGTCGTGCCGGCCGCTTTGCCGGGCAGGGCGCCGACGGCTGAGTTTTGGGCGAAGACGCGTCCGCTGAGAGATTCCAGCAAGGGAAGGGCAAGACTGATGCCGGTGGCCCGCAGGAAATGGCGGCGGCTGGGCGCGAAGGCGGTAAGGTCGGAATTCATGATGCGTGGTTGAACAGTGAGGATTCGGGCGACGTGAGCGCCTAGCGGTGCTCAGACGCACCTACTCAAAATCGGTTACAAGTGAAGTGATCGTTCGGGCCGTCGTCAGCCGCCCAATCGCCGGCGGGCAAATTGAAGAGGACTTCCTGCAGACTGTGCTTTGTCAGGTCGGTTTTCAGTTCCCCGGCTTTGAAAGCAGCGGGAAACAGATCCTCGACGTGGGCGGAACCGGACGCGCGAGCCAAAGCGAAGCGTGCCATGAAGGGCGCCTCGGTGGAGAGCAGGGTGAGGTTGGCGGCGAATTTCGGCATGCGAGGAGTCTCGGCGGCAGTTTATGCAAGGGCTCGGTGCAGGGCTTAGGCTGGGGAGCCGAAGGGAAAGATGTTGATAGCACCGCCGAGGCTGGTGGAGAGGCGGGCGACGACGCGCAGGCGGTTAGTCCCGGCGTGTTCGATCCGGGAGATCATCAGAGAACTCGCTCAGCGGGGTTGGAAAAGAGCGGGTGAGCTAACGGGCAAAAGCGTCGGCCGCGCGGTAGGCATCAATCACGGCTTGTTCGCCTTCGGCTCCCGGTTTGGCGTTGCCGTGCTCCATGCCGATGACGCCCTTGAAGCCTTTTTTGTAAACGTGCTGGAAGACGTTGCGGTAATTGATTTCGCCGGTACCGGGCTCTTTACGGCCGGGATTGTCGCCTGATTGCAGGTAGGCGATCTCGTCCCAGCAGGCATCAAGGTTGGGGATGAGGTTACCCTCAGTGATTTGCTGGTGGTAGAGGTCGAACAGGATCTTGCAGGACGGACTGTTGACGGCCTTGCAGATCGCATACGCCTGATCGCTGCGGGTCAGGAACGTGCCGCCGTGGTTGGCGTGCCAGTTCAGTGGCTCCAGAACCATGACCAGTTTGTGCGGTTCCAACAGCGCGCTCAGCCCGCGCAAGAGCTCGATCGCGTTGGCAAATTGGTACCCCTCAGCGAGACGCGGCCCGCCGAATTGGTTCCACTTGGGATCATCCTTGTGCTGCTGGTCAACCGACCCGGGCACCACGGTCATCCAAGTCGCACCGATGCGTCTCGCAACGGCGACCGAATCGCTGACGGTTCGGGTGACTTCGTCCCACGCTGCCTTGTCCTTTCGGACAAACGTGGGTCGATCAAAGCTGCCGTAGGCGACAAACACGCCCATAGTCATTCCGAGGCGGGCCAGCTCAGCGCCGATTTTCTCCTGCATTTCAGGAGTCTGTCGCTTGATGCCGTTGTCCTCCCAAGCGGTGAAGCCTTGGTCGGCGGCGAAGCGCACTTGATCGAGATAGTCTTCGCCTCCTTTGCTTTTGAACGTGCCTGGGTGCGGCGCGTAATTCAGGGAAAATTTCGGCGGCGTGGCGGCGAAGAGCGATGTGGTGGGCATCAACAACGATGCAGCGGTGAGGGTTGAGCCGGTGCGCAGGAAGGTGCGGCGATCCATGGTTAGTCGAGGCGGTTTTCACCGCGGTTTTCGGTTTGGTGAATCGTCACGGGCCAACCGGGAAACTGGTTGGAAGCTTTCCCGTCGGTGGGATCGATGAGGAAACGGAACGATTCGACGGTGTAGGTTTTTTTCGCCGGATCGAAGGTGACGAAGCCGAACCCGCTGCCCTTCTCGTGGGCGCGGTCATAACGATTCGTCGCTTGGCCGACCTCAGGATTGCCGACGGCGTAGACGTATACCTTGTTGCCGAAGCCATCGAGGAATTCGCCCGTGTTGGCGAGGCCGTGCTTGGGGCGTTTCGTGTGTGGCATACCCGCATCGTCCGGGCGCCACCAGCGCGGGTAGCCGGCCGCGATCGCGGGTGTGCAGAAGGACCACATGCTGTCGCGCTGTTGGCCGACGCCGTATTGGGCGAGGGTCGCGAGGTGCTGGTCGCCGTTGATGTGCAGGGCCATCGCCGGGCGGAGAAGGTCGATGGCTCGATTGCGCGCGGTTTGCGGCCACGCGCCGGAGTCGAGGTCGCCTTTGAGAAACCCATCCAACCGCCCGTGGTGCGTGGCGACGGCGGCAAACACCGTCTGGCTGAGCACGGCTTTGAGCGAGTGCCCGCGCCAGTCCTGCGCCCATTCTTTCAAGAACGCTTCCTGCCGTTCGCCGAGCAGAACCAAGCCCGGTTGGTCGAGGGTGCGGGTGTCGAAATTAGGATCGGTCACATGATCGGCTCGCGGACCACCGGTCTTTACGCGCTCGGGCCCGCTCTTCCACTGGCGATCGGCGAGGATCGCGAAACTCACGCCACCATAGACCATGTCTCCGTAGTAAACGCTGATGTCCTGTTTGCTCGGCGTCGGGTCAAACGGGTCCGGGTGGTGCGAGACGTTGGTCCGATGCACGGCGTTCACCATGCGGGCGGGCTCGATGTAGCCGCCCTTCGATGAGGCGCCGGGATCAGCAGCGGTGATCGACATCTTGGCGCCGCCCTCGCCCCAGATGTTGCCTTGGAAAACGTCGTGATCGTCGGGGATGCAAATTGTGGGCGCATGGCGCATCACGTCGCGAAACGCCCAGCCGAATTGATAAAATTTCCGCAGGTAGTTGAGGATCGCGGGTGCCGCCGGCTCGCGGATGATGCCGAAGCCGCCGTGGCTCTCGTAGATTTGGTCGCCGGAAAAGAACACCAGATCGGGCTTCAGTTTTGCGACGTTGCGGGCGACGGGTTCATAGGGGAATCCGTAGTCGTTTTGGCAGGTCATCGCGGCCAAGCGCAGCGGTCGGCCGACGGGATTGGCTAAGATCGTGCCGGTCCACTCGTCCGGCGTGACGGTGCCATCGCGGTGCTTTTCGCGGTAGACGAGTTTGTAGGGCACGGCGGCTTTTTCGTCCCATTTTGGAACGCGGAATGTGGCGACCCAGGCGTCGGGATCGAGGTTGGCCTCGCCCAGCGATTGCCAAGCACCGTTGCGCTGCACGTGCAGTTCCACGACTTGGCTGTCGTCGCGTCCCATGGGACCGGTGAGCGCGCTGAGTTTCATGATCCAGCCTTCCGCAGTCCGCGAATCACTCAGTGAATACATGGACCACAGGATCGGGCCAAAGCGTTGGCGGTCCGAAATGGTGAAAGCCTCGCCGGCCAGTTTCCAAGCGGTGAAGCGGTAACGCGAGCGGCCCGGATTCGCGTTTTTGACCGCTTTCTTGCCCGCGTTCTGCGAGTCATCTGCGCCGTAATTGCTGACGAGGGCAACGTTGCCCAGCAGGCTGTCGGTTGGGGTGAGGTGGGTGAGCTTGGCGAGGCTCGCGCCGGTGTCGACCTCGCGCGCTTCGAGCGTCAGGGCGACGTCCGTTCCGCTGGCGACGCCGTTAAGCAAGAGATCGATTTTTTTGAGGCTGGTTCCGGGGGGCAACGGCGCCGACTTCGATCCGAGCCGCAACTGGCCGTCGGCGACCCCGGCGTTGAGGCCGCGGGCGACGAAACAGTTGCTGCGATATTCGTTGAGCTCGCTCCGCACGCCGAGGCGGAAGCCGGCGCCGGCGTCGATGCCTTGCACCTCGAGTTGCGAGAGCTGCACCGACATCGCGAAGCCCTTTAACGGGCTCGTGATTTGATGCGTCAGCGAGTGAATGCTGCGATTTCCGCCCAGACTCCGGCACTCCACGCCGCCATCGGCGATTTGCCAATCCTCCATGGGATTGGCCCAGAACGCACCCCCGAGAAAAACGCGGTCGTGAGTTCGGCGCCAAGGATCGCTCTTGCCGGGATCGGGCGAAGGACTTGCCGCGGTCGTTGCAGCGTTCGATCTGAGACCGGAGGTCGCACCGACGACGGTGGCG
Source organism: Opitutus sp. GAS368 (assembly GCA_945869845.1). Classification (GTDB taxonomy): domain Bacteria; phylum Verrucomicrobiota; class Verrucomicrobiia; order Opitutales; family Opitutaceae; genus Tous-C4FEB. The sequence continues at coordinate 52,058 of CAMBRG010000008.1, read as the reverse complement.
GTGGCAATGAGTTTGAGCGCGGTGCGGCGGTTGATGGGTTCGTTCATCGGGTGGCTCAGAGGTCGATTTCGTAGGAGAGGATAAACTGACGCGGGATCAGGCGGACCGTGGTGAGCGAATTCCCGTTAAAGAAGTCACGATTTCGGGTGTCGTAGCGATCTTGCGGGAACGCGTTCCGGACGTTCAGCGCCAGACTGTATCGCCGATTTCCGAGCCAGTTTGATTTGCCCGTGTAGCCAAAGGACAAGTCGACGGCGGTCTCCGCTTTTCCTTTTTGGATGATGTCCACATCTGGCACGGCCACGCCGTTGATCCGCTTGACGCCGAAGCCGATGGCCGCAGGCGCCCGCCACCGGTAGCCGGCACCGACGCGCAAGCCCTTCAACGCGCCTTCGCTGAAGCGATACATGGCGTTGAGGTTGGCGCGATTGTCGCGCGTGAATTCGTTGGGGCGTCCGTTGTAGGCCTGCAATACGGGAACGCCGGAGTTGCCGTTGCGCACATTGGAGATCCAATTCTCTTTCATCGTCTGACCGGTCCAACCGCCCGCGAAGAGGTCGTCATTCCGGCCCCACGGGGTGTTGGCCGAGGCGATGTTTTGGGGCACGGTCTGGCCGGCGCCGGCCCCGATCGGAATCGCGTTCCACGTGTATTGGCGGATGACGCCGTCTCCGTCCATGTCGAAGCCCGAGGGATTGCGGTAAATGGCTTCCGTGTCCCCCGGGACGTAACCCTCGGTGAATAGGGTTTTATCCATGATGCGCTCGAACTCGTCGGCGAACTGGATCCATTGCGTGGCGATTTTGGTCTGGACGACTTCCTGCTGATTCCAAGTGAGGCGGAGATCCAGATTTCTGGTCGGCTTCCACTGCATCGTGATCTCTCGACCCTTAGCGGCGGTATCGGCGGTGACCGCGTAAGGATCGAGGTAATTGAAGAAATTCATCGTTTCGAATCCGCCGTTGTTCGCGGCCGCAAACGGGTAGGCGAATTTGGGCTCGCCTTGGCCTTGCAGAGGCCAAGCAGGAAATTTTGCCCGGAAATCAGCCTCGTTGGCCACCATGGCCCGGGTGATGTCTTTCATCACATTCCGCATCGCCCCCCGGATGCCGGCGAAGAGTGCGCCAAGCCGGGTCGGCGACGAGGCGACATCATACTCGTTATACCGCAGATTGAAGCGACCCTCGAAGAGGCCGAGGCGGAAGCCTTGGTCGGTGCCTTCGCCCCGTTCGCTCGCCATGAAGCTGCCGTCGGGATTTCGGGAGGTGGTGTTCGGCGCGAAGGTATTCGACTCGGTGAACATGAGCGAGAGGTCTGCGCCCAAGGGAAGCTTCCAGCGCCAGTCGCGGAACGGATGGACCACGATGCCCTTCAGCGTGGTGGTTCCGACGGCCTCAGTCGCGGGGTCCATTTTGTCGAAGCCGTAGTGATCGATGTGGGCTTGGTAGCCGGCGGAGGCGGCTGAGATGACTTGCCCGGTTTCGGGGTTTCGCCACAGGACCGCCGGAGCGGCCGACCGCGCCGTGTTGTTTGAATCCTCGCGCCGCCCGTAGGTCAGCACCACGCGGTCTTCGAGCAGGTAACCTTGGTATGAGAAAAGCTTGGTGCCGAATTCGGTGTGGGTGCCGCCCGTGTTCCGCCCAGTGATGAGGCGCTCGCCCTGGGTGCCGACGCCCGCGTTCCTCGGATCGACGGTCCAGACCTCGCGGTTGTTGTCGGTAATGTTCCAGGCTTCCCCGATCTGGTAGCCATCGACGCGGGGCACGAAACCCAAATCTTGCCCGACATAGGACCGGAAGTTGACCACGCGGTTGTTGGAAGCGGCGGTGTAACCGCTGCCCAAAGGCCCAAGCCCTCGGCGTCCGTCGGGCTCAATGTTGTAGTTCACTCCGCTGAAAACCGGATCGCGCATCCGTCCGTTTTCGATCTTCGGCTGGAGGTTGTAGCGGTATTCTTGATTGAGGTTCTTCGACTCGATCGCGGAGACGATGCCGGCGATGCGGTGCCGGCCCAAGCTGCGCAAAAACCGGTGCTTGGAGCGTTCCTTGAAATCGAGCTCATACGAGAGCGCGGCGCGCCATTCGTCGCTTTTGGCCCAGCCGTGATCGAACCCGGCCAGTCCGTCGAAGTAGAGCTTTCCCGCATAGGGATTGGGGGTGACGCCGTCGGCGAGGAATCGGTTGGGATCGACGTTCAAGTTAAGGCCGCCGTTGCCGCCGGCCATGTAACTGGCGCCAAAATTCTGGTTAGCTTCGCGCTGATAGCCGGCCTCGAAATGAAGATCTTTTAAAATCTCCTGGTTGAAAAATAGGTTCACAATCGACGCGTCGCGGTCGCCGAAATCGGTGAAGTAATGGTAGCTGGCGTCGCGGGGATAATAGTCGTCATTCAGCAGCGAAACGCCGCGCGTGGTGCCGGCATTGACCGGATCGACGATCCCTGGCCATCGCCCGTTGTCGGCGATGTTTTGGACGCCGACCGAGTAAAACGAACCAAAGGGACGGACGCCGGCGGGATTGTTGCCACCGACCACGCTGATGGCGCCGTCGCCCGACGTGCTGAAAACCCGGTCATCCGGATTCACCTTCGCCCCGATCGCGGGCAAGCCGCCCCCGGCGGGTCGCCCGGTTTGCCAGGCGAGAGTGTTGGAAAAGATCGGGCGGTTGCCGAGGGCGGAACCCAGATTCCCGGCTTGGTCCCAGACGCGAACCCGGTCCAACGGAGGAACGCGTGAGGGCGTCCGGCCGTGCCCGGTCACGTTTTCGTAGTGAACGCTGAATTGGGTTTTTTTAAACGGTTTGTAGAGCAGCGCGGCGTAGCCCCGGCGCTCCCGGTCGATGGAGGGGCGCGGGTAGAATTTCTTGTTGTCGGCGAGGAGAGCTCCGCGGAAGGCCAATTTGTTTTGGACCAGAGTTTGGTTGAGGTGCAGCTCGCCGCGAATGCCGCCGAAGCTATCGAACTGCGTCTTCAACTGGCGGGTGTTTCGATTCATGATCGGCCGGGCCAAGCTCGAATCGACGGCGCCGGTCGGAGCCCCGATGCCGAACATCATCGGGTTCGGCCCGGAGGCGAGGGTGACGCGCTCCAAGTTGTAATTGTCCGAACGGGAGTTGGCCGCGAAAAATTCTCGGGTCCTTCGCGCTTGGCCAATGCCGCGTACCCGCAGGTCACCTTCGCCGCCTCCCTTGGATTCCACGTTGTTCACAAACTCGGTGCTATTCTCAATGTTGAGCGAGTAAACGGAGGCGGATTCGATGCTGGTGAATCCAAACTCCTCCATGAAATCGAGGGTGAAGACATCGATCTGGGACGCCAAATCGGAGAGTTTCGTTTTGAAGCGCGTGCCGGCCAGCGTTTCGGAGGGAGCCCAGCCGGTGTTGTCGTCGGCGCCAACTTGGAACGGGGTCAGCGTGATGACCTCCTCGTCGAGCGCGGCGGTTAAGGTCGGCTGCAAGAGCCTAGGGTTTCGTGGGGTCGCAGCCGAAGGGGCGCGGCCAACGGCCAAGGCGGAGGAACCGGCGTCGTTCACGAGCTGCAAATCGGTGCCGGCGAGCATGCGGGTGACGGCTTCAGTAACCGTGAATTCGCCGCGGACGGCGGCGACGCGAACGCCTTGCACGATGGCGGCGGGAAACATGATCTCGCGGCCGGCCTGTTGGGCCGCGAGGCGAAGCGCGGTGGCCGCATCTCCAGCTGGAATATCAAAGCGCTGTGGTGCCGGGTTCGCGCGAGACGAGCGAACGCTGAGCGACAAGATTAAGACGGCGGCCAAGAGCCAACGCGCGAAGCGGGTGGGGTGGGGCATAAGTGGGAACATTGTTTTAACAAGACGGCCCACGACCCGAGAGACACTAACGTGAATTCGCGAGTCTGAGCGAAATGGTGTCGCCCCGGCGTTCGGCTTGGACGCCCGCAGTGAGCTCAAGGAGGCGCACGAATCCTTCGGCATTATCGGAGCGAAACGACGTCGTCACAGGGAGGGCGGCCAACGCCGGATCGGCCAAGGCGAGTTGGAGGGTGTTGTGCCGGTTGAACTCGGCTACGACTTCGGCCAAGGGCGCGGACGAAAACTGAAGCAGGCGGGGCTGCCACGCCAAGGCGCGGGCGATTTCTTCGGCCCCGACGGCCACGGGCACCAGAGCGGCGGGAGCCGAGTTCCGGCCCCGGTTGTTCACCAGCGGAACGGTGAGTTTTTCGCCGACCCCCAACATGGGCAGAGGCGCCGGGGTCGGTGCTGATGGCGCGACTTGCACGCGGCCCTCGGTGACGAGGACCTCCACGGACCCGGCAGCAAGCCGAACATTGAAGGCGGTGCCGAGGGCCCGCGTCTCGACGCCGGCGGCGCTGACGATAAACGGGCGGGTGGGATTCTTCGCGACGGTGAAGCGCGCCTCACCGGTCAACAGGAGCACGCGGCGCTCGGCGGCGGTGTAGGCGACGACGACGGAGGCGCCCCGGTTGAGTTCGAGCAGGGAACCATCGTTTAGGAGCCGTTGTTCGTAGCCGACAGCGACGGCGATTCTTTCCGCCACCATCAGCGAATGTGACCGGGCGTCGCGGAAGAAGAAGACGGTCACAACGGCCGCAGCGGAGGCGAGCGCAACGGGGACAAGCCAGCGGAAAGGGCGGCGTGCAGCGCGGCGCGGTGGAGCGAGGAGCGCAGGATTTGGCTCGGGTGCGTGCTCCGGACGCCAGTCGGAGAGGAGATCGAGTTCGCGCCACGTCGCCTGTTGACGGGCAAGGGCATCACCGTGGTGCGGGGCGGCGGCCAGCCACTGGAAAAAATCGTCTTGCTCGGCCGGCGTGAGACCGCGGTCGCGCCGGACGAGCCACTCGGCGGCTTGTTCATCGGGCGTGGGAATGCTCACCGCAGCCCCTCTTCGCGGCGGTCGCGGGCGAACGATTCTGTGCACTTGCGCACGCCGATGGTGAGCTGTGCAGAGACGGTGCACTCTGAAATGCCGAGGCGCGCCGCGATCTCCTTTTGGGGCAGTCCGTAGACTTTGCGCAAGGTCATGACCTCGCGGCAGCGTTCAGGCAGGGATTGGATGGCCAAGGTCAAGCGTTCGAGTTTTTCGGTGCGGTCGACGGTTTCGGGAATGCTTTCACTATCATCTAGGACGTTCAACGAATCGAAAGGCACTAAGGTATCTTGGCCGGAAACGTGGCGATGGCGCAGAACGTCGAGGGCGAGGTTGCGGGCCGTGGCGAAGAAAAACGCCTTGGGTGAGCGCATCGCCGCGCCGTTGGCGCGGGCGCGGAGGACGCGGGCGAACGATTCTTGCACGAGGTCGTCGAGATCGACGCCGCGCGGGAACCGGCTGCGCAACCACGCGCGCAGCAGAGGTTCGTGCGGCAGAACATGGTCGTTGAACCAGCGGTGATCGGCGGACGGGAAAGTGTCGGAGGAGAACTCTGATTTCACGGGGTGGGTAGTGCTTTGGTGGGAACGGCCGCCCCCGGCAAGCCCGGCGTTCAAGTCGGTGCGCAGCTCAAAGCGCGATCGGGGAGCCGAGGCTCTTTCGGGCTCAAACGCGAACGAGCGGTCGCGTGTCGGCGCGCCCCGAGCCTACTTCAGAATGCTGTAAAGATTCGCTTGATCGTCGGTCCAGAGCGGGGCCGGGCGGCGATCGAGCGGCGGTGCCTCGGTGACGCCCAAGATCTCGGACTTTGCGAGGAACGGGAGGCTCTTCGTGAGCAGCATCCACGTAGTGGAATATTGCCACCAGTCGTCGGTCGGATCGTCGGAGATGCAGGCGACAGCGAGGCCATGGTGGTCGGCGAGACGCTCGACGACGGGCTGGAGGTCGAGGTAACGGTTGGAAATGTGGATCGCGATGACGCCATCGGGCTTGAGGTGGCGCAGGTAGAGGGCGAGCGCCTCGGCGGTGAGGAGATGGACGGGGATCGCGTCGCTGCTGAAGGCGTCGAGGGCGAGGAGATCGAAATTTTGCGGCTCCTGGCGGTCGAGCTCATGCTCCAGCTCGAGGCGAGCATCGCCCATGATGACGTCGACCTTGGCCGGGGTTTGGGCGAGGTAAGTGAACGGGGCGCGGGCGAGCCGCTCGACGGCGGGGTTGATTTCGTAAAAGCGGTAGGTGTCCCCGGCGCGGCCGTAAGCGGCGATGGTCCCGGTGCCGAGACCGACGACTCCGACTTTCATGCCGGCGGGGCGGTCGAGGTGCTTGACCGCGAGGCCCACGCCGCTGGTCGGACCGTAGTAGGTGGAGGGCAGCATGGCGCGGGCGGGCGCGGTGAATTGCAGGCCATGGGTGGTCGCGCCGTGCATGAGCAGTCGGTAGTGCTGATCGGGCTCGTCGACGGAGTGGTCGTAGACCTTGAGCGTGCCGTAGAAATTACGCGAGGCGGCGAGCACCGTGGCCGTCTCGGCGCGAGTGGCATGTTGAAAGAGCACGTGGCTCAAGATGCCCGCGAGGAGAATAGCCGGAAGCCCGAGCGGCCAGCGCCACTCCTTGGCGAAGCGGCCGATGGTGAAGTCAAACGAGCAACCCAGCACGCCGATGATCCCGAAGATAACGGTCCATTTTTGGAGCTGGAAAAAGAGCACAAATTCAGTCCAGAAACCAAGGCCGCCGTCGAAGGAGGCCAACAGGCCCGGAATCGCAAAGGTGGCGGCCAAAGCGCCGATGATGGCACCGAGCGCCAAGGCCCGGCTGCGGCGGACAAAACCCAGCGCGGCAAACGCCACGGCGAGAGCGACGAGACCGATTTCGAACTCGTGAAACTCTTGCAGCAGCGCGGGCGCGACGATCGCGACGAGCAGGCCGCCGAGGGCGCCGCCGGCCGAGATGAAGAGAAAATAACCGGTCAGCCGACGGGGTGGCGGTTTGAGTTGGTAGAGTTCGCCGTGACACACCATGCAGGCGACGAAGAGCGCGAGGTTGTAGCCGGCGATTTGAAGTTTCATCGGCGCCTCGGTGCCGGCCCCAAGCATGAGGCAGACCGCGGCGAGACTGAGCACCAGCAACGCGGCGAAGGTCGGGCGGTGATACCAACGCGCGTGATCGAAGCAGAGGACGAAGGACAACAAATAGAGTGCGAGCGGCAGCACCCAAAGGAACGGGATCACGGCGACCTCTTGGCAGAGCTTGTTGGTGGTCGCGAGGAGGAGGACGGAGGCGATAGCGGGCAAGGCGACCCAGAAGAGACGGTGAATCCAAGGAGTGGCCGCTTCAGGCGCATCGTCGGCGGTGCGTGCGGTCGCGGGGGCCGGCAGCTGGCGCCACACTCGCCACGCGCACCAGCCGCACAAGAGGACAAACGCGCTCAGGCCGATGGACCATAGTCCGGCCTGTTCAAGGCGAGAGAACCGGACCTCAAAAAAAATCGGATAACTCAGCAGCGCGAGGAGCGAGCCGATGTTGGAGAGCGCGTAGAGCCGATACGGCGAAGCGCCGGGATGGGTGGTGCCGAACCATTGCTGCATCAAGGGGCCGGTCGCCGACAAAACGAAGTAGGGCAGGCCGATGGTCGCGACCAACAGCAGTAGAATGTGCCACGTGGGCTCGCCGGCGATTTGAGTTTTCCAGCTGTCCGCCGGAGTGATCGGCAGGAACACCAACGCCAGGAGCAACAGCGCAAGATGAAGCACGGCCTGATGGCGCGGCTTGAGGTAGGTCGAAGAAAAATGAGCGTAAGCGTAGCCGCCGAGCAGCAACGTTTGGAAAAAAAGCAGACAGGTCGTCCATACGCCCGGGCTGCCGCCAAACCAAGGAAGGATGAATTTCCCGATCAGCGGTTGAACTTGGAACAGTAGAAAAGCTCCCGTGAAGATGGAGAGCGCGAAAGGAAGCATAGGGGCAGGGGGGAGGAGGAGGAAGCCGGAGGGCTTTCTCGTTACGGAGGCACGGGCCGCGCGGCGAGAGCCAAAAAACAGAATTTTGAGGGCGAGCGCGGGCGCGAGAATCAGGTTTCCAAGCTGCGCGGTTCTGTTTCCTATCCGGGATCAGCACGTCGCCCACACCTTCGATCAAAGCGGGGCTCCACCCGCGCAACCGCCATCGGACCGGCTATGATTTCGAGCGCTTGGCGGACGTCTCACCCGCATTAGCGCCCTTCGTGGGGTTGAATTCGCACGGCACGGTCTCGATCGATTTCGCCGATCCGGCGGCGGTCAAGGCGCTCAACCAGGCGCTGCTGAAAGCGGACTATGGGATCGACGTTTGGGACGTGCCTGCGGGTTATCTGTGTCCGCCGATTCCCGGTCGGGCGGACTATGTGCATCACTTGGCGGATTTGTTGAGCGACGGGGTTGAGGCGAAGATCCCGCGGGGGCGGGAGGTCAGGATTCTTGATGTCGGAATCGGCGCGAACTGCGTTTACCCGATCATCGGCGGTTATGATTACGGCTGGAATTTTGTGGGGACGGACACCGACCCGGTCGCATTGGCCCACGCTCAGCAGATTGTGGCAGGCAACGCGGCGTTGGCGGGGCGAGTGCAGTTTCGTCGGCAACGTTCGGCGTTGGCGGCGTTTCGGGGCGTGGTGGAGGCGGGGGAGAAATTTGCGGCTTCGATCTGTAATCCGCCGTTTCACGCCTCGGCGGAGGAGGCGATGGCCGGGGCGAGGCGCAAGGTGCGCAACCTGAACGGAGGCCGGGCGACGGCGGTCATTTTGAATTTCGGCGGGAAAAACACCGAGCTCTGGTGCCCGGGTGGTGAAGTTGATTTTATCCGCCGCATGATTGCGGAGAGCGTGGAGAGTCCGGGGGTGTGCGGGTGGTTCACGACGCTGCTTTCGAAAGGCGAACATTTGCCGCTGATTGAGCGGGCGTTGGCGCAGGCTGGGGTGACGGAGCGGCGCGTGGTGCCGATGGCTCAGGGGCAAAAGCAAAGTCGGATCGTGGCGTGGCGTTTTTGAAAGGGGGAGAGACGGGCGATTGGCCCACGGAACCCACGGAGGACACGGAAAACTCGGAGACGAAGAGCCGGCGGCGAGTTGAGCGTTGATTGTCGGGCGGGGGTGGGCTGCGTTGTCCGGCTGAAAACGAAACGCGCCATCAAGAAACCGCTGCGGGCCGCGCTGTCCCGCTGGATCAGTCACGGCGCTTCATCAATTCACGGCCGTGGGGTGAGGGCGCGGGTCTTGATTCCCGCCGGCACGCGCGTGGTCGAATACACGGGTGAACGCATCACGAAGGCCGAAGCGGAGCGGCGGGAGAAACTCAGATTGGCGCGGGGGCGGCGCGGCGGGGATGACTGCGTCTATATTTTCGAATTGAATGCACGGCACGATTTGGACGGCCGGACCCGGCGCAATGTCGCGCGGTTGATCAACCATTCGTGCGCGCCGAATTGTCGGGCGGAGACGATCCGGGGCCGAATTTGGATCATTGCCCGGCGGGAGATTCCGCCGGGGGAGGAACTGACCTTTGACTACGGTTTTGCTCTGAAGGAATGGCGTTTGCATCCGTGTCGTTGCGGGAGTCCAAAGTGCGCGGGCTACATCGTGAGCGGCTGGCAACGTTGGCGGCTGCGACGCCTCGTGCGCGAGGCGCGGGCACTCGAGAGACGAACCGCGATCAATTGAACCAACCAGGTCGTCACCGACATTCAACAGCTGCGCTCTCTGCCATGGTTGTGATCCCGCTTTTTTCGAAGCGATGCAGCCCTGCCGCGAGCTCGCCCTGCGGTTCGCGTGGGTGGGCAACCCGCAGATCATCGTCGCGGGCAAAGGCTTCGAAGCTACCCGCGGATGGACGTTCTGCGATTCATGGCAAGAGGGCCAAAGCCAAATTGGGTAAATCACCCCGGGCAGCGGTGCCGGCACCGGCTGCGCCGCAGTTGGCGACCGCCAAAAGGGCGAGACGCCCTGAGGCCGCAGTTGCGAGCGCCCTCTTGCAAGGTGCTTTTTATGTCCGTCAAAAGTAGTCTGACACCAACGTCCCTTGATCAACAGACGGTCATGGTGAGAAGCGCCGGCGCGCTTCGCGCACCTGCCAATGAACTCATCAGGTTTGTCATTGCGAGCCCGGCTTGGCGGGCGCGGCAATCCAGCTAAAATTCCAGATGGATGGCCACGTCGCTGCGCTCCTCGCCATGACAAACCGCGTTCATCGGCTCCTTCACCCAACGGCCCGACGTTGGTCCTGCTCTCGCCATGACAAACGTCTAGAAATTAAGGGCCGTTGGTCTGAACCTCCGCCGGATCTCAATTCCGCTGCATCACGTCGGATTGCCTGCTGTTAGTCAGGGCTGCCAAAGCCAGTGCCAAGGTTCGTAGGCAATCCCGTGAGGGTTCCCCGGCGGAAACGAAAGAGTGAATCCAAAATCGCGCGCATGGGCTTGGAGCCATTCGAACGCCGAGGTCTGGGCGAAACCTGCTTCGAGCGGCGGATCGTCGGGGGCGGTGATGTCGATGGCCCGTCCGGTATGATGCTCGCTGTAACCCGGGGCGGCGACGAGGCGAAGGATGTCGGGCAGGTTTAAACCGCGGGCAAGTTTCTCGCGGATAATTTCGCCCTGGCGGGCCACGCTGCGAAAGCCGGAAACGGGGATTAACGTGATGCCGGCGCCCGCCGCCGCGTGGTGCATTGACGCCCACGCTGCGGCTGCCGGCACGGTCAAAAGGATGGGCGGAAAATCCCCATCGGGTGCGACCGAAACCAATTCCCCCACGCCGGCTTCGACTTGGAGGGTGAGGTTGCGAAAGGTGGCGTAGTCGGACGGGATTTCGAGCTCAGCCCAGAGCGGGGCGAGTGCCATGCGAACCGTGCCCGCTTAAGCGTGGTGCTCGGCGAGCCAGCGTTCGGCCTCGATGGCGGCCGCGCAGCCCATACCGGCGGCGGTGATGGCTTGGCGATAGACGTGGTCGGAGCAATCGCCTGCGACGTAAATGCCCGGGACGTTGGTCTGCACTTGAGAGCCGGCCGCGGGCTTGAAGTAACCGCCCTCGTCCACTTCCAGTGCCGGAGTAAAAGGGCCGGTGTTGGGGATGTGGCCGATGGCAACGAAGACGCCTTTGACGGGGAGCACCGACTCGGCGCCGGTCTTTAAATTTTTGACCTTCAGGCCGCTGACCGCGCCTTCTGGCACGCCGAGGACCTCGACCGGGACGGTGTCCCAGACCATTTGGATCTTCTCGTGCGAGGTCGCGCGATCCGCCATGATCTTCGAAGCGCGGAGACTGTCGCGCCGGTGGACGAGGTAAACTTTGCTGGCAAACCGGGTGAGGAAAAGAGCTTCTTCAGCGGCACTGTCACCGCCGCCGAGGACCGCGACTTCCATTTTGCGGTAAAAGGCCCCATCGCACGTCGCGCAGGTGGTTACGCCTTTGCCGCCGTAGAGTTCTTTTTCACCCGGAATTCCCGTGAGGCGAGGGGATGCCCCGGTCGCGATGATGACCGTTTTGGCGAGAATCACCCGGTCGCCGCAGAAAAGTTTGCGCGGCATCGTGGTGAAATCGATCCGGTCGACGAGTGCTTGTTCGAAGCGGGTGCCGAAGCGCGTGGCTTGCTCGCGCATATTTTGGGTGAGCTGGAAACCATCGACGCCGTGCGGGAAACCGGGGAAGTTTTCGACTTCGCTGGTCGTCGTGAGTTGACCGCCGGGGAGTGGGCCCTCGAGCACGAGCGGGCTAAGGCTGGCACGGCCCGTGTAGATGGCCGCAGTGAGGCCGGCGCATCCGGTGCCGATGATGACGACGTTTTCGACAATGGGAGAACTCATGAGTGGGTAAACTGGCAGAGAGCGACAAATCCGCGAGCGCGACAAGGGATTTTCCCAACTGCTCGGTAACAGACCGGGGGCCCGAGCGATGCTAAAGCGGCGGGTCTGTTCAGCACCAACCTCGACCCTGCACCACCGCCGCCGCTGCGCCGGCGCAGGGGCAGGCTCTCGGGCGCGGTCCCGGGGGCGGCGTCGAGATCCGCGACCACGGGCGACGCGACGCGGATATCGGTGCGGAGCTCGGCGCGGCCGCGAAAAAGCAACGCGCCGAAAATCGTGAGGAGCGCGAGGGCGGCGGCGCTCGCGACCCAAGGGAGGCGGGGGTTCTTGGCCGGAGCGATGCGGCCGCGGGCAACGATCAGGGATCGCGCGAGCCGCGGGGCAGCGGAAGGTCAAGCTGCGCGATGGCGTCGGCAAAGAGGAGTCGGCGTTGCTCCGGGCTGAGACCGGGTTCGAAGAGCGCGGTGTCGTAATCGCGAAAGCGTTGCCACGCTTCTTGCCGGGAGAATTGATCGGCAAAACTCTTGAGCAGCAGATCGAGATCAAGGGAGTGATCGGCGGGACCAAGCCGGGCTTTCACCGCGGCGGTGAGGTCGCTTTGGATGCGGTCCTTTTCGGACGCGAGGGCGGTGAGGCGCCGCGCTTGCTCGGCGTTGAAGGTGACGAGCTGGGTCTTGAGTGCATCGACCTTGGCGATCTCGCCGCGGCTCGCGCGGCGGTTGGTGATGATCTCGATGGCGTAGCCGCCGCGTTGGCGGATGAATTCGACGCGGTGGGTGGGGAAGTCGCTTTTGATGGCGGCGAGTTTGTCGATCAGCGTGCGTTGGAGATCTTGTTTTTCCCGGAGGTACACGCCGATGCGCCGGTTTAGTTCGAGGGGAACTGCCGGGGTGGTCGGGCGGGAGGGCCGCGGGAGTGGGGCGAGGAGCCCCCGGATTTCTTCCGCCTGCGTTTCCAGCGCGGCGAGGGCGGGAGCTTGTTTCTCCGCGAGGGCGCGAAGGGCGTTGGTCCGGGTGAAGCCGAAGTAGGCGCGGTCCTGGCGATAGATCACCGCGCGGAGCTCGGTTTTGAGCGCCGATTTAGCGTCGCGGTAAGCGTCGAGGCGGGCCGCGATTTCCGGTGAGAGATTGGCGGGACGCTCGAAACGGGCCGTCTCCGGTGAGAAGAAGACGACGGGCCGGGGCGCATCAAGATCGACGGAGGCGGTGGGATCGCCGAGCGGATCGTCAAGTTCGATGGCCAATTCGCGGAGCAACCGGCGTTGGGCAGGGGAGAGACCGGCCGTGAAAAACGCCGAAGCGCGGAAGACTTTGAACTCATCGGCCCGTGATTCGTAGCGGAGGTCGTCGCCGAGCGCCCAAGTGCGGTTGTCGTTCCAGTCGGCGCCGGCGTGAAAAAAGCTGCCGTTGACGAGATTCTCCCGGATGGCCTCGGCCTCGGCCTCGTGGGCGATGAGGCGGGGGGCTTGTTGGGCGGCAAAGGCCGTCAAAGCCTGGCGGCGGGTGCTCGGATCAGCGTCGCGAGTGGCGACAAGTTGCACGCGAAGCTCGGCGAGTAGGGTGGTGCGGGACGCGGTGTAGGCGTCGAGGCGCTGGAGACGTTTTTTGGAGAGATCCTCTCGGTGCAGGTGTGCGCTCAGGGGGGCATAGAACGGCTCACCGACGTGAGACTTCAGTTGCGGGAGCACGCTCTCGGGCTGGCCCAATTGGTAGTTTCTAAAAAGCACCAGCGGACCGCCGAGTTGAGGCGGGACCGGCGGGAAGAAAAAGACCGAGCGCCAAATGGGGGCCGAGTAACGGACATCATTGTGGAAGGCGGACGGGAAGGAGCCCGAGCGTTCGTAAAACGGCTGGTAAGGAACATTCGGCGAATGGTCGGGAACGTTCTGCGGCTGATTGGTGTAGGCGGCGGTAGCCGGAGGGCTCTCGGTCGTCGGCGTAGTGGGCGCGGCGAAGAGGCCGAGCAGGGGTAGGGTGATGAAGACGAGGGCGCCAAGCGGGCGGACGGGGGAACGGAAGTGTTTCATTGGGTGGACGGGGTGAACGAGGCTCAGACGTGGAGAAAGTGAATGCGAGTAAGATGTAGTGAGATGCCCGCGGGTCGGGGAACCGGACACATTGCTGACCGGAGGAGGGTACACGCGGTCGCGCACGAGCGCGAGCGCCTCAGCGTCGGGCAAGAGGGGTCCATGAGCGCATAATCGAAACGGTGGACGGCGAGGTGACATCGGGCGCCGGCAAGGTCTGCGGCCTCGGTCACGCCGGCTTTTAGACCCCGAGGTAGGCGGCGAGGCGGCGCCGCAAAAGGGCGTCGTCCTCGACGAGGAGCACGGCGCAACCCGGGGCAGGGCGGTCTCGTCGAGCCGGGTAAGGAACGCGCGTCATCCGAGCGAAGGGTTCAACGCAAAAACTGCCGGATCGCAGGCGCGGCGAGGAGTGGGTGGGTGGCTGCGGAGCGTCGCGCGGGTGAATCCGATCGGGCTTGGAATTCAGGTTGCGGAGCGGAAGGGCGGGCCGTTGTCTGACTCTCCCATGAGTCTCGATGCGCCTGCGCTTGGTCCGATTGACGGTGCCCCTTTTTCCTTTGGGGTGGTGGCGGCGTGTTTCAATGCCGAGCTGGTGGAAGGCTTGTTGGCTAGCTTGAAAACAACGCTGGCTGCCGGTGGGGTTAAGCCTGAGCGGATCGAGTTGCTGCGGGTGCCGGGGTCGCACGAGGTGCCTTACGCGGCGCAGCTTTTGGCCGTTTCAGGTCGGCATAATTGTGTGATCGCGCTCGGGGTTCTAATCGGCGGCGATACCAATCACCACGAGATGGTCGGCAACAGCGTCTCGCAGGCGTTGCAGCAGTTGAGCCTCGCGGTGCGATTGCCCGTGATCAACGGCGTGATTGTGGCCAACACGCGGTCTCAAGCCGAGGCGCGTTGTCTGGGGGCAATCAATCGCGGGGCTGAGTTTGCCCGCGCGGCGCTGGCGATGGCCGAGTTGCAGTCAAAATTTTCCCGATGAGCAAAGCCCTCTTTACCCAACGCCGCGACAGTCGCGTCGCCGCCCTGCAATACATTTATGCCTGGAGCATCAACGAGCCTAAGAATCTCGCGGAAGACCTCATTGTTTTCTTCGAAAATATGGAGCAACCGAGGGCGCACTATGCCTATGCCGAAGAACTTATTCAGGGCATCATCCTGAACCAAGCTGAGATTGACGGTATCATCAAAGGGCTGGCCCAAAATTGGGATTTCGACCGTATCGCGAAGATCGATTTGGGGATTCTGCGTTTGGCGATCTACGAGATGAAGCACCGGAAGGATATCCCGCCCGTGGTGTCGATCAACGAGGCCATCGATCTTTCAAAGCAGTTCTCCAATCTCGATTCGAAACGTTTCATCAACGGAATCTTGGACCGCTACAAAGGCCAAGTCGGCCGCGATTCGCGGAAAGTGGAAACGGCGTAATCGGGCAGGGGCGGGGAGAGGGGCGCGAGCAACTCCGGGGCTCGCCGCGGTAAAATGAAAGGGCCTCGCCACCGCTCCCGGCGATCCACCAGTTTCAAATTCCATGTTCGGACTTTTCAAGAAATTCAAAGAAGGCTTCGCCAAGACATTTGCCTCGATTGGTGCGCAGACCCGCGGGCTTTTTGGCGGGCGGCGGATCGATGCGGCTGCGCTGGGCGAGCTCGAGGAGGCCCTTTACACGGCGGACTTTGGGGTTGCGACCACGGAGGAGATTCTCGGCGAGATTAAAGCGGCCTACAAAAAAGACGCGGCGCTCGCGGGGCAGCAGGCTGCGGACCTCGGTGCGGCGGTTCTGAAAAGAGTCCTGGTCGGCAGCGAGGGGGTCATCAAGTCCGCGGCCAGCGCGCCGACGGTGATCGTGCTCATCGGGGTCAATGGCTCGGGTAAGACGACCACGACGGCCAAGTTGGCGTGGAAGTTGAAACAGGAAGGCAAGTCGGTGATGGTGGCGGCGTGCGACACGTTTCGGGCGGCGGCGGTGGAGCAACTCAAGACGTGGGCGCAACGGCTCGATCTTGAAATCGTGGCCAGCCACACGGGCGCGGATTCGGCGGCGGTGGCGTTCGACGCTTTGCAGGCGGCCAAGAGCCGCGGGCGCGACTACCTCATCGTGGACACGGCCGGCCGGCTGCACACCAAGAGCAATCTGATGGAGGAGTTGGCGAAGATTAAGCGCGTGTTGCAGAAACAGGATCCGACGGCACCACATGAATCATGGCTCGTGGTGGATGGCTCGCTCGGGAGCAACTCGATCGAACAGGCCAAAGTTTTCCACCGGAGTTTTGGCCTCACCGGGCTGGTGATCACGAAGCTCGACGGCACGTCGCGCGGTGGCGCGATCGTGGGCATCTGGCGCGAACTGAAGCTGCCGATTTATTTCGTCGGTCTCGGCGAACAAAAGGAAGACCTGCAACCTTTCAGTGCGGAGAATTACGCGCGCGCGGTGTTTGGCTTAGAAGCGTAGGCGTCCGTTCCTAGCCGGGCGTGAGGCGGGGCTGGGAATCGGATTACGGCTTTTGTGTTACGGTTTCATGCCGATTTCAGCGCGGATGTCATATTGGCGTGACGCAAAGCATTAAGGCTTTGGGCGCCGGGGAGACGTGGGCTTTCATCAAGGGGAATATTTAAACCCAACATCTATGAATCGTCTGTTTACACTGATACGTTTTTCTTGCCGCACGCTAGGCACCGTGATCGCTCTGTCGTCTGTGGCGTCAGGGTACGGCCAAAGTGCGGCGGCGGCGCAGATCGCGGCTTCGGAGCCCTTGAAACTCGAGGCGCTTACTGTGACGGGTACGCGGCGCTTAGATCGCACCTTGGTGGAATCCATGGTGCCGGTCGATGTGGTGAGCTCGGAGACGTTGCAGTCCTCGGTCTCCGGGGAACTCACCGACAAGCTCGTCCAAGCGGTGCCTTCTTTTAATGTGCAGCGCCTCACGATCGGTGAAGGTGCGGCGTTTGTGCGTCCGGCGCGCTTGCGCGGTCTCTCGCCGGATCACACCTTGGTTTTGATCAACGGCAAACGGCAGCATCGTTCCGCCTTGATTACCGGTGGTTTTTCGCAAGCCGCGGATTTGGGTCAGATTCCGGCCTTCGGGTTGCAGCGGGTGGAAGTATTGCGGGATGGCGCTTCGGCGCAATATGGCTCCGACGCCATTGCCGGCGTGATCAACCTCGTGCTCAAAGATCGCATCGGTTACGAAGGGTTTGGCCAAGTGAGCCAATATTTCGGCGGCGACGGATTTAATCGCCAAGTCGGCTTCGATGCGGGTTTCAAACTACCGGCCGGCGGGTTCATCAATGTCGCTTTGGAATACATGAAGGCTGATCGTACCTCGCGCTCGATCCAGCGCGCCGATGCGTTGGCCTACATCGCAGCTCATCCCGAGCGCGCGGCGGCCGTGCGTCAGCCGGTCCAACGTTGGGGTCAGCCCGAACGCGAATCCCAGCGCCTGATGCTGAATGGAGCGTTGCCTTTGACGACTGCGATCAAGGCCTACGGCTTTATGATCTTCGGCTCGGGTGATGGATTGGACGATTTCAACTGGCGCAATCCTGACACCAACGCGGCTTTTAGGCGCTCAATTTATCAAAATGCGCCGACGTCGCTTTATCCTAATTATTCCTTGGTGGAGCGTTTCCCGGGTGGTTTTGCCCCGTACTTCGCTTCGAAGGATGAGGATTACCACTTCGTGGGCGGCTTGAAGGGGAGCACGGCGATGGGCCTGAATTATGATTTCAGTGCCGCGATGGGTCGAAATCGCATCGATTATAAACTGACCAATGCCGTGAACGCTTCATTCGGTCCGGAGTCGCCGACGGTGTTTGATGTCGGCGGTTTGAACCAGGCTGAGCGCAACCTGAACGCGGATTTTGTTTACAACTGGAACAGCGGATTTTTTCCGAAACCCATCAACATCGCTTTTGGCGCGGAAAACCGCCGCGAGCATTTTAAAATCCGCGGGGGTGATCGTTATTCGTGGGACGTCGGACCGTTTGCCGATCTCGCCGTTGGGGCGAACGGATTTCCAGGCTGGAGCCCATCGCAGATCGTCGATGCCGACCGCGACAGCAACGCTGCGTATGTCGATTTCGACCTGCAGCCGCTGGAGCGCTTGAGTTTTGCGATCGCGGGTCGCGCGGAGGATTATTCCGATTTCGGGGCCACGACCAACGGGAAACTTTCTTCGCGCTTTCAGGCGCTGTCGACTTTGGCGGTGCGAGGTGCGGTGAGCACAGGCTTTCACGCGCCGACGCCTGGGCTGTCCTATTACACGCGGACCAGCCAAGGTTTATTGCCGGGAACTTCCACGCTCTTCACTTCCGGCCAAGTCAGTGTGACGAATCCCGTGGCCGTGTTTTTCGGCGCGAAGGCACTCAAGCCGGAAAATTCTGATAACGTAAGTCTCGGTTTGGTTTTCACGCCCGGCGCTGAGGTCACGGTCTCGGTTGATTGTTACCGGATCGCGGTGCAAGACCGCCTCAGTCTCTCCCAAGGTTTCACGCTCACGGCGGCCCAGCGCAGCCAGTTGGTGGCTTCGGGGGTGACGGATGCCAAAAATCTTAACTCTCTGAGTTTTCTCACCAATGCGTTTGATACTCGCACGGAGGGTCTCGATCTCGTGGCCTCGAAGCGCTGGACGATCGCCAAGCAAGAGACGGTGGCGCTCACGGCGGCATATAATTACAACGCCACCCGCGTCACCCGGTACGATGCTCGCGTGACCTCCAGAGATGCGCGCATTAATTTAGAGAATCGCATCCCGCAGAACGCGGGCAACGTCACGCTGAATTACACGCTCGGTCGTTTGGGCTTAATGGCCCGCGCGCGTTATTTCGGCGAGTGGACCGACGCCCAATCTAATTCGACGATCGTGCAAGATTTTGGCCGGCAAATCCTCGCTGATTTTTCTACTTCGTGGAAATTCACTCGCCAGATCAGTGCCACGGCGGGCGTGGAGAACGCGTTCAATCGCTATCCGGATAAGGCGACGTTCAACGCCGCCAACGGTTTGCTCTATTCTCGCAATGCGCCCTACGATGCCGATGGCGGCCGTTGGTACCTGCGCGTCAACGCCGCGTATTGATTTCAACGGTGATCCCGCACTCGCGACGCGGTTTTCTCACGCAATTGGCGGCGGCTGGTGTCGTCGCCCCAACTTGGCTCTTGTCCACGGCGCAGGCTGCGGCGTCGGTGGCGGTCGCGCCTGCGGTCGCGGGTTTTGCGGCGGCGCGTGCCGCCGGAGCCCGCGTCCAGGCCACGTTGCCGCTGCGTCGAGGCGAAGCGGCAGTCCTGGCGGCGGACGAAGGCTTTTGGCGCGACGTGCAGGCGTCTTGGGCGGTGGATCGCTCGATTCTCAATTTGGAAAATGGCGGAATCCAGCCCTCCCCGGCGCTGGTGAATCACGCCTTTATCGAGGCTTGGCAGCAAGGGCATGAAGCGCCCGCCTATACCCTAAATCGGGTGCTTATGCCGCAGTTGGACGAGGTGCGGACGCGTCTCGCGAGCGCCTTTGGCTGCGATCGCGAGGAACTCGCGCTGACGCGCAACACCACGGAGGGCATCGAAACGGTGCTGCTTGGTCTCGCCTTGCGCTCCGGCGATGAGGTGGTGACCACGACGCAGGATTACTGGCGGTTTCAAAATACGTTACGCCAACGCAGCGAGCGCGAGGGCATCGTCCTGCGCTCGATCACGCTGCCGGTGCCCGTGGAAAGCACCGATGAAATTGTCGACCGCTTCGCCGCCGCCATTACGCCGCGCACGCGGGTCATTTTGTTGAGTCACATCATTAATCTCACTGGACAAGTATTGCCGGTGCGTGAGGTCGTGCGCATGGCGCGTGCGCGCGGGGTGCTCGTGGTGGTAGACGGCGCGCATGGCTTTGCCCAGTTGCCGTGCACGCGCGAGTCGTTGGATTGCGATGTCTACGCGACGTCGCTGCATAAATGGCTGGGTGCGCCGCACGGCACGGGGTTTTTATATGTGCGGCGGGAACGTATCGGAGAAATCTGGCCGCTTTACCCTGCGCCGTTCGAACTGCGCGAAAACATCCGGAAATTTGAAAGTATCGGCAGCGTGGCAGCCGCACCTTATCTGGGGATCCGCCCCGCGCTGGATTTTTGGTTGGCGATTGGTGCGGAGCGGAAGCTGGCTCGGCTCCGTTGGCTCCGCGATCGCTGGCTGGCGGCGTTTATTGATGACCCGACCGTTACGGTGCACACGCCGCGCTCGGTCGAGTTTTCTGCGGCGTTGGTGACGATTGATTTTGCAGGATTAGCGCCGGCGAAGTTGGCCGGCTGGCTCTGGGAACGTCACCGCACCTTAGTGCGACCGGTTGTGCACAAGGAGTTTCGCGGTATTCGGGTGACGCCCAATTTATATACGACGGCAGAGGAACTGACTCGTTTTGTAGAAATCCTGCGTGCAGCGCGGACGGGTGGTCTCTCTTAGTTTCGAAGCAATCGCCGCAAGATGCGGCAAAGCCGATGGGTGATCTCACGGAGGTTTAAGACCAATCGCGGTTGAGTTTTATCCTCAAACCCACGGGCAAGATGCCCGTGCCACCGCGGAATCTGCAGTCTAAAAATCAACAGCATTGGTATGAGACGTGTCGTGCGGTCGTGGGGCTCGGCGTAGGCACGCGCGAGTCGTTGCAAGGCCGGCGCCACGTCGGCGGTCGTGGTAAGCTCGGGCCAGAATTTTTCCCACGAACCGAGTGGGCGCGAGGCATCGTGCTAGATGTGGGCCGGCCCGACTCGGTCGCGGGGGAACGCGGCTTTGGCTCAGATCAACCCGAGCTTCATTTTGCCTTCTTCGCTGATCATGGACTGGTTCCAGGCGGGCTCCCAAGTGATGCGGACATCGGCGGCAGTCACACCGGGGACGAGAAGGATTTTGGTTTTGGCGTCTTCGGCGATGGCGGGACCCATCCCACAGCCGGGGGCGGTCAGAGTCATGGCCACGTTAACGCGGTAAGCGGTCGGGGTGACGTCGGGAGTTTCCTCAACATCCATCGAGTAAACGAGACCGAGATCCACGATGTTGACGGGGATTTCCGGGTCGTAGACCCGCTTCAATTGTTCCCAGATCGCGGCGGGGTCGGGGGCGCCGCCGTCGAGGGTGGCGGCATGAACGGAGTGGTCGACGGCTTTTTCCCCGATGGCGTCGGCGTCTTTGCCGTCGAGGCGGAAGAGGCCGAAATCGGTCTGCACGGTGTAGCTGCCGCCGAGGGTTTGATGGATGAAGAGCTTGGTGCCGGAAGCGAGGGTGTGTTTGTCGCCGCTGGGAATTTGGGTGGCGACGATCTCGCGGGAAAGGGTACGGTCAGTGTTCATAGGCAGGCGGCTGAGGTGAGGGATGGCCATGAGCCATCCTTGCCGATTACTTTGTAAATTTGGTTTGGATCAGGAGGCGGAGGGCCTCGTGGAGGTCGGGGTCGATCAGGCGGGCGAGAACCTCTTCGAAGAATCCGAAGGTGAGGAGTTCGTCGGCCTGTACTTTGGCGATTCCGCGGGATTGCAGATAGAACTCTTGCTCGGGGTCGATGCGCGATGAGGTCGCGCCGTGGGTGCAGCGGACATCGTTGGCTTGGATTTCGAGGCCGGGAAGCGAGCAGGCTTCGGCTTCGTCGCTCAGCATGAGGTTGCGGTTCGATTGATAGGCGTCGGTTTTTTGGGCGTCGGGATCGACGACGATGAGGCCGGAGAAAATGGTCCTCGCCGTGCCGCGCAGTGCGTTTTTGTAAAGCAGGTCGGACTTGGTGTTCGGGGCCTCGTGAATTTGGAGCGTGCGTTGGTCGAATTCCTGACCGGCCTCGGCGACGGTGAGGGCGAGCATCTCCGAGAACGCACCGGGGGCGGCGAGGCGGGAGAGGGATTCGTGTCGGGCTTGACGAGCACCGAGGTGGAGATTGAGCGACTGCACGCGAGCATCGCGCCGGACTACCGTGGAGTTTGACTGGATGGAGAGGGCGCGGTGGCTCCAGTCCTGTTTGCCGATGTAGGTGAGCTGCGCGCCGTGTCCGGCGTAGAGATCGTTGGCGCCGGCGGCGAATTGGGCGGAAGTGTCGTCGTCCGAGCCGAAGTATTCGATCACGGTGGCCCGGGCGTTTTCAGCGAGAACCACAAGGGTGTGGGGGAAAACGGCAGCGGTGGCGCCGATCGCGTGGGAGCAAACGCCGATGGGCAGATCAACCTGCACATCGCGGGGGACATAAATGAAAGCGCCATCGGCGAGGAAAGCTTCGTGAAGCGCGGCGAACTTCGGCGAGCCGAGTTTTAGCGGTTGGGCGAGCAAGTGTTCGCGCACGAGCGCATCGTGGTGCACGAGGGCGTGGTGCAGGGTATCGACGATCACGCCGCGGGCGATGAGATCGGTCGAGAGGAGTTCGCGGGAAACGAGACGACCGTTGGCAAAGACGAGCCGCGCAGCCTCCGGGATACCGCTGGGGGCCAGAGGGCCGGCAGCGGCGGCGGCGGCGAGCGTGAAGCCATCAAGCGTGAGGGTGCCGATGCTGCTGAAGCGCCACATCTCGTCGGTGCGGGTCGGCATCGGGAGCGAGGCGAAGCGGGCGTAAGCGGCACGCTTGCGCGCGACCCACCAACCAGGGAGGGAGGGTGGGAGTGACGCGAGGTGGGCGGCGAAAACGTCGGGGGTGAAGGAGCCGACGAGGGCAGCGGGAGCGGAGAGCGTGGATACGGACATGACAGGATTTCGATTTTGGATTCTTGAATTTCGATGGGACCAGATTTTCTCGGAGTCGAAAATTACCGGTCTGGAATCGAGAATTCGGCGGGCTTAGCCCACCGAGCCTTCCATTTCGAGGTCGATGAGGCGTTTGAGTTCGACGCTGTATTCCATGGGGAACTGGCGGGCGAGATCGTTGATGAAGCCGTTCACGGCGAGGCTCATCGCCTGCGCTTCGGTGAGGCCGCGTTGCTGCATGTAGAAAATCATGTCTGCCGAGACTTTGGAAACTGAGGCCTCGTGCTGCGTGGAGTTTTTGTCGCCGCGCACGGTGATGGCGGGATACGTGTCGGTGCGACTGTTGGTGTTAATCAGGAGGGCGTCGCACTCGGTGTTGTTTTTACAGCCCTTGAGGTGCTTGGGGATGTGGACGACCCCGCGATAGGTGCTGCGGCCTTGGCCGACGGAGATGGATTTGGCGACGATGTTTGACGTCGTGTTGTTGGCCGCGTGGATCATTTTTGCGCCGGTGTCTTGATGTTGGCCGTCGTTGGCGAGGGCGATGGAGATGACCTCGCCGCGGGCCCGCTCACCCTTGAGGACCACGCCGGGATACTTCATCGTGAGCCGGCTGCCGATGTTGCAATCGATCCACTTGATCTCGGCGTCCTCGTGGGCGACGCCGCGCTTGGTGACGAGATTGAAGACGTTGTTGGCCCAATTTTGGACGGTGATATATTGGATCTTGGCGCCTTTGAGGGCGACGAGTTCGACGACGGCGCTGTGCAGCGTCGAGGTGGAGAACTTTGGCGCCGTGCAACCCTCCATGTAGGTCACCTCGGCGCCCTCGTCGGCAATAATGAGAGTGCGCTCGAATTGGCCGAAGTTTTCGGCGTTGATGCGAAAATACGCTTGGAGGGGCTGGGCGACTTTCACGCCTTTGGGCACGTAAATGAAGGAGCCGCCGGAGAACACGGCGCTGTTCAGGGCGGAGAATTTGTTGTCACCGGTGGGGATGACCTTGCTGAAAAATTTCTTAAACAGCTCGGGGTGCTCGCGGAGGCCTTCGGTGGAGTTGACGAAAATCACGCCCTGCTTGGCGACGACGTCTTTGATGTTGGAGTAAGCGGCCTCGCTGTCGAATTGGGCCTCGACGCCAGCGAGGAACTTCCGCTCCTGCTCGGGAATACCGAGGCGTTCAAACGTCTTTTTGATGTCGTCGGGAACCTCGTCCCAAGTGCGTTTCGGCTTTTGGCCCTGCGAGAGGTAATAACGGATTTTTTGAAAATCGATGTTCTCGAGGTCCTTGGTGGCCCAGTGCGTCGGCATGGGCATCGCGAGGAACTTCTTCAGGGCGGCGAGACGAAACTCGAGGATCCACGGTGCTTCCTTTTTGACCGAGCTGATGTAGCGGATCGTGTCTTCGCTGAGGCCGGTGCCCGCGTCGAAAGCATAGTCGACCTTGTAGGAAAAATTGCCGGCGGTTTGATCGATGCCCACGGCGGGATTTTCGACGGTCGTTGCCTCGTCAGGGACGGGCGGAGCAAGCGTGGTGGATTCGGAAAGTGAGCTCATGGGCGGAAGGCTTGAAACGGTGCGGTGCTTAGGCGGCGGAGGCCGCTAGTTCTTTTTTGATCCAATCGTAGCCCTTGGCCTCGAGTTCCAAGGCGAGCGATTTGTCGCCGGATTTCACGATGCGGCCGTCATACATGACGTGGACGTGGTCGGGGACGATGTAGTCGAGGAGACGTTGGTAGTGGGTGATCAGGAGAACGCCGAGATTGGGGCCGCGCATTGTGTTCACGCCATCAGCGACGATACGGAGGGCGTCGATATCGAGACCGGAATCGGTCTCGTCCATCAGCGCGAATTTGGGTTCGAGCATGGCCATTTGTAGAATCTCGCAGCGCTTCTTTTCGCCGCCGGAGAAGCCGTCGTTGACCGAGCGGGAGGTGAACTTCCGGTCGATCTTAAGTAGGTCCATTTTTGAGTAGAGGCGTTTGTAATAAGCTGAGGCGTCGAGTTCTTCTCCCTCGGCCATCCGGGCTTGCTGCGCGGCGCGGAGGAAATTGGCGATGGAGACGCCGGGAATTTCGCTGGGGTATTGGAAGGCGAGGAAGATGCCGGCGCGGGCGCGTTCGTCGGCTTCCTGGCTGAGGATTGAGGCACCGTTGATGAGCACGTCGCCGGACGTGATGCCGTAGTCGGGATGCCCGGCGATGGCTTTTGAGAGCGTGGACTTGCCGGTGCCGTTGGGTCCCATGATGGCGTGAACTTCGCCACTGTGAATCGTGAGGGTCAGGCCCTTAACGATTGGTTTTTCACCGATGGAAACATGGAGGTCTATGATGTCGAGTTGGCTCATGGAAAGAGAAGAATAGAGGACGAAAAAGGTGGAAAAACGGTGAGGGAAATTAGTTTGAGGAGGTCTTGGCCTTCCCGCGGAAAGTGATCTCAACAGCGTTGGCGTCGAAGCCGGCCGGAAGTTCGGCTCTCAGCTTGGCAAACAGAACGGGCGGCAGGTCGATGTCGTGGGTTTGGCCGGTTGCTTCGTCGTGAAAATGGGCGTGCGGGCACAAATTCGGGCAATACCGGGTCGGTCCCCGCTCGAAATTGACGGCTCGAACGAGGTCGCACTGCACGAGGGTTTCGAGGCAGTTGTAGACGGTCGCGAGCGAGATCCCGGGGAGCTCGGGTTTCACTCGGGCAAAGACCTCATCGGCGGTGGGGTGGTCGCGCTTAGTGAGCAGCACATCATAAACCAGTTCACGTTGCGGAGTGGAGCGCAGACCGCTGTCCGCAAGTTTTTGCGCGAGCCCGGTGGGGTGGGGGGCGTGTTGGGCGTGGGTGGACATTTTTTTGAGGAAGCACAACGAATTGGAATGATTCTAAGGCGCAACCAATAATTAGAACTATTCCAGATTGCGAGACGGCGGCGGCAACAGACGTCATCGGCGATGGGCTAAATTCCGCGGATTGCAGCCGGGAACACCGGGGCAGGACCACGGAGCGAACGGAGTGGCCGCGCAACCGGGCCAATCTACCACTTTATCAATCGGTTTTTCCCAGGAAGATACGCACCGCGTCGCCCCACGCTGATAAAAGCAAACTGGGTCGAGGTTACCGGCTGGATCCCGGCTTGTCGGCTGCGTTCGAGATATGTTCAAGATGCGGCCGATGCGGGCGATTCATCCCGTAATTCGCACTTGCCAGAGCAAACGGGGTTCGCTGTTTTCCACATTCTGTCAGTTCACAACCCGTTCAAAAAACAATCCAATAACCATCCAACGATCGCAAGGCGGCCCATCGGTCGACCTGTGTAACGTAGATACATCGATCATATGAGCATCAGCATCACACCCAAAGACCTCCTAGACGCTGGCGTCCACTTCGGACACCAAACTAAACGCTGGAATCCGCGTTCGAAGCCGTTCGTCTTCGATCATCGTCAAGGTATCAGCATCATCGATTTAGCTAAAACTCACGCGGCTCTCGAAAATGCGGTCGCGTTTTTAGAAAACACCGTGGCCAACGGCGGCAATGTGCTCCTGGTGGGCACCAAGCGCCAAGCGAAGGAAATCATCCGCGAGGCAGCCGCTGCAACCAACATGCCTTTTTGCGTCGATCGCTGGCTTGGTGGGACGCTGACGAATTACGAGACGGTTAAAAAATCCATCGCAAAGTTTAAGAAATACCAAGCGATGGAGACGAATGGCGAGTTGTCCAAATTCTCCCGCAAGGAAGAGTCCGCGATCAAACGCGAGATGGTCCGCATGCAGAAAAATTTCAGCGGTATCGTTGATATGCCCGGCCTGCCGACCTCGATGTTCGTCATCGATGTGAATCATGAGGCGATCGCGGTCGCGGAAGCTGAACGCGCCGGTATCCCCTGCATCGGGTTGGTCGACACAAATTCCGATCCTGCGACGGTTTCGCACCCGATCCCCGGTAACGACGATGCGGTTAAGTCCATTCGGATCATCGTGGACGCCGTCGTCGCTGCGATTCAGAGCGGTTTGGCCCAGCGTGACTCCCGCCGCGCCGATCGCGGTGCAGCCGCTCAGGCTGCCGCCCAAGCGGCGGCGATCACCGCCGACCAAATCGATCTCGCGAAGATCGAGTTGCCTCCGGGGGTTGCGGCGGCCGTCGAAGGCGAAGCTGAGCCGACCGTGGCCAAGAAGATTGTCCGGGTGAAAAAGGTCGCCGTGAAAGCCGAATAATTTTCAGCCTTCAAACTTTTAAGAAATGAGCACCATTATCACAGCCCAAATGGTCAACGAGCTCCGCGGCGCCACCGGCGCCGGTCTCCTTGATTGCAAGAAAGCCCTCACCGAAGCCAACGGCAATGTGGCCGATGCAACGACAATTCTTCGCAAGAAGCTCGGCAGTAAACTGGACAAGTTGTCTTCGCGCACAACGAAGGAAGGTCTGATTGAGAGCTACATCCACCTCGGTGGAAAAGTCGGTGTATTGATCGAGATCAATTGCGAAACAGACTTCGTGGCCCGGAACGATGACTTCAAATCGTTCGTGCGCGATTTGTGTTTGCAGATCGCGGCGGCAAATCCGCTTTACGTTTCGCGAGACCAGGTTCCGGAGGCTGATTTGGCCAAGGAGCGTGAGATCGCAAGCGCGGCGGTTGCTGGCAAACCACCGGCCGTGGTGCAAAAAATCGTGGAAGGAAAACTGGAGAGTTTTTATTCGACCATTTGCCTGCTCGATCAGCCGTTCGTAAAACAAAACGACAAATCCATCAAGGAGCTCTTGACCGCTCAAATCGCCAAAACGGGAGAGAATATCGTAGTGCGGCGTTTTACGCGTTACCAACTCGGCGCCTGAGTTCGCTGCGTCATAATTTGAGCCGCTCCCTGCCGGGAGCGGCTTTTTTGTGGCCGATCAGGACGGAGTCGGCCGAAGGTATCGTGGCCGTGTGTGCTCGGCGCCATGTGGGCGATTGCAACTTGGGCAAACCGAAGCAACGATGGTCGAATGCACGTCTCCCGATCCCAGATCGTCGTCCGAGGTCTCACCAACTGCTGCCCCAACTGTGGCGGACGCACGCTGTTCAAGGCCGGAAAATTTTTTGAAGTGAACCAAGACTGCCCTGCCTGCGGCTTGAAAATCGAGCGGGCGAACGACGAGGGTTTTTTCCTTGGTTCCATGTCGTTAAATTACGGAGTGACCCTGGTGCTATTCTTGGTCCCCGTCATGCTGCTCGCCTATTTCGACGTGATCGGGCTGACGGCGGCCATCGTGTTGGCCGGCGTCGGATCTATTCTTTTTCCCGCGCTGTTTTATCGGTCGTCACGGAGTTGGTGGTTGATGAATTATTATCTGGTTTTGCCTCATCACCTACCGGCCAATCGGCCGCCGCTGGAAGCGCAGCAGGACGAAAATATATAGTCGGGCAAGGGGCGTATTTTCGGCTTCCGTTTTCAGCGTCACGACCTACGTTTTCGAATTCTTGCGCCGGAGAGGTGGCAGAGTGGTCTAACGCGCCTGACTCGAAATCAGGTGTTCTCGAAAGGGAACCGGGGGTTCGAATCCCTCCCTCTCCGCCAGTTTTTCGGGGTGAGTTCCGGGCTCACCCAGGAAGCGGATCGATTGTTGCGATTCTGCCGCCTCGTTTTTGGTCTTTCTTTCGGCATCGAATCGCCGCGACTTGCCAAATCTTTTTTCCGACTCAAACGTGTTCCTGTTACTTTTCACTTACCTCTCATGAACGAACAATCGTCCTCCCCACGCACCGAATACGGCTACGCTTTTCTTATCTTGCGCCTTTGGCTAGGCCTCCGCGCACTTTTCGCCGGTTTGGAGAAATTTGAAAGCAAGGGTTCGTACTCTTTTTCCGGTTATTACGAAAATATGGGGCGGATGGCGACCGGCATCGCGGGCGCTTCCTTCTTGCCCCTTTGGTCGACCAAGCTCTTTGCGTTCAGTATCGGTTATCTTCTGCTCGTCCTCGGACTAACCTTGCTGCTCGGAATCAAAACACGTCTCACCCTTGCTGCGCACGGATTGCTCTACGTCGCCCTTTCTTTTGGCCTGATGGTCGTGCAAGAAGCGGAAGGCGTCGCTTGGCTTGGCATGCACGTCGTCCTGACCGTCGGGGCCTTGCTGCTTGTTCAATACAACCGGTTCGCGGTGACCCGCGATTAATTGCCACCCGTTTTTTTACCACCCTCCGCCATGTCTGACGTAAATTCCTCTCCTGTTTCTCGTCGTAATTTTATTAGCACCGGAGCCAAGCTCGGTGCTTTTCTGGCTGCGGCGCCGTACGTGGCGCGCGGTGCAGACGGTGCCGCCAAAGCTGATCAGCTGAATGTCGCTCTGATCGGCTGTGGCGAACAAGGCCGGATCCTCACCAACGCCGCCCTGCCGATCCCCGGAGTGCGTTTCAAGGCCGTCTGCGACATCTGGCCCTACAACCTCACGCGCACGGAGCGCCTCTTGAAAAAATTTGGCCACGAAGCCCGGCCGTTTGAGGACTATCGCGAGATGCTCTCATCGGTCGGCGACATCGATGCGGTCATCATCGCGACTCCGGATTTCCTGCATGCGGAGCACACCAATGCGGCGCTGCGAGCGGGAAAACACGTGTATTGCGAGAAGTTGATGTCCAATACCGTCGAAGGTGCTCGCTCGATGGTGGTCACGGCCCGGGAAACCAAAAAACTGCTCCAACTCGGCCACCAACGCCGCAGCAATCCGCGTTATCAGCACGCGCGTGATCGGATTCTCAACGGCGACCGCCTGCTGGGCCGGGTCACGAACATTTCCGGCCAGTGGCACCGCGCGGTGAGCGATGACTACGGTTATCCCGCCAACCAAGCCATCGTTGAGGCTAAACTCGGCAAATATGGCTACGCCAATATGCACGAGTTCCGCAATTGGCGGTGGTTTAAACGCTATGCAGGTGGACCGATGTCCGACCTTGGTGCCCACCAGATCGACATGTATAATTGGATGCTCGGCTCTAACCCCAGTTCTTGTATGGCCAGTGGCGGGACCGATTATTACAAGACCCACGAGTGGTTCGACAACGCCATCGCTATTTTCGAGTTTCCCACCAAAAACGGGATGGTCCGAGCCTCCTATCAAGTTCTGACCACGACAAGTGCCGGCGGCGGTTACCATGAATATTTCATGGGAGACGAGGGGGCACTCAAACTTTCCGAGAACCCGAAATACACCAAACTCTACCGGGAGGCCCGCGCCCCAGAGTGGGATCAATGGGTGGCGAAAGGGATCGTGGCCAGCCCGTTGTCGGGTGAGGGCGCCCCTGCCGCGGTGAAACCTTGGGAAAAGGTCGGAGTCAAAAAACTCGCTGGTCCCTCTAAATCGGCCGGAGTCGATGTCCGTGAAACGGCGGCTCTTTCGGCTTGGGATATTCCCGTGACTCTGGACAAAGCCATTCACCAACCTCACCTCGAGAATTTCGTGGACGCGGTGCGCAAAGGCACTCCGCTCTCCTGTCCGGGAGAGTCGGCCTTCGCCACTGCGGTTACCGTGTTGAAAATCAATGAAGCAATCGCCGCTCAAAAGACCCTCAGGTTTAAGCCGGAAGATTTCATAGCTTAATTTTACTCCTTAATTTTCATTCTACCTATGATCCTCAAAAAGCTGTCTCTCGTCCTCGCCGTTGCTGTGCTGACCGCCGGCGCCCAAGCGCAAGCCCCGGTTCCACTGCAGTTGGAATTGCCCAAACCGCTCTTCGCCGGCACGCCCCGTCCAATTTCATTGCCCAATCTTGAAGCCCCGCGAGCCGGAAAACGCCCCGATCTTATGGTTCCGGCGGGCACGGCGAATCTATCCAAAGGCAAAGCAGTCACCAGCAGCGACTCTCTGCCGGTCATCGGCGAACTTTCCTACATCACGGACGGTGACAAGTCGGGCACGGATGGCACTTACGTCGAGCTCGGGCCGACGCCCCAATGGATCCAAATCGACCTCGGAACGAAAGCCAAGGTAGCCGCGATCGCCCTCTGGCATTTCCACTCCCAAGCCCGCGTCTATCACGACGTCGTGGTTCAGGTTTCGGACGACAAAGACTTCAAGACCGGAGTGATCACGGTCTACAACAACGATGACGACAATTCGTCGAAGCTCGGCAAAGGCAAAGATCTCGCCTACATCGAAAACTTTGAAGGCCGTCTGCTCGATGCCAAAGGGGCTGCGGGACGCTATGTCCGGCTCTCCAGCAACGGGAACACCTCGGATGAGCTCAATCATTACTGCGAGGTCGAAGTGCACGGTGCGCTGGTGAAGTAGCGCCTGCGGGAAAATTTTAAGGCGAAAGGGCGGACCACGGTCCGCCCTTTCTTGTGTCTGGGTTTCTACCCGCTTTCATCCCCCTCATGCTTGCTAACGTGCGCCGCTGGCTGCCCATCGCGTTGGTCGCAGTCACCGCCCTGTGGCTACGCACCCACGATCTCGCCGTGCGCCCGATGCACGCCGACGAGGCCAATCAAGCGGTGAAAGTGGGCGCCTTGCTCGAGCGCGGCCATTACGAGTTCGATCCTGCCGATCACCACGGTCCCACGCTCTATTACGCCGCGCTTCCGATCGCTTGGATCCGGGGCGAACGGAATCTCGCGGCCCTTTCGGAAACCACGGTTCGGTTGGTGCCAGCGCTGAGCGGCACGTTAAGCGTGCTGTTGCTGTATTTTTTTGCTGCGGCGTTCGGTCGATGGGCGGCGATTACCGCGGCGGCGTTCTTGGCGATCGCTCCGGCGTCGGTTTATTACAGCCGTTACTTCATTCAGGAGTCGTTGCTGCTGGCGTTCTTCCTGGCCGCCTTCGTTTGCACCCAGCGCTGGTGGCGCTCTGGGAACTGGCGCTGGGCGCTCGGTGCCGGCGTCTGCGCCGGCTTGATGCAGGCGACCAAGGCGAGTGCGCCGCTGTTCATTTTCGCGGCTGTGATCGCACTCTGGTTCGTTCGAACCCATGCATTCAAGACGACACGGCCAAAACGTGATCTCGCCGTCTTCCTCGGGGCCTTTTTTCTGAGCGCGGGGCTTTTTTATTCATCGTTCGGCACCCATTTTGGCGGTCTCTCCGACGCGCTTTCAACGTATGCACCGGCTGCGGGGCGGGTGACCGAGGGCTCGGGCCACGAGAAGCCTTGGTTTTACTTTCTGTCGCTCTTCGGTTGGCAACGCTCGGGTGGGCTTCTTTGGCAACAACTCCTCTTCTCGGGCTTCGCAATCGTCGGTGCGCTCGTTGCGCTGCGGCACTCGCAGCTCTTCCTGCGGGGCGCCCTGATCTATACGACCGTGGTGGCGGTCGCGCTTTCGGTTACTCCTTACAAAACCCCGTGGCACGTCATTCACCTGATACCCGGACTCGCAGTGCTGGCCGCCGGTGCACTCGCCGCGATTCCATTTCGTAGCGTCGCCATCGTGCTGGCGGCTTTTGTGTTTTTCTCCCAGTGGCGCCAAACCAATCTCGCTGTTTTCCTCCGGCCGGCCGACGCCCGAAATCCTTACGCTTACGTCCATAGCTCACCCGATGTTCGCAAGGTCCGAGGGCTCGCCGAGTCGGCCTTGGCCCATTCGCCGCAAGGTGCGATCCGAGTCATCAGCGAAGAGTATTGGCCTCTCCCTTGGTATTTCCGGGGGCTTGATCGGGTGGGCTATTGGTCGCTTCCCCCGGATGATTGCGACGCCGCAATGATCCTCGCCTCGGCTGCGAATACAGCAGCCGTGCGCTCGCGCCTGAGGGGACGATATCGAGAGTCTTACCTCGGGTTGCGCCCGGGCTTCATTTGCACTGTGTTCATCGAGGAAGCCCCATGAACCCGTCCCCGCGCTATTCGCTCGTGGTCCCTTTTTTCAACGAAGCGGGTAACATCCTGCCCTTGATCGCCAACGCGGCCGAGGTTTTGGCGTCGATGCACGGCGATTGGGAAGCGATCCTCGTCAACGACGGCAGCACCGATGCTACGGCCGACGAGATCGAGTTATGCATTGCCCGGTGGCCTCAATGTCGCGTCTTGAACCAACCCCAAAACCGCGGGCAGGCTGCGGCACTGCTCGATGGCCTGCGGGCCGCGCGGGGCGAATTCATTTTCACTATGGATGGCGACGGTCAAAATGATCCCCGCGATTTGCCTGCTCTCTTGGCCCACTTGGAGACGGAGCGGCTCGATCTGGCCTGCGGTTGGCGCCACAACCGGCACGACGCGTGGCTCCGTTTGGCCATGTCTCGCTTGGCGAACTTCGTCCGCGGTCGCCTGCTTGGCGACCATTTCCACGACAGCGGCTGCCAGCTCCGGGTCATGCGCCGGGAGGTTGTTGCGGCGCTTTTCCCGTTCGAGTTGCTGCAGTCCTTTATCCCCGCGGTGGTACTGGCGGCCGGCTTTAAGGTCGGTGAGTTTCGCGTTCGCCATCACCCCCGCACCCGGGGTGAAGCAAAGTATGGCCTCCGCCAGCTGTGGCTCCGCCCCATGTTGGCGATGTTCCGGCTCCGTCGCCGGCTTCGTCGATGATGCGTCACCCCTTCACGCACGAGGCGATGGCCACGACTTTCACGATCGTGATCGCCGACCAGCTGCGCGACTATGCCCGCCAGGCCACCAGCGCAGCTTTTCGCGAACTCGATCGCTTGGAGAACGAGCTCAGTCTCTACGTCGAATCCAGTGACATCGCCCGGGCCAACCGGATGCAATGGGGCGAAACGATTTCGATCGGCGACGACGCTCTCCAGTGTTTGCTGCTGGCCGCCGAAGTTTCCTTGATCACGGGCCGAGCTTTCGATGCGGCGTATGCCTCCGACTACGGACCGGATGTCCCGCTGGATCCCGTGCCGTTTACGCTCGATCCCGCCGCCCATACCTTAACTTCGCGCGTGCCGCGCCTCCAGCTGGATTTGGGAGCGATTGGCAAAGGCTACGCGCTCGACCAGCTTGAACGCGTCCTCGATGAATGGTCGATCGCGAGTGCTTGCTTGAGCGCGGGCGGCAGCAGTGTCCTTACGACCAGGGCTCCCCTTGATGGCGAGGGCTGGCGTATCGGACTCGGCGAAGAAGCGTCTTATTGCACGCTTGATTTGACGCGATGGGCGCTGAGCGGCTCCGGCCTCGCGGTGCAAGGGGCTCATATCGCCGACCCACGCACGGGGACGATCGCAGGGAGAGCGAATCGCACGTGGGCATTGGCGCCGACGGCGGCTCTTTCCGACGCCCTGTCGACCGCTTTTTTTGTTAGCTCATCCGCGGAGATCGAGCGGGTGTGCTTGGAGCTTCCGACCGTCGGCGCGGCGTGGATCACGAACGGGGCGAGCCTAGAGACCTGTGGTCAACTTCGCACCCTCGTGGCCCGTGGCGGACGTCGCGAGACGTAAAGGGGCTAATTTCTGTCTAGGAAATTAGGGAAGAAAATGGCGGAGAGGGAGGGATTCGAACCCCCGAGACCTTTCGGCCTAATGGTTTTCAAGACCATCGCGATAGACCACTCTGCCACCTCTCCGTTTACCGACGGGGGGAGCTTTACGCCGCCCCGGCCGCTTTCAATCGCGATTTTTTCCGAGGAAAAATGCCAACCAGATGCCGAGCGCCAGAATCACCACCAGCCACCAGAGATATCTCATCTCTCTGGCGGCAAGCTCGACGAACGCCAAAACCCGGGGGAAAATCACACACAGTGCAATGATCGCACCCACGCCCACCATCAGGCCTAGATTACGCCGGGCGGCCGGGCTCATTTCTTAAGCGGCGGGGAAGAGGCTGGGGTGCCGAGTGGAAGAATAAAATTGGTCCCCGTGTTTTCGCCGCCGCCGATCACGAGGGGCGATTTTCCATCCCACTTTTCAACGATCTGGAGCTGGATCAGGCCGGGAGTATCGCGGAGCGCTTCACCGCGGATGCGGATGGCTTCAGCTTCGCCTTTGGCCTTGATGATGACGGTGTCGGCTTCGATCTGCGATTTCTGTTGGGTGAAGCGCGCTTTGGCGGCCTCTTGCTCTTGGACCATCTTGGACTCGATCGCGGCTTCGAGTTCTTTGGACAAAGTGATGTTCTCGAGGACTAGGTCTTCGACATAAAGGATGTCGCCGATCTTTTGTTTCACGGACGCCAGCGAGCGCGTTTTGATTTCTTCCCGCTTCTTCACAATTTGCTCCGCACTCTGCAAGGCGGTGACTTCCTTGAGGGCCTCTTGGATGCGGGGGGCGATCAAGCTGTCGAACGGGTCGCCGGCGTAGTCTTGAAAAATTTTTACGACGGCCGCCTCCGGGATCCGGTAAAGGACCCGCAGCCGGACGGTGACCTGTTGCAGATCGGAGGAGTAACACTCCGCATTCAGTTCGCGGGTGAGCTGGCGGATCGGAATCGGGAGGATGGTTGAAACGAAGGGAACTTTGGTGCCGAAGCCTTCGGGTTTAAACTGTTCGCTCACTTTCCCGAGCGTGACCTGAACGCCGCGGAAACCGGGTTGGACGACATAGGTGGATTGGGCGGCCGCGGTGATCAGGACGAGGACGATGAGGGCAAAGCCGATAAGTTTGGCGAGGGCGTAGGAGGACATGGACCCGGAGGAGATGAAGCGGGCGGAGGGTCAGCAAGGTGAATGTGGTGGGATTCTTTCTGCCTCTTTCCAATCCGGGTTTGCGCCACACTGCAGCGGGTCTAGGGCTTTGGGATGGCGAGCGGACGGCATCTTATGGTCGATGGATCCAACATCGCACATGCATGGCCGGAACTTCGAACGATGCTGGCGCGCAGCAGGCCGGCCGCGCACGCGAGGTTGGAACGGGCGTTGTCGACGATCCATGACCACGAAGGCGTGCGGGTGACCTTGGTTTTTGACGGTAGTGGCAAAGAGTTGGACCTGCGTTGTCCCGGTGCATCGCAGACGTTCTCGGTGGTGCGCACGCCAACCGGAATGACGGCGGATGCTTTCATTGAAGGTTGGGTCGGGCGCAGCGTGTCGGCCTCGGATTGCTGGGTTGCAACCGGAGACACGGCGGAGGGTCGAACGATCGAGGGATTGGGCGCGCACTGGATTTCGCCGGACGATTTGGCGGCCTGGGTGCGTCGATCCGAAGCGATGCTGGGTTCGAACTTGGCTGGACGGGTCCAAGCCAATGACCGGAACTGGAAGCGTCGACCATGAATCAAGCCGTCGGTAGCGTCGCTGAGCTGCAGGGGTTGTATGGCAGCTACTCGTTCTCCGAATATCTGCTGCAGAAGATTTGGCTCCGGGGTGACTTTGATCGGACTCGGGCGCTGACCGCGGAGGGCGAGCGGATTGAAATCGTCCATCCCGGGCGTTGGAACAAGCTGGGTGGTCCGGATTTTTTGGGCGCGAGACTTCGCTTTGGGGCCAACCCGGAGGTGACGGGCGATGTGGAGCTGCATCTGCACGAGGAAGATTGGGCGGCGCACAAGCATGAGGTGGACCCGGCTTACGACCGGGTAGTGCTGCACGTGGTGTTGTTTCCACGGGGTGAAAGCGCGGCCGCCAAAGTTAAAAACATGCGGCGCATCCCCGTGTTGGCGCTGCTGGCTTTGCTGCAGCATGATTTGGAGGAATTCGCCGCCGACGAGGCGATCGAGCGGATGGCCGCCCGACCGAGCGGGTTGATTTTTGAGACGTTGAGCATGATGTCCCCGGCGGCCTTGGACGCCTGTTTGCGGTCGGCCGCCGGGTTGAGGTGGCGTCAAAAAGTTCACTATGCGCGGCTGCGGATCGAGCGGCTGGGCTGGGCCGAGGCCTGTCATACTTCGGCGCTGGAGATATTGGGCTATCGATTCAACCGCGCCGCGATGCTGCGGGTAGCGGGAAAATTCCCGCTGGAAACTTGGACGGAAAAAGACCTTTCGGCGGACGAGATTTTGGCGTCGGAGCACGGGCACTGGCAGGTGCAAGGGGTGCGGCCGGCCAATCATCCGAGGAGCCGCCTCGATCAATATCGCCGTTGGGTTCAGGCGGATGCGGATTGGCCGCAACGACTGTCGGAGTTGGCCGGGAGTTGGCCGCAGGTTTCCGCAGAGCAGGGCACTCGGGCGCTTCGGGCTGAGCACGGTTTCGGCGCACTGCGCGCGCGTTTGGCCGAGACCTGTTGCGGCTCGGCATTAAGCGGGACCCGGCTGGATACCTTCGTCATTGACGGGGCGTTACCTTTGGTCGCGGCCCAGTTTAGGAACGAAGCGGAGATTTTTGGCAGTTGGTTTCATTGGTTTCCCGGGGATCTTCCACCGACGGTCTCGCAGACGTTAAAGGACTTGAGCGTCTCCGGAGTTGCGGTGGGCCAGTCCGCGATCAACGGCTTCGCGCAAGGAATTTTGGGCTGGTGGTGGCAACGCGATGGGAATTCGCGGGGGCCCTCTTCATAAGCTCCCCTGGGCACCGGCCGGCGCTGCGCGCGTGGCGGCGGTCGAGCGCGGGGGCTCGGGCTACCGGGCCTCGGCTTTGAGCTCGGCGAAGCGGGTCCGCATCTCGGCGAGGCGGGAGGCGTAGGCCGGGGCCGCGACGACGTTGTTCGTTTCGCCTGGGTCGGCGGCGAGGTCGAAGAGCTCCTCGTGCTTGAAGTCAGGCCAGAGAAAATACTTCAGGTCCTTGCGCACCAGGGCCTGTGACGAGGGGATGAAGTTGATGCTCCGGATCGTGGCGTGCTCGTAGAAGAACTCGGTGCGCCACGCGGGCGGGGTGGGGGCGAGGTAGAGCGGTGCGAGGTCGCGGCCCTGCATCCGGGCCGGAGTGGCGACGCCGGCAGCGGCGAGGAAGGTGGGGGCGAGGTCGACGTTGAGCGTGAAATCGGCGTTGGTGCGGCCGCGCCGGGCGGCGGGCAGGCGGGGGTCGCGCACGATGAGGGGGACGCGGATGCTTTCTTCGTACGGATACCATTTGTCGGCGAGCCCGTGCTCGCCGTGGAAGAAGCCGTTGTCGGTGGTGAAGATGACGAGCGTGTTTTCCAAGGCGCCTTGTTTGCGCAGTTCGTCGATCACGCGGCCGCAGGTGCGGTCCACCTCGGTCGCGAGACGGTAGTAGTTTTTCATCATCGTCTGGTATTTTTCCGGCGTGTCGAAGCGCCAGCGCCAGCGGTTGCGGCCCTCGTTCTGATCGTTGGCGATGAAGGGCGGGAGCCGTTTGAAAAAATCGTCGCCGCCGGTCGCCGGTGGAGGGATGACGGAGTCTTTGTAGAGTTCCAGGCTGCCGGGCTGGGGGAGAAATTGGAGGGGGTTGCGGTCCTCGGCGTGCGTCGCGAAGAACGCGAGGGTGAGGACGAAGGGCTTGTCCGCCGGGCGCGTGCGGAGGAATTCGAGGGCGTCGTTTTCGTTTTTCTGCGTGACGTGAATCTGGGTGCCGTCGGCGTTTTTTGTCCAATGCACCCCGGCGTAGGAGCGGCCGAAATCGAAGTTCTCGGCGGGGAATTTTCCGTTGTGCCATTTGCCGATGTGACCGGTGTAAAAACCGTGGGCCCGTAGGAGCCCGGGATAGGTCTCGGCCCACGGGGTCTTGAACATTTCAAAGGCAGGATTGCCGTGGCGGGACATCCATTGGCCGGTGAAGAGGGTGGCGCGGCTCACGCCGCAGATGGAGGTGGTGACGGCGTTGCGGGTGAAGCGGACGCCCTCGGCGGCGAGTCGGTCGAGGTGAGGAGTCTGGACGATCGGATGGCCGGCTACACCGAGCGTGTCGTGACGCCAGTCGTCGGCGTAAAGGACAAGGATGTTAAGCGGCTTGGCGTCCGCGGCCGCGATGAGCGGAACGCATGCGGCGAAAACGGAGAGGAGTAAGTAGAACGATTTCATGGGGCGGCTTCGGGGTGCAGGTTGAGTCCACTGACGGTCACGCTGGACTACCACCTTGGCCACCTTGGCGAGGCGGCGGGCTTGAGCGTGGGTGACGACGGTGAATTTTTCAGGTGCTCCCTTTTTGGGGTTTGGAGTAAAAAATGCGGACGGCGGGTTTTTGGTTGGGCAAGAGTTGCTGGGCGCGTTGCAGGGCCTTTTTCGTCGCGAGCGTGGGATTCTCCTCGGCGGGAAACATGTTTTCCAAGCCGATGCGGGCGGCGAGTCCGCTGCGCTTGAGCACGAGGGCGACATCGCCGTGGACGCCGGAGATCAGGAGATGGCGGTTCTCGGATTTCAGGTAGTCGTGCAATTGGTCGAGGGCCATGACGGTGGTGGCGTCGAGGTGGCGGGCGTTTTTCATGCGCAAAATGAAGACGCGGATGTTGGGGTCGGCGGCGAGGCGGCGGACGCCGTCTTGAAAGATGTCGGCGGCCCCGAAGAAGAGGTCGCCCTCGACGTGGACGATGGAGATCTGGGCGTTGTTGCGCTCGGCGGGGGAGTCGATCTCGGCGAGTTGGCCGACGTCGTTGAACGCGTGTTCGGTGAGGGCGGGGGCGCTGGCTTTTTGCAGGAAGAAAACCAAGGAGACGCCGATGCCGACGAAGATCGCGGTATCGAGTTTGAGGAAGAGCGCGGCGATGAGGGAAATCCAGAACACGGCGGCGTCGGCGGAGGTCGAGTGACGCACGAGAAAAATCTGCGATGGCTGAAAAAGCCGGACGGCGATCACCACCAAATAAGCGGCGATCGCGGCGATGGGGATGTAGGCGAGCACCGGCGAGATCGCCACGACGATGAGCAAAACGAAGACGCCGCTGGCGACGACGGACCACTGGGTGCGGCCGCCGCTTTGGAGATTGGCGGCGCTGCGCAGGAACGAGGCGGAGCCGGGCGTCGCGCCGAAGCCGGAGCCGACGAGGTTGCCGACGCCCATGCCGATGAGCTCTTGGTTCGGGTCGATGGGCTGGCCGGTCTTGGCGGCGAGACTTTTGGCGACGGTGACGGATTCCAGCATGCCGAGAATGGCAGCGGCCACCGCGATGCTGGTGATCTCGGGAATCAGGCGGGCGGTATCGGCGTTGAGCGGAAAACCGCTGAACAACGGAATGCCGCCGGAGATCGCACCCAAGTCGCCGACGACGGCGACCCCATAGTTTTGAAGGTTGAAAATGTAGGAGGCTGCGCCCGCGAGCAGCAGGACCGGCAAGCCGTCGGGCCAGCGGGGACGCCAACGGCGGAGCGTAAGAATCAGGAAAAGCGCGACGAGACCGGTGATCGCGGTGACTTGGTTCAAGTTGAGCGTGAAGAAACTCGTGATGAGATGGCGGAGGGTGCCGGGGAGGCTGACATCGGGCGCGCGGGCGACCCCGAGCAGGCTGCCCAGTTGGCCGACGGCGATGAGGATACCGACGGCGGTGGTGTAGCCGACGATGACGGAGCGGGAGACGAACTGGGTGATCTTACCAAGGCCCGAGAGCCCGGCGGCGAGTTGGATCGCACCCATCAGGAAACCGATGAGCAGGACTTTT
The DNA here is from genome assembly GCA_945869845.1 of Opitutus sp. GAS368. Lineage (GTDB taxonomy): Bacteria > Verrucomicrobiota > Verrucomicrobiia > Opitutales > Opitutaceae > Tous-C4FEB. The sequence goes on along the minus strand of CAMBRG010000008.1, from coordinate 12,346 downwards.
TGCAGCGGGGCCAGGGGCTCGGCGGCGAGCGTGAGCAAGGCGCTCGCGAGGATGATGCTGATGGTGTTGGTCGGGCCGACGACGAGGTGCCGGGATGAACAAAAGAGCGAGCAGAGGACGGTGCCGACGATGGCGCTGGCGACCACGGCGGGCACGGGGACGCCGATGAGCAAGGCAAAGGCGATACATTGCGGAATGGCGACGGCGGCGATGGTCAAGCCCGCCCAGAGATCGGCGCGGAGGAGTGCGCGGTCGTAGTTGCGCAGTGATTTAAAGAGAGGCGGGATGAGATTTGCCCGCAGCTTATCCCGGACGCTGGTGAAGCGTTGCTCGGCGAGGTCCGTCAGGTCGTTCAGTTCGTTCATACACTCGCACTCTGGGCGAAAGAACGAAAACTGAGGGCGATCAAATCCGAGGACAAGAAGCGACTGATGGAGAAATTGTAGGTGTACCGTGCGATTTTTTACTGAGCGGGGTAATGCCGACGTCCCTTAATCAAGAGACTGTGATTGCGAGAGCAGGACCAATGTCGGGCCGTTGGGTGAAGGAGCCGATGAACGTGGTTTGTCATGGCAAGGAGCGCAGCGACGTGGCCACCTAGCTGGCATTTTAGCGGGATGGCCGCGCCCGCCAAGCCGGGCTCGCAATAACAAACCCGGTGAGTTCATTAGGAGAAGCGCAGCGACGAAGCAACCCAGCTGGATTGCCACGGCGCCCTTCGCGCACCTCGCAATGACAGACGTCTAGAAATTAAGGGACGTTAGTATAATGCGCCGCGCACCGCTGCACTTTGCGATATATGCACTTTGCGCTTGAAGCACACGTGCTTTCAGCGTTCGTTAATTTCTTACCCCGTTTCGATTGGAGCAGAAGCTCGGTCGTTATCCCCCAACCCCCTCAGCTCCTAGAACCGCACGGCGTGAACGCTTAAGTGCTTTTTATGTCATTTTCAATCAACCTTATCGAGGCGCAGATCCTAATCTTCGCCAAGCTCTATAGAATTTTTATCCCAAAATTATGAAACTAACTCAATCCACCCCACCGAACCGGGCAAAATTAAGCTTTGCAGCTTATTTTGCGCTTATCTTTGCGTTGACCTGCACGACAGTAATCGCCGCAGACGATAGCGTTAAAAAGCTCGCGAGCGAAAACGAAAGTCTTCGCAGCGAGAACGCTGAGCTGCGCCGGCGTTTCGCTGAACTCGAGGCCCGTTTGGCCATTCCTCCCGCCGCGGCGCCTGCTAGCCAAGCTGCGGTCAAGCCGGGTCTCGTAGCGGCGGCAGCGGCCCCGGTGGCGGCGGCCAAAGCCAACCCAGATGTGGTGGTACTCAGCACCTTCGAGGTTTCCAGCGATAAGGATTACGGCTACCTCAAGACCAACGCAGCCACGGCGACTCGTATTGGTATGGAGATTCAGAAAGTGCCGATGAACATTTCGGTCATCTCGCGCGACTTCCTCGATGATACGAACACGCGCACGTTGATGGATTTGCTGCGTTACACGGCGGCTGCCGCGGGCGACACCCGCTATGCGATGCGCCGCCCCGGTAACGAGTCCACGCCGCAGGGTGGCTTTACCATGCGTGGCTTCGCGGTAAACACTTTGATGCGCAACGGCGTCTTCCGCTACATTTCCTACAACTTGGATAACGTCGATCGCGTCGAAGTGGTCAAAGGGCCTGCCGCTGTTTTCTACGGCCAGGGCTTTCCCGGCGGCGTCGTTAATTACATTACGAAACAGCCTGTATTCGCCAAGACTCCGAGCACTTTCAGATACTCCATTAACGATAGCAGTGGCCACAAGGTCGTTGCCGATATCAACGTGTTGCTGAGCAAGAAAGCCGCCTTCCGCATGGTGGGCGCATGGGACGATACCCAAGGGGAGCGGCGCTTTGAATTTCGCCGCAACATCAACCTTACGCCTAGCCTGACCGTCGTTCCTTTCGACAGCGGCAAAGTGAAGGTCAATGTTGAGATGGAGTATCTCGTCGAGAGCTTTAATCAAAACGACTATGACTGGATCTGGAGCGATTTCGCCGGCTGGCGGACCGCGGCTGCTGCCACTTCGGCCATAGTGGTTAACTCGGTAAAAACTCCGAGCCTAGCCTACGCGACCTATATTAATAATAAGCGCAATGCGACCGGCGATTTAAGTTTGCCCGCCTACACCAGCGTAGAGCGCGGGGCTTATTACACGGACAAGGGTGGCAAGCTCATCCATGATGAGGCTTTTAATTACACGAGTCGCGGTGCCCGCACGATGAACGAAGTCAAGGTCTTCACGGCCACGACGGAGTTCGCCCCGTTCAATTGGTTGGAAGGCCGCTACGTTTTTCAGCACGACAACAGCCGTTTTGACAGCATCGAGGGCATCACCACTCCCTACGCCGACGGAGTGCACTGGAACGTGGGGGCAGGCGGGACGTCGGGCTATTACCGCGACACCAATTTGCACCAGCTTGACCTGATCACCAAATTCGAGACTGGCGGGATCAAGCACAAGCTGCTGGCTGGTTTTAACTCGTCCAAATACACCCAGAATTTCTTCGGCCACGACATCCGCCTTAATCCTTTTTACGGCCATGTCCCCGGCTCAACCAACCCGATCGCCAATCCCGGCTACGGCACAACCGGAGGTACCCAAGTTCCCGACAATATGGTGGGCGAGGGCCGAAGCCACGACACCGGGGTGCCGACGGTCAATCAAGTCGTGCGCGATCGCAACGGTAACATCAAATTGGTTAAGGCGGTCTACAGCAACTTCGACCCTGGTTTCGAAACCTATCCGACGATCGACAAATTGTTCCCGAACGGTCGCGCTTGGCTCGACGGTTACAAACCGATCAACCTCGCGGGCTACTTAAACTACCAAGCGGCGCTGCTCGATGACCGGCTCAATCTGATCGGTGGTTTCCGGCGGCAGTCGCTGGAGGAACAGGGGCAGTATTTGATGGCTAATTATCCTTGGTACATCGTCCCGGTCGACGCGTGGAAGGACCCCGTAAAGTATCCGCCCAGCGAATGGGGTTACGGTGCGAACTACATAAAGACCCTGCGCGTGTATAAAAAGGAAGCGGATGCATGGATGGCCGGCGCCTCTTTTGCCGTTAATAAAGAGCTGAGTGTCTATGCCTCTGTCTCTAAGACCTTTCAATTTAACGTGGGCAACGTCGGCGGAGTCTTCGTCGGCAATGAACTCCCGGTCGTGCAAAGCGCGCTCGACCAGAACCGTGGTTCGTTTCAATATCTCGGTCAGACCGTCACTTCCGCTCAAAAATTCATCGAGATTCAGACAGCCCGCGGCGCCTATAACCCGCTTAAGGACGAGTCGGGGATGAATTGGGAATTTGGCGCCAAGATGAGCTCCAAAGAGAGTAAGGTTGTCGGCACGCTCTCTTTCTTTCGCGGAGAGCGCACCAACCAGATGTTGGATGACCCCGCAGCCCAGTCCAATCTTGAGGAGCCGCTCAACTTCAGCACCACCTTGTTCGCCCCGGGCACCTTGGGTTACAATACTCGGGTGTTCCGTTGGCGCACGACCAATTTGAAGAACCGCATCGAGGGTTCCGAAGCCGAAGTGATCTGGACCCCGCTCCCGAATTTCCAGGCGGTCATCAACGGTTCGTGGCTGTGGACCGCCAAGACGGTTTATGACAAATCCCGCGCTCAGCCCGGGTCCTCCGCTTACGCGACGCTGGGTGCTGCGGCCAAGGTTGCCTCCGACATCTACTATGGTGCGCGCATCGAAAATGTGCCTGAGTATCGCTTCAATGCTTTTGGCAAATACACCTTCACCGATGGTAAAGTGCGCGGGCTTTCGCTTGGGGCCGGTCTGCGTTATTCTTCGGAAACGGTGGTTAGCCGCAGTGTTGACTGGAATCCGCTCAAAGGCGGCTACCAAGCAGGCGACTACCTAGTGTACGATCTCACGGTTAATTATCCGTGGAGCATCTCGGATTTCAAATTCCGCACGTCCCTTGGCGTCTACAACGTGACCGATGCAGTTTATTCAGAGGGCTCGTTTGCGCTTTCGCCGGCGCGAAACTGGCTCCTGAGCAACACGCTGGAATTCTAAGCTAATCCGGTCTGCCCGGAGGCGCTGGCAAGGCGGAGTCCGCATTGGACTCCGCCTTTTTTGTGCCGCCCGCCGCGCATTCGTGGTAATACCAGCGTTCCTGGATAAACAGGCGGTCATGGCGAGATGCGCAGCGACGAAGCAATCCTGGATTGCCACGGCGCGCTTCGCGCACCTGTACGCGAGTGGAAATAATGGCCGTCCACGCCGAAACCAAAAACAGGCGACGACCAACCGGAGCCGAAATTCACGCGGTGACGCAGCCGGCCGGGCATGACCGGCCTAGCCGAGTTGCTCCCGCACGCGAAGCAACTCGGCATCTCTGCGCAACAAACCGTGTGACCGGTAAACTACAAACCACTCAAATTAGAACCGGATGCCCGTGGTCAGGCGCACCTCGAGCCCGTTGCTGCGGGTGATATCATTGATCTCGTTAGTCGCGTTGATCACGTTCAACTGGAAGTCCGTGGGAATAGCCGCGATCTTCGTTTTATAGGTCGCGAACAGGTCCACGATCACTTCGGACGGGGCCTGGATGTTGAGCGAGATGTTGTTGTTGACCAGGTATTCCTCCGAATAGCGGAGGGCGCCGCCGAGGCTGACGTTTTTGAACGTACCTTCCGTGAAGTTATACTTTGCGATCAGGTTGGCGCGATGTTCGGGCGACTTCTGCAGGCGGCGGCGAGCATGCTGGTTGGCCAGCGCACCCGGCGTTGCCGAATTCAGCGTTTTATCTGACACCGTCTTGGCCGTGTATTGCCAGGCATAGTTCGTGATGAGCTGGAACTTCCGGCTCGGCGTCCAAGCGAGGTCGACTTCGATGCCCTCGGCGCGGACGATGCCGCCGTTGGTGAAGAACTGCACCTGGTCGGCGGCGCTGCCGCTGAGGTTGCGGGGATCCGCTATGATCTTGGCGAAGTCAGCCTGTACGATGCCATCACGTTCGTTGCGATACATCGAGAGGGTGCCGGACCACTCGCCATCGTTCAGGTCGGTCTTGATACCCCACTCCTGGCCACGCTCGGTGACGTTATCCAGCAGCTTGGCATTGTCTGAGGGCAGCACACCGCCGCCCTGGGCACTTTGGTTGTTGGTAAAGGTCACCATTTCGCTCGCCGAGGCGAAGACATGGAAGCCTTTCTTGACCGTGAAGATCGCCCCGTAAGTCGGGCTGTAGTCGGAACGGCCGGTGTTAATCAGCTCGGAACGACGGACGCCGGCCACGACGTTCAGGCGGTTGTCCATGGCGGAACCGCGGTAACTGAAGGTCCTGCCCTCGAAGTTGGTGATCGAGAGGTTGGTCTGGCGGGGGCCGGAGGCGACCACCTGGTAGATGCCTTGGTAGGGCTTGCTGCCGAACGGATCGTAATGCTGGTAGGCCGAGGCGCCGGTGAGCGCGAAGCCGCCGGCGCTCACGCCGCCAGGCGCGGCTTTGCTCAGGTCGATGGTCACATTGTCGATCGTGCCCTTCGCGCGGTCACGGGCGTAGCCCAGCGAGAAGAAGTGCTTCATGTTGAACGCTTCCTTCTCGTAGGAGGCGTCGATCTGCTGCGAATCCGAGGTGGCGAAGCGGTGTGGCGTCCACGAGATGGCGGCTGCGGCATTGAGAGCGTTCACGCGGCCGTCCTGACGCAGACCGGCGACGGGCTGCAACAGCTGGCGGGTGAAAGCGGTATTATTGACCATATGCAGCCAGTGGTAGCGGACGGTGAAGTTTTCGAAGGGTGTGAAGTCCATGGCCACGTCGGCCAGTTGGGAGTCGCCGTCGTAGTTGGAGTCCGGTCCCTTTGATTGGAACTTGTCGCCGCGGGTGGAGAAGCGCCACCAGTCGATGGTCGAGCCGGTGAAGTAATACGGTGCGGTGCCGGTCATGCCCATGATGTCGTTTGACCAGTTGGTCATGTAGCTGTTCTGCACGATGCCCTGGGTCGAGCCGTTCGGGTTGCCTGTGGTGTAGCCCCAGCGCTCGTTGATCTTCGCGCGCGCTGCCGCGTCATCCGTCAACCGGTAGGCGTTGCGCATGTAGGTGACCAGTTGCTGCGATGGACTCGTGACATCCTGCCAATACTGGGGGTTCATCGCGAGATTCCACTCGAAGGTCGCGTAGGGGATGTTCTGCTTGGTCGCCGCGAATTCTGCGGTTACCGAGAACTTATCGTTGGGGCGCCACGTAATCGAAGGATCCACGAAGGTGAGCGTCGAATGCTGCTGACCGTCCACGCGACCGTTCGAAATCTGGTTGGAGCCGATCAGACGGAGGGCCAACCCGTGCTTTTTGCTGATCACATACTGCGTGTCTATGAGCGCCTTGTAAAACTCGAAGCTGCCAACGGTGAAACGGAACTCCGTGGCGTTGATGAACTGCGGCTTTTTGGTCACGTAGTTAGCCACGCCGTTCGGCGTGGAGTTCGTGTAATACAGCGCGACCGGACCCTTCGCGACCTCGACGCGCTCGATGTTGTCCACCGGAATGGTGGGCGTGAGCGAAAACGAGCTGGCGAGCGCTACGCCGTTATAGAAAATCGGTAGCTGGAAGCTGCGAAGCGTGTAGAGGCCGGCTTGACCGATCTCAGCCTCGCCGACCATCACGGTGCTGGTGTAGCGAAAGACCTCTTTCGGCAGCGCGACCTGCATGTCCCGCAGGAGCTCGCCGGAGATGATTTCTACCGTCTGCGGATTCTCGACCACCTTCAGCGCGATGCGCGAGGTGGTGACCGAACTGGTCTTGCGATAACCGTAGTCACGCTCGGCCTTCACCTCGAAGGGTGAGAGCCGAGTGGAGGCCGTGTCACTGGCGCCGGAAGTTTCCGCGACGGTAATCGCCTGGCCGAAAGCGCCGGCTACAACGACATTGATAAATAAACAAACGCGGCCAAAGCCGCGGCATAGGGGCAGGATTTTTTTTACGCTCATACGAGTGGGGGGGGTAAGTTGACTGACAGAAAACGGGGTTGGGCGGATCGGGTCCGGGAGGTTTTTGGGGGAGGGTAACGGGTGGAAACGGAGTCGGACACCTCTTGTTCCCTAATGCTCGAGTAGAGCTGCGTGGTCTGCGAACCGCAGACGGCTCAAGAATTTACCCCGACAGAAACTCGACAACTCGTCCAATGATTGCCTTGAGCGAGTAAAGGCTCGTAATCTAATCGTAACAATCACGACGCGAGATGAGGGTTGTCGGGCGCCCACCGTCAAGCAGCGATTTTGCCTGCGGGGTAATCTTCAGCGCGTATTCACGAACGGAACGTCTGTGAGACGGTGGCGGAAACGGCACGACGGCCGCGCCGAGGGTGTCTGCCGTTTTTTGTTAGTCTTGGGTCGAGTTGATCTGCGAGAGAGGGCGATCCGACCGAAGTTCACGCAATAATCTCCTGAATGACATTCCCGAAAACGTCCGTCAGCCGGTAGTCGCGTCCACTGTATCGGAACGTCAATTTCTCGTGCTCAATCCCCAGAAGGTGCAGAATCGTGGCATGGAGATCGTGCACATCGACGACATTTTCGATGGCGCGGTAGCCATAGTCGTCGGTCGCGCCGTGAACCACCCCCTTTTTAAGGCCGCCCCCCGCCATCCAGACGGAAAATCCCTGCGGGTTGTGGTCCCGCCCTTTCGTGCCTTGGGCAAACGGAGTCCTGCCGAACTCACCGGCGAAGATCACCAGCGTCGAATCCAGCAGTCCACGCGCCTTCAGGTCCTGAATCAGGGCCGCGATCGGCTGGTCAACCGCGAGCGCGTTGCGCGTGTGATTCTTCACCAGATCGTCGTGAGCATCCCAGGGCGCCACCGGCAATACCCCTTTGACGCAGGTGACTTCGACAAAGCGCACGCCCCGCTCCACGAGCCGTCGCGCCAACAGGCACTCCCGCGCGTACACTGAGAGCAGGGGATCCGGAGAATCCAGGCCATAGAGTCGGCGGGTCGCCTCGGACTCCCCGCGCAGATCGGTGAGTTCAGGCAACGCCGCCTGCATCGCGAAGGCGGTCTCGTAGTTTCGGATCGCCGCCTCCAGGGGTTGCTGTCCGCCGGGATTTCTCTGGAGAAAATCCCGGTCCGCACCAGCGATCGCCGCGAGTTTTGCGCGCTGCCCCCCGGCGCTATCCGACGGCGTGCTCGATGCCACGACCTCCCCACCGCTGTGCAGATCGAAGATCGATCCTTGGTGAACCGCCGGTAGAAAACCATTGCTGTAGTTGCCCGTCCCGCCCATCGGAATCATCCCGCCATTAAGCACCACAAATCCTGGGAAGTTCTGGTTCTCGGTGCCCAATCCGTACGATATCCACGATCCCATGCTGGGGCGGCCGACGATCGAATGGCCGGTGTGAAGGTAGTAACATGCCTGCGCATGTTCGGGGAATTCCGCCTTCATCGAACGAACGATGCAGAGCTCATCGGCAACCGTGCGGATGTGCGGAAAGAGATCGCTGACCGGGATTCCTGCTCCCTTTGACCGCTGGAACGCCCAGGGGCTGCCGAAAACCGTACCGTTGTTATCGAACTGCGTGGCATCCATCTTTAACCGGAAGGCCTTGCCGTGTTCCTCCGCCAGTCGCGGCTTCGGATCGAAGCTATCGACGTGGGAAACACCGCCGTCCATGAAAAGGAGGATGACATTTTTCGCCCGCGCCGGCAGCTGCGGGCGGACCTCCGACCGGCCCTGCTGTCCCGTCAGCCCCGCGAGGGCGAGCCAGCCGAAACCGTTGGCTGCACGACGGAGCATTTCCCGCCGGGAAAGGAGATTGGGCCGCGCCGGAATCATGGGAGGTAAATGAACTCCTTGTGATTCAAGAGCACATGAGCAACGACCTGCCAACCTTCCCCAGCGGACGACGCCGACGACAGGAGGGGGCGCAATCGAGCCAGATCCGTCTCGCCCGGCGGCCGGCCAAACGCTTCCTCGAACATCCGGACGAAACGTCCCGAGTCGGTCGGAACATCACGCACGATCCGGTCGGCCCATAGGCGCGCCTGATGCAGAATGAAGGGATCGTTGAGCAGCGCGAGGCTCTGCGCCGGCACATTCGAAACGCTGCGTTCACCTGTGGTCACGGTTGGGCTCGGTTGATCGAACGCCCGCAGGAATTCGCTCCGCGAGTTGCGTCTCATCTCCAAATACAGGCTCCGGCGGCCGTGCCCATCGATCGGCCCGCTGGGCGGTTGCGACGCGTCCACCGAGATGCGGTAGTGGTTGCGCACCGGTGTGCCGCCGACCTCGGGATTGAAATTGCCCGCGACCACCAGCATCGAATCCCGGATCTCCTCGGCCTCAAGTCGGCGCAGTGAAAAGTGCTGCAGGAGCTGATTTCCGGGATCTCGCTCCGTGGCTGCGGCCGAAGGCTCACTAGACATCCGCCAGGTTCGCGACAAAATAATGCTCCGGACCAAGCGTTTCAGCGACCAGCCATCACGGACAAACTCCGCCGCAAGAAAATCGAGCAGCTCCGGATGGGTCGGTGCGGCTCCGAGCTTCCCGAAATTGTCCACACTCGCCACCAATCCCTGCGAGAAAAGCCAATGCCACACCCGATTGACCATCACCCGCGAGGTCAGCGGATTCGAGGGACTGACCACCTCCCCGGCCAGCGCGAGTCGACCGCTGCCGGCGGACTGGTAGTGCACTTCTGGTGACGCCAAGACCTCGAGGTAACGGCGAGGTACGCTCCGTCCGGGTTTGAGGTGATTCCCGCGTGGGAAGAGTTCCGAGTCGAGGCCATCTCCGTCGTCTCGAAGTCCCGGGGTGCGGGTCGCAATGGGAATGCGGTCCTCCAGAAACCGGTACCGTTCGATGAGCTCCGCCAGTGCCGGGGTGGATCGATCGAGCCGCGAATCGAGCAGCCCAAGGGCGGTGACTTCGCAAAGCAGGATCAGTTGCTGCTCCGTGGCCGTTCCAGTCTTCCAAGTAGCCAGGGCGTCGGTGCCTGCCGCGACCAGTCGCTCGCCGACCTGCCGCCAAGAACGCGCGTCACCCTCCCAAAACGCCGGAGGAAGGAGGTCCAGCACCGGTTGCCAAGCATCCGGATGGAAGACCACCTCGACCACCCCGAATCCCGACCGGCCATCGGTGCTTTCAAACACCTCCCGGAGCGGTGCGATCTGAACATACGGCCGGTCGTCTCGGGTGAACAGCTCGACATACGCCCGTCTCCCGCGCCACTGGTCGCGCATCTTCCAAGTATACCATTGGAGATTCGAATCATCGAGGGTGGGATTGATGCGGGCAAACAACGTGCTATCTCCCTGAAAGTTCTCGATCACCAAACGCGCGCGGGCTCCATGGTGGCCGCTGGCTAGGATGCTGATGGAGTCCGTCTCGATCGTGAAATCAGGCGAACGGAGCATGCCGCCGTGACGATCCGAGATCGTATCCGAAAAGTAGCCGGCGGGCCGGATCGACCGGATCGCTTGCTCGCCACCGGTCGCCAGGACCATATCTCCGCCGCCTTGAGTCTGCTCAGGAAGGCCCGCCCCGGTAACGCGCCAGCCCGCGGGAAATCCTTGCCTGAAGTCGGCGTAGACGCGGGCGGTCTCCGGACGCGGCTTCCGGCGGTCACGAGCGGCAGCGGCCAGCTGCTGCCACGTCGTGACAAACTCGTCCTCGTCGCAGGCCTTGACCAACGGCAGGAACGTTTTGAACAGGACATCCTTCTTCGCCCAAGTGGCCAAAGCGAAGGCGCGTTTCCACGGTTCGACGGGCAACTGATCGTAAACCGGGCGCTCGCTTTCCAGCACCGTGGAACGTGCGGCGATGAAGTCAGCCGCCTCCTGCAATTTCTGGGGCCACTTATCGAACTGCGCGCCCCAATGGTTCGCAAGGAGCGCGGGTGCGCCGGCCTTGATTCGTTCCAATGCTGCATTCTCACGGGTGAATGCCGTCGCCGTCTCGAGTACGTGGGTCGCCACGCGCGCACTGCGTAGAATGCCATAGAGTGCGTAGAAGTCCCGTTCCGAGATCGGGTCGAATTTGTGATCGTGGCAGCGCGCACAGGACACCGTCATGGCCTGAAATCCCCGGGAAAACGTATCGATCTGGCTGTCGATCACCGCCACCTCCTCGCGTTTTACATCCACGGGAGTCTGAAAGAACTCCACAAACCGCCAAAAACCGGTGGCGATCAGGGCCTCGTTTTTGCCCTCGTTCCAGCGCGGGGCGAGCAAGTCGCCCGCAATGTGCTCGCGGAGAAAGCGATCGATGGGAACGTCTTGGTTGAACGCGCGCACCAGGTAGTCGCGGTACCTCCACGCGAACGGCAGGAGGGAGTCGCGCTCCAGTCCGTGCGTCTCGCTGTAGTGCACGACATCCATCCAGCGGCGGGCCCACCGCTCACCGAAGTGAACCGAGCTGAGGGCCCGATCCACCAGCCGTTCAAACGCGTCCGGTCGCACGTCGGCGAGGAACTGGCGCACGTCCTCGGGCGAAGGCGGAAGACCGAGCAGCGCAAACCACAGCCGCCGGATCAGGACCCGGCGGTCCGCTTCGCCGGCCGGGACCAACGAGTGGGCTTCGAGTTTCGCGAGGACGAAGCGATCAAGGTCGGTTTGCGGCCAGACTTTGTTCTTGGTGGGGGGCGGGGCCACGCGTTGCAGCGGTTGGAAAGCCCACTGCTTGGCGCCTGCCTTGAAGTCGATTCCCCCCTGCTTCCCGACCGCCAAGGTACGACGGGGATCAAACGCCCCGTCGCGCACCCATTTTTCCAGCACGCGAATTTCATTCTCGGGCAGGCGCCCCTTGGGCGGCATTTGGAGATCCGCATCATCATAACGGATCGCCTGAATCAGCAGACTCTCGTCGGGCTTGCCCGCGTGGATGGCCGGTCCGGTGTCTCCACCCAACTCCCAACCTGTCCGTGAGTCCAAGGCGAGACCGGCCTTGATTTTGGTCTCATGAGCGTGGCACTCAAAACAGCGCTGCTGAAGGATCGGCAGTACTTCGTTGACGAACTGGTGTTCCAGCTCGGTTGGCTCGGCCGCAGGCGCCGAGGTACCCTGACCGATGAGCGCCAAGCCGATACCAACCGACCGGAAGAGAAACCGGCCGGCAGGTGGCGGAACGCGGAACCAGCGCGACCGGTGCGTGATCGCAGTTGCATCCACCGTTTCCCTGCCCAACGCGGTCCTCTCTGGCGAATGCGGGAGGATCGCCGAATTCCTGATGGGAAACTGGATTTGCAGGGGGATCAAATCCGCGAGGGGTTTAAGGGGAGGACGCCGGGTGGAAACGGAGTCGGCTCCCGGTAGTTTCCCAAGACTCAAGTCCGCCTGACCGGCCAGCGGCGC
>CAMBRG010000007.1 GCA_945869845.1 Opitutus sp. GAS368 | reverse complement strand
CACGTTGTCGCGGGCGATAATTTTGCCGCCGATCGCGGCTTGGATCGCGACTTTGAACATCTGCGGCGGAATGATCTCGGCGAGCTTTTCGCAGAGGTGGCGCCCTTTGCTTTCGGCCTTCATCCGATGCACGATGCAAGCAAAGGCGTCGACCGGGTCACCGTTGATCATGATGTCCATCTTCACCAGATCCGACGGTATGTACTCGGCGAGTTCGTAATCCATCGAACCGTAGCCGTGGGTGAGACTCTTCAGGCGGTCGTTGAAATCGACGAGGATTTCGTTGAGCGGGAGAATGCAGCGCAGCATCACGCGATTCATGTCGAGCGTGTCGGTGTGTTCGCATACCCCGCGCTTTTCCATGATCAGCGAGAGCATGTCGCCCATGGAATCGTTCGGGATAATGATCGACGCTTTGATCGTTGGTTCGCGGATTTCGAGAATCGTGCCGGGATCGGGCATGTTCACCGGGTTATCCACATCGATCTCTTCGCCGCCTTGCTTCACGATGTGATAGATCACGCTCGGGTAGGTGGAGATGATTTCGACGTCATGCTCCCGCCGCACGCGTTCCTGGATGATCTCCATGTGCAAGAGCCCGAGGAAGCCGCAACGGAAACCGAAGCCGAGCGCGAGCGAACTCTCTGACGAATAGACAAACGCCGCGTCGTTGAGCTGGAGGCGCGCCAACCCGGCTTTGAGCTTCTCGTAGTCGTCGCTCTCAAGCGGATACAGCCCGCAAAAAACCATCGGCCGAACCTCCTTGTAGCCGGGCAACATGTCGGTCGCAGGGCGGGCGGCGAGCGTGATGGTGTCACCCGTTTTCACATCGGCCGGCGTCTTGATGCTGGAAACAATATAGCCGACGTCCCCGGCGTTCAGCACGGCGCACTTCTCCATTTTCGGCGTGAAGATCCCCACTTCCTTCACCTCGGCCTTTTGACCGGTGCTCATCAACATCATCATGTCGTGGGCCTTGATCGAGCCGGAGAACACCCGCACGTAGGCGATGCACCCGCGGTAGGCATCATAGAGGGAATCGAAGACCAAAATCCGGGTCTGCGGGTAGTCGGCCCACCGCGGCGAAGGCACCCGGGCGACGACCGCCTCAAGAATGTCGACGATGCCGATACCGGACTTTCCGCTGGCGAGAATCGCTTCTTCGGCCGGAATCGTAAGAATATCCTCAAGCTGCCGGGTGCAAAGCTCGAGGTTCGCACTGGGCAAATCGATCTTGTTGATGACGGGGATGACCTTGAGTTCCTGCCCGAACGCCAAGTGGGCGTTGGCCACGGTTTGCGCTTCGACCCCTTGCCCGGCGTCAATCAGCAGCACGGCGCCCTCGCACGCGGCGAGGCTGCGGGAAACTTCGTAGGAGAAGTCCACGTGCCCCGGCGTGTCCATGAGGTTCAACTTGTAGTCTTTTCCATCTTTCGCCCGGTAGGTCATCGTGACCGGATGCGACTTGATCGTGATGCCGCGCTCGCGCTCGAGGTCCATCGAGTCGAGGTGCTGCGCCGTCATCGAGCGCATGGCGACCGTGTTGGTGTGTTCGAGCAGTCGGTCCGATAGCGTGGTTTTGCCGTGGTCGACGTGGGCGATAATACAAAAATTGCGGGTGTTGGTAGCAGACATCGGCTCAGACAATCGTGAAATCGGAAAATTCGGAAAAACTCTTCACTGGCCAGGTCTTTTCGGTGCGCCGCGCCAGACCCGCCAACACTCCGCCGGGCCCGAGTTCCCAGAACTCCGTCGCCCCGGCCGCCGCCGCGCTTCTCATGCAATCTTCCCATAGGACCGAAGATACGACCTGCTTCACCAAAGCGGCCTTGATCGCGAGCGGATCGGACAACGCTTGGCCGGTCGTATTAGAAAACACGGTAAACCTCGGAGCCAAGAACGGCACCGATTCTAGGAAGCTCGCGAACGCCGCGCGCGCGGGTTCCATCAAGCGAGAATGATAGGCACCGGCAACCTTAAGCGGGATGACCTTCTTCATGTCCCGGTCCTTGGCCCCGGCGACCGCGGCGGCTACTTTCGCTTTCTCGCCCGAGACAATAATCTGCCCGGGGGCATTAAAGTTCGCCGCTTCGATTTCAAAATCACGGCACAACTCGGCCACCTTAGCGCGTTCCTCGCCGATAATCGCAGCCATCGCCCCTTCCGTCTGTTCACACGCGGCCTGCATCAGGCGGCCCCGTTCAGCCACGATTTTCAGCCCCGTATCAAAATCAAAAACCCCCGCCGCTGCGTAGGCCGTGACTTCCCCCAGACTGAGGCCCAACGCGAAATCGACCGTCGGCCGTTTGCCCTGCTCGCCTAGAGCCGCCCACAAAGCCAAGCCGTGCACAAAAAGTGCCGGCTGACAGATTTTGGTCTGCGTGAGATCGGTCTCCGGGCCGTCAAAGCTGACTTTGGCGAGGTCCCAGCCCAGCACCGAATTAGCTCGTTCGTAAAGAGCACGGGCCGCCGGCGACGCCTCAAAAAGCGACTTACCCATGCCCGGTTTTTGGGCACCCTGTCCCGCGAATAATAAGGCCAATCCCATGGTGGAAACCGACAAGACAAACGCCCGCCACCCGCAAAACCAAGCCCTAAAAACGCTTCGCCTGTTTGAAGTATTTATTATTCTCGGCTTCCTCGTCTGACTTTTAAATTTCACGGGTTGATGATTTCCCGGCCGGCATCGAATCCCGCGCTTCTTGGCCAAAACGCCAGACCGGCTCCACCATGATGGCGCTCGCGCTGGCGCCGCTTTCAACGGCGAGTCGAAGCCGATCGCTGAAAATTTCGGTGGGCCGCATGATCTCGGGCCTGGTTAAAAAAAGCGTTCGCAATCCCTAAATCGTCCTGCTGTCTCCACCAAGGCAACTTTGCTCCCGACCCACTTTTCCTCCATGAAACCACGCTTGCTCACCGGCACGATCACCGCGCTCGTCACGCCTTTCACCAAAGGCCAGGTCTCCTTCGCGGATCTCAAAAAACTGGTCGAGTACCAGATTCGCGCCGGGATCGATGGTCTGGTTCCGGTCGGCACAACCGGAGAATCACCGACGGTCACGCACGAGGAGCATATTGCGATCATCCGCGCCACCGTCGAGGCCGCCCGCGGCCGGGTCCCGGTCATTGCCGGCACAGGCTCAAACTCCACCCATGAGGCGGTGGAACTCACGCGTCTTTCCCACGAGGCCGGCGCCGATGCGATGCTGGTGGTTGCGCCTTATTATAACAAACCCGGCCCAGAGGGTCTCTTTCGTCATTTTTGCGCCGTCGCCGACTCCACCGATCGGCCGATCATTCTTTATTCCATCCCCGGACGCTGCGGCATCGAAATCGGAATTCCCGTCGTCGAACGGCTGCGAAAAAAATACAAGCACGTGCGCTGGATCAAGGAAGCCGGCGGCAGCGTCGACCGCGTCGACCAGCTCAAGCAGGCGCTCGGCGCGGATATCACGGTCCTAAGCGGCGACGACTCGCTCACGCTGCCCTTTATGGCCGTGGGCGCCGAGGGCGTGATCAGCGTCGGTTCAAACCTCTACGTTCGCGAGATCAGCCAAATGGTGAAGCTCGCTTTAGCCGGTGACTTCACCCGCGCCCGCAAGGCCCACCAACGCCTTTACCCGATGTTCAAGGCCATCTTCATCGAATCGAATCCGAGCCCAATCAAGTTCGCGCTCGTCCGCGCAGGCGTCATTGCCTCCGCCGAAGTGAGACTGCCATTGACCGAAATCAGCGCGACGAGCGCTCAGGCCTTGACCCCTGTTTTGGCCGGCTTGGACCGCTAGACACCTCAACGCCATGCCCCTTTCAATTCTACTCAATGGTGCCAAAGGTCGCATGGGCGAAGCCATCGCCCGGGCCGCCGGCGAACTCGGTCTTTCCATCGGCGCCGCGCTCGACGCGGGTGACGACGTCGCGCCCCACCTGCCCACAACTGACGTTATCATCGACTTCAGCTCGCACCGGGCAACTCCTGCTCTGCTCGAACAGGCCCTCGCTCACCGCAAGCCCATCGTCATTGGCACCACCGGCCACTCCGCGGATGAGAAAGCCCACTTAATGCAAATCGCCGGAAAAGTGCCGTGCGTCTGGGCGGGAAATTTCTCCGTCGGAGTGAACCTCCTGTTTGCCCTGACCCGTCGGGCGTCCGCCGTTCTTGGATCCGATTACGACGCCGAGGTCGTTGAGATGCACCATCGCTTCAAAAAAGATGCCCCCAGCGGCACGGCCGCACGACTGCTCGAAATCATCTTGGAGGAAAGAAAACTCGACGCCTCCGCCTTACGCCACGGCCGCGAGGGAATCACCGGCGAGAGGACAGCCGGCGAGGTCGGGATCCACGCCCTGCGAGGCGGCGATGTCGTGGGGGATCATACCGTGATGTTCGCGGCCCTAGGCGAACGAATTGAACTGACCCATAAAGCCAGCGATCGAGGTATTTTCGCCCGGGGTGCGCTGCGCGCCGCCCAATGGGTCGTGCATCAACCCGCCGGGGTTTACGATATGCAGGATGTGCTCGGCCTTAAGTAGGCTTCCACGTAGCAGCCGCCGCTCGCGCCAATCCAGATGATCACCTCCATCCAAGGCCTGCTCACGTCGGCAACGCCCTTGCACGCAATCGTCGAGCTTAACGGGTTTGGTTATGAAGTGAACATACCGGTCACCACCGCAGAGCGTCTTCCGGCAGCCGGTACCGTCGTCAAACTCCACACCCACGTTATCTACCGCGAAGACGCCCAAACGCTCTACGGATTCGCCACAACCACCGACCGCGACTTTTTTCGCCTCATGATCGAGCACGTGACGGGCATCGGCCCCAAAAGTGCGCTCACCATCATGAGCCGGCTTTCCGTCGAACTGCTCGAGAGCGCGATCCGGAGCGGCGATATCGGCATGCTCTCAAAGTGCCCCGGGATCGGAAAAAAAACCGCCGAACGCTTGGTCGTGGAACTTAAATCGAAGGTCGGCTCCGGCCCGCTTGGCCAACCCGCTTCCGGCACCACGGATTCCGCGAGCTTCCAACTGGTAGCGAGCGCCCAACGTGATGCGATCGCCGCGTTGTTGGCCTTGGGCTACAAAGCCGCCGACGCCGACGCCGCCGTGCGCCAAGCCGCGCTCACTCTTGGGGCCAAAGCCACCACGGAGGCGCTCATTAAAAAAGCCCTCGCATAGCGACACCTTCGCCGAGGTGTGAACGGCGGCGGGCCTGCCGCCTCCGACTTAGCGCTGGAATTGAAACGCTGCCTGTTCGACTTGGGCATCGATCAAACGACGGCCACGAAACGAACGTTGGTCCGGTTGCCGCGCGCTTTGGGTTTCAAACACCAAATCGGCTGCAGCCGCAGGTTTAAGCGCCACCGGTTGCACCCGGTTCATCCATTCAAATCGGGCGTCGGTTGGCTCAAGCGTGCCACCCTCACGTTGCTGGCGGGTGAGCGCCAAGTTGCGGATAACGACCACCGGCTGAAACTCAGGCGCGCGCGGGCTCAATGACAGCAGGGACGGGACCAAACTCCGCGCCTCGTCGTCGCTCCCCATCGGCGCCAGAATCTCAACACTGGCGATCAAAGTCGGGTCGCTCGGTTTGGGCGCGGTCGAGGCTGAGCCCCTGCCTCCTTGGACCACAAAGACCAAGGCAACACAGGCCGCTACCGCGCAAACTCCAGCAGCATAAGTCCCAAATCCCCACGCTGTTTTCGGCGACGGGAAAGTAATGATCTTTGCATCAACGGGCAGATCTAAGGCCGCCTTCTCCGCCCAAACCACACAGGCCTTTTGCATCTGGCAATACTCGCGGTAGACCCGATAGCGGCTTGGGCTGCTTTGCACCTCCACCTCGAGCCGCTTGGCGTCAACCGCACTGATTTCGTGGTCGAGGTAGAGGTTGAGCAGTTCGATAAATTCCGAATCTTTCATTTGAAATCTTCCCCAAGTTTGGACCGAAGGCTCTCGCGAGCCCGGGCGATGCGGCTTTTCACGGTCCCCACAGAAATATGTAAGATCGCAGCGATCTCTTCGTAGCTGAGATTTTGAATGTTTCTCATCGTTAGAATTTCCCGGTGTTTGGTGCTGAGACGCTCCATCCCTTTGCCAATCCGGGCCACAAACTCCGACGTTACCGTGATGTCATCCGGCGACTCAACTTCGGCTGGGATGATTTCGGCCAAGGTCGTGTCGTTGTCGTAGCTCACCGGAGCGTCAAACGACACGGACTTATCGCGTTTCCGCCGCCACCAATACCAGTAACGGTTCCGGGCCAAATTCGTCGCAATCTGGTAAAGCCAAGTTGAGAACGCGGAATCGCCGCGGAAATTCACCAGCCCGCGATGCGCCCGGATGAATGCGTCCTGGGTGACTTCTTCGGCGTCCTGCTGATTGCGCAGCAACTGGTGCACCATGGAATAAATCCGATCCCAGTAGCGGGAAACCATTTCGTCGAACGCCGCTTGGTCACCATTTTTGAAGCGAAGCACGAGGGCGTGATCTAAGGCTACTTCTTGGGCTTTTGAGGACATACGTTCTGCCTCACTCTGATGGGTATATTTCTCGATTGTTCCCAAGATTTTCGGTGGAGTTTCAGTGGGATACGCGCTCATCCGGGCACGGTCAACAGCTCCGGCAAATCAGAGGAGAAATTCCTTGCCAAGCGCGTCCGGCAAAACCCATTTTCCGCAGTTCCATAGGTTTTGGGCTGGTAGCTCAATGGTAGAGCAGCATCCTTTTAAGTTGTTGGTTCCGGGTTCGAATCCCGGCCAGCCCACCACCTGGAAGCGCCGAAATTCGGTGCAGGCGGACTGAAGCCATTCAAATGAAGCGCGTTGCCGTTGTTGAAGATCAGCCTGCAGCCGGGGCGCTCATGCGCATCGTCATCACCGATGCGACTCCTCCAGTGAATCATGCGCCCGATTTCCTCACTCACCGTGAACGTGAGATCCTTCTATCAGTTGCCGAAAGCCACCGCACCCGGGAATTTACGGCGAAACTTGGAATCATCGCCAAGGCCGTAGGCAACCACCGCATCAAACCGATGCGGCAGCTCCACCTCCACGACGTCGCGAGCGTTACGCCCTACGCCCTCGCGGCCGGATTCAGCGAACAAAAGAAACCCGTCTAAATTTCTTGCTGCACGATTCTATTGGCCCATTAGCTTCCCCTTAATCTCTTATCTCAATTCGACCATGAAACTTGTTTCGAAGCCGTTCCTCTTCCTCGCCCTCAGCGCCGCCGTCCTTTTGGGCGGGTGCGCCAAGAAACCCTTCCGGCCAGACCCAAGCACTACCGTCCTTGGTCCCAACACGGGCGGCAGTATTAATCCCTCCGACATCGCGACGACCGCCGACCTCAACACCGGCCTGCAGTCACGTCTGGCCGATGGCGTGATCGACGACGGCGTTACCATCCGCGGCCTGCTCGGCGCAGTTTATTTCGAATTTGATCGCTCCGATATCTCAAGACCCGAGGAGCGCGCAAAACTTCAAGCCGCCAAGGACTACCTTGAAAAGAATCCCGGCCAACGCCTCCTCCTCGAGGGTCACGCCGACTGGCGCGGGACTTCGGAATACAATCTCGGTCTCGGTGATCGCCGCGCCAATGGGGCCAAAAAATACCTCGGGACCATCCAAGTCTCCGCCGATAAACTCGAGACCCTCTCAAAGGGCAGCGAGGAAGCGAAAAAAGGCGGCACCGACGAAGACATGAAAAAAGAACGCCGCGTCGAGTTGGTCATCATCAAACAGAAATAATCTCGGGCGATTCGGCCCATAAAAAACCCCGGCAGCTGCCGGGGTTTTTTTATGCCCGGGTGCTGATGGGCCCGGGAAATCCAGAAACGTTGAGCGCCTCGCGGACTACTTTCCCGCCGCCAAAGCTCCCAACATTCGTTCGGTCGTCGCGATCCCCTTCTTCATCACATCCAAGTTGAAGCTCTCATCGGGCGCGTGCAGATTGTCCTCGGGGAGAAAGAGACCAAACATCACCGAGTCCAAACCGGTCACGCGCTTGATGTCTGCGATGATCGGCACGCTGCCGCCTTCGCGCAGGTAAATCGGCGGCCGGCCCCAAATCTCCGCAATCGCCGTATCCGCGGCCAAAAAGGCCCGGGCCAAGACGGGCGACTGATCCTTCGGCGTATTCGAACGACCCGGCGGCACCACGATATAAGCCTCGCCTTTATGCTGGTCGACAAACTCCACCTTCACGCCTTTTGGCGTCCGTGCCCGGATCGCATCCATCACCAATTTCTTGATTTTGTCCGGCTGCTGATTGGGCACGAGCCGGCAGCTGATCTTCGCAAAGGCCTTGCTCGGAATCACCGTTTTGGTGCCTTCCCCTTGGTAGCCGCCGCCGATTCCGTTGAACTCCAGCGTCGGCTGGAACCGCGAGGATTCGAACGGCGAGAACCCCGGTGTCGTGTAAAAAGTATCAATGCCCAAAAAATCGGCGTAAGCCTTTGCATCCCCGCCGAGTTTCTTGAGCTCGTCGCGCTCCCACGGCTGCACGTCGAGCACATCGTCGTAGAAGCCGGGGACGTTCACTTTTCCCTCAGGCGTGTGCAGAGTCGCGATGATCTCGGCGAGCGCCTGGATCGGATTCCGCAACACGCCGCCATGCAATCCGGAGTGCAGATCACCTTTTGCGCCGGTGATCTGCACATCGAACAACGTCAGACCGCGCAGCCCGCAGGTCAGCACAACCTGTTGCTCATTGGGTAAAGCCGTGTCGGAGAGGTAGACAAAATCCGCCGCCTGCAAGCGATCTTTGTAGCGTTCCAAGAACTTCGGAAAACTCGGACTGCCCATCTCTTCTTCGCCCTCGATCAGGAACGTGATGCGCAACGGCAAATTAGGATTGGCCTCCAACAGGCGCGCGACCGCCGCAATATTTGTGATTAAGGGGCCCTTGTTGTCCGCCGCCCCACGCCCATAAATCCGATTGCCGCGAATGCTCGGCTCAAACGCTGGCGTCGTCCACAGATTCAGCGGATCGGCCGGTTGCACGTCGTAGTGCCCGTAAATCACCACGTGCGGCCAACTCGGATCGCTTCCGCGGCTAGCCAATATGATCGGATGAAGCTCGGTCGGCACCACCTCGACGTCGAAGCCCATCGAGCCCAGCAGATCGGCCACGAATTTTTGCGCGCCGCGCATGCCTTCACCGAACTTGGAGTCGGCCGAAACCGACGGATGACGAATAAATTCTTTCAGCTTTTCAACGGGATCGAACATCCGCCCACGGTTGCGCAAAATTTGCCCGTCCGCCAATCGCAAAACGGCTTTCTTTCACCCCGTCGTTCGCGATCGGCTCGCTCAGTGCTTAAAGTGTCTCGAGCCCGTGAACACCATCGCCATGCCGCGATCGTCCGCCGCTGCGATCACCTCTGCATCCCGCACCGATCCACCGGGCTGGATGGCACAGGTCGCCCCGGCCTCTGCCGCCGCGATCAATCCGTCCGCAAACGGAAACAACGCTTCGCTCGCGACCACCGATCCGCGCAAATCAAGCTTCGCCTCGCCCGCTTTCCAAACTGCGATCCGCGAGCTGTCCACCCGCGCCATCTGCCCCGCGCCGACGCCGAGGGTCTGCTCACCCCGGCAATACACGATCGAGTTCGACTTCACGTGCTTCCCCACTTTCCAACCAAACATCATCGCCGCCCATTCCTCCGCGGTCGGTTGGCGCTTCGTTACGACCTTAAACTCGCGCACATTGCCGAGCGTGCGATCCCGGTCCTGCACCAGCACGCCGCCGATCACCGAGCGGATTTCTTGTAACGCATCCGGCCCCATTCCTGCCTGCGCGATCATGAGCCGCAGGTTTTTCTTCTTGGAGAAAATCTCGCGCGCTTCCGGGCTGAATCGCGGTGCGATGATCACCTCGGTGAAGATCTCTGCGATCTGCTGGGCGAGTTCTACGTCGAGCGTGTTGTTTACAATAATGATCCCGCCGAATGGAGCCTGCCGGTCCGTCGCATAGGCTTTCGCCCAAGCTTCGCTCAGCGTGTCCGCGCTCGCGACGCCGCACGGGTTCGTGTGTTTAAGAATCGCTACCGTCGGCCGCTCAAATTCCCCGATCAGGTAGGTCGCGGCTGTGATATCCAAAATGTTGTTATAACTTAGTTCCTTACCCTGCAGTTGCTCATAGTGTTCGCTAAACGTGCCGTAGAGCGCCGCCCGTTGGTGCGGGTTCTCGCCATAGCGAAGGCTCTGCGCCTTCTTCCACGAGAGGGACAGCGTCGCCGGCAGACCGCTTAACGCTTCTATATCCGGCTCCATCGCCTGCGACTCAAGATACCGCGCGATGGCCGCATCGTAGCTCGCGGTCCGTTGAAACACCTTCAACGCGAGCTTCCGGCGCAGTTCACTGAGCACCGCGCTCCCCTCCCCCGCCGCCAGCGCCACGAGCACACCTGCATAGTCCGCCGGATCGCATACGACTGAAACACTCGCGTGATTCTTCGCGGCACTCCGCAGCATCGAGGGTCCGCCGATATCGATGTTTTCGATCGCCTCGTCGAACTCCACGTGCGGCTTCGCCACGGTCGCTTCGAAGGGGTAAAGATTCACCACCACCAAATCGATCAGCTCGATTCCGTTCTCCACCGCCTGCGCGAGATGCTCCGATTTGTCGCGCCGACACAGCAATCCGCCGTGGATTTTCGGATGCAACGTCTTCACTCGGCCTTCCATAATTTCCGGAAATCCGGTGTGCTTTCCGACCTCGGTCACCGGCAGTCCCGCTGTCGCGAGCAACTTCGCCGTGCCGCCCGTCGAGAGCAACGTATAGCCGTGCACCTGCACCAGCGCCGTGGCGAATTCGACGAGTCCGTGTTTGTCGCTGACCGAGAGCAGGGCCAATTTTCCCATGGAACCGCGTTTCTGCGCACCCCGCTTCCACGCCGCAAGCCCGAAGCGAACCGCTCCCTGCCGCGCCGCATCGCCAACCACACTTGCGAGCGCGCCATTACCTCGTTGGGTTCAGCAAGTGTCCTGCTGCTCTTCAACTCCTTCCGGCCTTACCGCCCGCCTCGATAAACTCGTCTACCACCATGGCGGTGCGAGTTTACCCATCGATCAACCGCACGCTTTCGTCTACTTCGTGACGATTCACAACGGATCGGAACACACGCTCACGCTCCTCGGCCGAAAATGGGTGATCGAGCACTGCGATGGATCTCGCTTGGTCGTCGAAGGGGAGAAAATCGTCGGCGAAACGCCCCGCCTCGCCCCCGGAGAGCAATTTTCTTACAACAGCTATCACGTCACCGGCGGCTCGGCCCGCGCCATCGGGAGTTTTCATGGCGTCGACGAACTCGGGCGCAAGATTCACGTCCTGCTGCCGGCGTTCGAGTTAGCCACGCCAGCTTCGGCCGATCCGGCCGCGTGATCGCCCCGAACGGCTTTACGACCCGGGACTTTTACGAGCCGGTCAAAATTCGTTCTCGTTCTCCCGGGCGTTCTCCTATTCGATCAAACTTTTATGAAGTTAACAGACCTTAATCGCAAGGGCGGCATCGGTTCCAATTCGATGCTCATCGAGCTCGGCGACCTCCGCATCGTGATTGATTGCGGCCTCAATCCCAAGGAAGTCGGCCGCGCCGCTACCCCCGATCTTTCGCTCGCTCGCAACAAGCCGCTCGATCTCATCATCATCACCCACTGCCACTTGGACCATATCGGAAGCTTACCGGTTCTGATGCGTGACCATCCGAATACCCCCGTGCTGATGACGACGTCCAGCCGGATGCTCATCGAGCGGATGCTCCACAACTCCGCCAACGTCATGATGCGCCAGCGCGAGGAGGCCAACATCCCGGACTACCCTCTTTTCACCCACGAAGAGATCGATCGCATCGGTAAACGTTTGGTCGGCCTGAACTTCAACCAGGCCAAGATGTTTCGCGGCGCCAAGGACGAGATCGAGATCATCCTCCACCCCGCGGGCCACGTCGCCGGCGCTGCCGCCGTTGAAATCATCTACAAGCATCGCGCTATCTTTTTCACGGGCGACGTGCTCTTCACCGACCAACGCACGCTGAAAGGTGCCCGTTTTCCCGCTGGGCACTTCGACACCGTCATCACTGAAACCACCCGAGGCACCACCGAACGCCCGGTCGGCAAAAGTCGCTCTGAAGAGATGATCCGCCTCGTTGCCAGCATCAACGATACCATTTCTCGCGGCGGCTCGTTTCTGATTCCCGTGTTTGCCTTGGGACGCATGCAGGAGGTCCTCACGATCATCCACGACGCCCGCAAGTTCGGTAAACTCGCCGAATTCCCGATCTTTGCCTCTGGCCTTGGGATGGATCTCGCCGACTACTTCGACGAAATCAGCCGCAAGACCAAACACGTCCAGTTCAACCGCGGCATCATCAAGGAACTGAAAATCAAGCCGACCCCGCGCAAGCTCGTCGCCGGCCAAGACCCCGGCCAAAACGCCCTCTACATCATCAGCTCCGGCATGTTAGTCGAGCGCACCCCCAGCTACACCCTCGCTTCCGGGCTGCTCGAAAACGCGAAGAACACCATCGGCTTCGTTGGCTATTGCGATCCAACCACCCCCGGCGGCGAACTCCTTGCGATGTCCCCGGGCGAGACCTTTCTCTTCAAAACTGCCAACGTGAAGGCCAAGATCAAAGCCCGCGTCGAGCGCTTCGAACTCAGCGGACACGCCGACCGCGAAGAGCTGGTGCAATTCGTCGTCCAGACCGGTGCCCGCAGCGTGATCCTCACCCACGGCGATCCCGAAGCCCGCGCTTGGTTCATGGAACAGCTCAAGGAACAGATGCCCCAGAGCTCGATCCTCGACCCCGTTCCGCTCCAGACTTACCAGGTCTGATCCCGAGGGAGGGCCGAGTCTCCGACCCGCCCTCCTGCGTCGGCGCTTTCCTGCGACCCGCAGCCCGGATCGGCGATTTCCAAAGCGCCGCCCATGCCCAAGCTCGACCTTCGCCGGGCGTGCACCGCACGCGCCGATCAGCCCATCAACTCCCGCAGCCGCGCCGCCACGATCGGCCCGCCGGCGACGTAGACGATTTTGCCCATCTTTAGGTTAAACGTTTTCATCGGCAGTTGCTCGCCGTTGATAAACGTCACCTCGCCACCGGCCGCACGCACGAGCGGAATCGCCGCCGCGAGGTCCCATATCTTTACGTTGAAGTCGACGCAGCCGTCGAACAGCCCCGCCGCCACGTAGGCGAGATGCAGCGTCGCGCTCCCTAATCCGCGAATCTTAAACTGCCCCAAAATCGCGTTGGCCGCCGGCAGCCGCGCCGGATCACCGGGCCGGTGGAATCCCACGATGCTCTCCGCGTGCGGCGCCACGTTCACCACCGTGACCGCCCGCTCGCCGTCGTGCATCCCAAATCCCGGCCCACCGTGCATCAACACCCGCCGGCTCAAATCATAGACGACGCCGTAAACCGGCTCGCCCCGCACACACAAGCCGAGCGAGATCGCGCAATGCGGGATGCCGAGCGCGAAATTGTTGGTTCCATCGATCGGATCGAGCACCCAGGAAAACTCCGCCGTCACCGGAATCGGCGCCTCCGTCTCAGCCAATTCCTCGCTGAAAAATTGATCGTCCGAAAATTGCGCCGCCAGCTCGCGAAAAATGTTCTCCGAGATCGCCACGTCGACCGCCGTCACCCGGGTGCCGTCGCTTTTCCAGCGGCTCTCCGCGCGCCCAAACTCACGGTGCAACAGCTCGGTTTGCGCCAACACCGCGCGCTTCGCTGCTTCGATTCGTTTCAGGAGTTCGTCGTTCGCCATCTGACCAGCAAATATCCGCCGCCGACGCCCGCCAAATCCTTTCGCCCCCGCCTCACTCGTAATCGTAAAGCTTGGGATCACGCCGCGCCGGCCCGCGCCGCGACTTGAGCCGAGCCCGCACTTCGCGCTGCTCCTTGGGTTTTATCCCGGCCCGCCCCGGTTCCATCCCGTCCATGTCCGCCTCACCCTCCGGTCCGCCACCCAGCTGCTCCGCCCACGCCTCCGAATCGGCGCCCTCTTCCAGCTTCCGCACCACTGCCTCCATCTCACCGTCAATTTCCTCCCCGGTAATTTCCGCCATTCGCCGCATCATTCGTCCCATCGCCCGCGGGTCGTGCTCATCCACGTTCGAAAACTGCTTTTCCATCGCGCCCATCGCCGCCTCCCTCCGTGCATCTTCTGGTCCGGTTTCGGCGCCGCAGGAGGCCCGCCGAACCTTCGACTTTGTTGCGGTTCAATAATAGATCCACTGCCCCCCACTTGCCTCACCCAGCTCAACCCACCAAAAAAAACCATCACCCCCATGCGTTGTCCCCCCGTAGCCTTTTGCATCCTTGCGTTTTGTCTGCCCGCCGCGGCCGCCAGCGCTCAATCCGCCGCCGATATGACCACCTCGCCACCGCTCCATTGGAACGAACTCCCGGCCTTGCCTGACCGCGAGGGCTTTGCCGGCAGCTACGCCGGCGTCAGCGGGGGCGCGCTGATCGTCGCCGGCGGAGCCAATTTTCCCGACAAACGTCCGTGGGAGGGCGGCACCAAAATTTGGTATGACCGCATCTTTGTGCTCGAGCCCGCCGCGAGCACCTGGCGCACCGTCGGACGTTTGCCGCACGCCGGCGGCTACGGGGTGTCGGTGAACACCCCCGAGGGTTTCGTCCTGATCGGCGGGGGTGATGCTACCCGCAATTTCAACGAGGTTTGGCTCGCCCGCTGGGAGCGGGAAACGGTCACCTTCACCGCGTGGCCGCAGCTGCCCAAACCGCTGGCGATGGCGGCCGGCGCTCTCGTCGGGCGCACCCTATATGTCGCCGGCGGGCTTGACCGGCCCGACGCCACCGCGGCCCAAAATGCTTTCTTCGCCCTCGAACTCGATCAGCTCGCGCGCGGGTGGCGCGAGCTCCCAACTTGGCCCGGGGCGGAACGTTTCCTCGCCACCGCCGCCGCTCACGGCGATGCCTTCTTTCTCTTCAGCGGTGCCCGTCTCGTTCCCACCGAACCCGGCAAAACTTCGCGGGCATGGCTGCGCGACGCGTATCGCTATAGCCCGGCCACCGGCTGGAAACGCCTCGCGGATCTTCCGCGCGTTTCGGTTGCCGCGCCCTCCCCTGCTCCCGTGATCGACGGGCGCATCTTAATTTTCGGCGGTGATGACGGTGCCCAAGTCGCGCTCTCTCCCACCGAACATCGGGGATTTCCTCGCGACACCCTCGCCTACCGTGTGACCGACGACACCTGGAGTGGTGCCGGAGAGGTGCCGTTCTCTCTCGTCACCACGGCCCTGACCACGTGGCGCGAACAGATCGTGGTGCCGGGCGGTGAAGCGCGGCCCGGCGTGCGCTCGCCCCGCGTCTGGACGACGGAGATCAACGCGCATCCGGCGAAAAAATAACTTCGCTGCGGCCGGCTACGTCGTGCGTGCTCGTTTCGCCCATGACGTTGATTCCCCACCGCACCGTCGCCAGCCAACTCGCCGTGCAACTGCGCGCCGAGTTGGAAAAAGGCACGTGGAGCGGTTGGTTGCCCAGCGAACGGGTCCTCAGCCGCACCCTGCAGGCGAGCCGCAACACCGTTCGAGCCGCCCTCGAGCAACTCAAAGCCGATGGTCTCATCGAACCTGTCCGAGGACTGGGTAATCGTGTGGTCGGCAAAGCCAAACCGGCCATCGTCGAGAATCAGACAAGGACCGTCGGAGTGCTAATTCCCGAGCCCATCGGGCACCTCCGCCCGCTGATCGCGCTTTGGATCGACGAGCTCAAAGATTTGCTCATCGAAGAAGGCTATCGGCTTCGCATCCACGAGGGCCGTCAATACTACCAGACCAATCCGGCCCGGGCGCTGGACCGACTGATCGGCCAGCACGCGCACAGCGCCTGGGTCCTCACGCTTTCCTCGGAGGCGATGCAACGCTGGTTTGCCCGTCGCGGCACCCCGTGCCTCGTCGCGGGCTCCACCTACCCGGACATCACGCTCCCCCACTATGATTTGGATTACCGCGCGATTTGCCGGCACGCCGCCGGGATACTGCTGCGGGCCGGACACCGCCGCCTCGCCTTGCTCAACCGCGAATCCCGGCGAGCCGGCGATGTGGACAGCGAGCGCGGATTTGTCGAAGGCGTGAGTCGGTCGCCGCACCGCGACGCCACCGCCGCGATCGCTTATCACCGTGACGACGTTGATTCCGTCGCGCGCGCCCTGCGCACGCTCTTCGACCAAAAGAATCCACCCACCGCCCTCGTGGTGAGCAATTCCTACGCTTACCTCTCGGCCGCCAGTGTCCTTGCCCAGCGCGGGCTGCGGGTGCCGCAGGACATCTCTCTTATCTCACGCGACGATGATCCATTTCTGGCGTCACTGGTCCCCGAACCGGCCCGCTACCGGGTCGATCCCCACTCATTCGCGAAGAAAATCCTCGGCTCGCTTTTGCAGCTGCTCAACCGCAGCACTTCCCCGCGTTCACCCGTCCTACTCCTTCCGAAATTTGCCGCCGGCGGGTCCACGACAGTTCGGCCGTAGGGCGAAGTCTCCGACCCGCCCTCAACGCGCACGGACTGCACGAAAAAGGGCGGGTCAGAGACCCTGCTCGACGCCGGACTTCCGGAGTTACGCGACCGGCCGACAGGCAAATTCAAAGAAGCCGATTTCAGTCAACTTCGCGCGAAGTGTCGCCAGCTGCATCTCGCTGGGCTGCACCAACGGCAGGCGGACGGGGCCGCAATCCACCCCGAGCATCGCCATCAGAGCTTTCGAAGCCGCGAGGTGGGTAACACCGGTGCCGTTGCAAATCGCGATCATCTTGATCGCGGTATCTTGCCACGTTCGGGCGGTCGCCTCGTCGCCATGTTCGAGTGCCGTCAGGAGTCTCAAATAAAGCGGCGCCGCGTAGTTGTAAGTGCTGCCGACCGCCCCGCGGGCGCCCGCCTTCCAGCCTTCGAGCAAAAGTTCGTCGCGGCCGAAGAGAATGTCGTAGCGGCCATCGGCGGCGGCGGCACAGGCGCGGTAGTCGGGAAGATCTTCGTGCGTGTATTTTACGCCGAC
The DNA here is from genome assembly GCA_945869845.1 of Opitutus sp. GAS368. Lineage (GTDB taxonomy): Bacteria > Verrucomicrobiota > Verrucomicrobiia > Opitutales > Opitutaceae > Tous-C4FEB. Next base: position 41,228 of record CAMBRG010000007.1, on the reverse strand, counting down.
GAGAGAGGGGATGCGATCGGCGGCACGAGCAAGAAAGTCGGCGACGGGGAACGCGACGCCGGTCATCGAGGGAATGTTATAGTAATAAAACGGGAGGGTCGGAGCCGCCGAAGCCACCGCTTCGCACCAATCCACGAGTTCGTCGACCGTGCGGGGCTTGAAAAACATGGGAGCCAAGGCCGAGATCGCCGCGGCGCCAATCTGGGCCGCATGCGCCGCGAGTTTGCGGGCGTCCTCAAGGCAGGTGTGCCCGACGTGGACGATCACCGGCAAAGTCTCATCGGTTGATTCCACCCATTTCGCCGCAACGGCGAGACGTTCTTCCAACGTCAGGGAAAGGCCCTCGCCTGTCGTGCCGCAGACGAAGGCGGCGCCGACGCCGTTCTCCTTCAGGAACCGGGCGTAGCCGGGGATGACGTCGAGGTTGATCGAACGATCAGCGTTGAAGGGCGTGAAGGGTGCGGCAACGAGACCGCGGAATCGATTTTGCATAGTGGATGAGAAACTCAGTGGGGTGGTTCAGTTAAAAATGTCGGAAACCGCGGCGGTGATAGGATCGATGATTCGTTGTTCAGATACTTCAGGGAAATCGGCGTCAGCGCGCGGCGGGCGCACCGGTGAGCCAGTCGAGATTGAAGCGCGCCGCCACGATGTCGGAGCCTTTTTCGTAGAGACAAAGGACGGTGCCGTCGGGCAACACCGCGAGGTCAGAGTAAGCGCTGGGGCCGGCGTCGAGAGTCTTGTTCACAGACCACGTCTTGCCGTCGTCGCGGCTGAGTTTGATCGAGAGATTTTCGCGTTTACCCCGGCCGGCGGGGATCTCCTTGCCGGCGGCGTCGCGCCCAAGGGTGTGGGGCGCGGAATAGATCTGCGTGCCGGGCTGCGACGGATGCGCGACGATGCTCGCCATGCAGATCGGCTCCCAGAGTTGGTCGTGGAACTTCGGCGTGCTCCAGCCGGTTGCGCCGTCAGCACTGATGCTGACGAGCTTGCGGTTGGCCTTGGAGACGTTGCGCGCCACGAGCATCACGCGGCCGTCGGCGAGCGTGGTGATCATCGTTTCGTTGGGATCGCCGAACTCGCCGGCATTCGGGAAAGCAATGTCGCCCGCGCGCCACGACTTACCGTGGTCGTCACTGTAAATCGTCCCTGCGGCGGAGGGCTTGTGGTCGCCGGTGGCACCGTAGGCGAGCCAGATGGGGACGACGAGGCGACCGCTCTTGAGTTGGAGGCCGTGGCCCGGGCCGGTGGCGATGACCTTCCAGTCGTAGTGCCGGCGGAACGGCTCGAACGTCGCGGTGATATCAACGGGGTCGCTCCACGTGAGGCCATCATCGGTGCTGCGCATCGAAAATGCGCGCGCGTAGTTCACGCAATAAAGAAACTCGATCGCGCCGGTCGTGTGATCGACGATGGCGACGGGGTTGTTGACGGTCTGCTCGCGGTCGCCGCCTTGCGGCTTGGTTGGGTTGCCCTCGTGGCGCGCGGCGCGATGGGCGATCTGGCGGGGCGCATCCCACGTCTTGCCTCCATCGGTGGAGCGGCGCAGGTGCACTTCGATTTCGCCCCAGTCGGAGCTGCCGTTTTTACGCGCCTCGCAGTAGGCGAGCACGGTGCCCTTGGGCGTGACGACGGCCCCGGGGATGCGGTGGCGCACGATACCGTTGGAGTTGGCGGGGAAGACGTCGGAGAATTCCAACAGTGGCGCGGCGCGGAGCGCGGTGACGGCGGCGAGGATCAGGAGAAGCGAGCGGATGAGGTGCATGAAGAGATTTTTTTTGGTGGGGGCGGTACCGGCGTCAGCGGTTCGCGGCGGCGGGTAGCGGGCGCACGGCGTTCAGCAGCAAACTCACGGTGTAGCCCACGATCACGCACACGCCGATGCCGGTGAGCGCGTAAAGATAGACGTGCAGCTTCGTCTGGGTCTGCACGAGATAGAGCACAAGTGCGCTGGTGACCGCACCGGTCAGCGCGCCGGCTGTGCAGGTGCGTCGCGTAAAGATCCCGAGAATAAAAAGGCCGGCGAGACCGCTGGACGTCAGGCCGAGCAGACGTTGGAAAAAATCGAAAGCCGATTCCATCGGAGTGACGGCGAGCAGGCAGGCCAAGATCACCGCCACCCCGCCGGCGATCGCCGTGATCACTTTGGCGCGGCTCAGCCAATATGCGTCGTCGCGCGGCGGACCGAGGCGTTGCAAGAAGTCGGTGACGATCACCGTCGAGGTCGAGTTCAGGCTGGTCGAAATCGCGGACTGCGCGGCGGCAAAGATGCCCGCGACCACGAGGCCCGCCACGCCGGGCGGCAGCTCGCGCGCGATGAAGAAGGGCAAGATCGCGTCCGCCTTCGGCAGGCCGTCGAGGTGCGTGGGGAATTGCCGGTAGTAAACAAACATCGCCGTGCCCACACCGAGCAGCAGGCAGGTGTTGATCAGCGCGATCCCGGCATTGGTCCACAACGCGCGGCCGGCCGCCGCGACATCGGTCGTCGTTTGATAGCGCTGGATCATACTCTGATCCGAGATGTAGGGCACCAATTGGCTGAACAGACTGCCGAGCAGCACGACCCAGATCGCAGTCGTCGTGTAGTCGCCCGACCAGCGGATCGAGCGGAACTTGTCGTGCTCGGAGGCGACCTGGACCAGCGTGCCGAAACCACCGTCGAGCCGCGATACGATGAGCGCGAAGCTCAGCAACGCTGCGCCGATGAGAAAAACCGTCTGAGCGAAATCCGTCCACACCACACCTTCGATGCCACCGACGACCGAGTAGAGCGCGCTGACGGCGCCGATGAGCATGATGCACGCGATGACGTTAAGATCGGTGACCGCGGCGAGCGCGAGGGCGGGCAAATAGATGACGAGCGCCATCCGGCCGAGTTGGAGCAGCACAAAGGCCGTGGCCCCGTAGAGGCGCGCAGCGAGGCCGAAGCGCGTTTCCAAAAACTCGTAGGCCGAGGCCGAGCGCAGCCGCGCGAACACCGGCAACAGCACGAGAATCACGACCGGCGCGAGCAACACGATCGGCACGTTGACCCAGAAAATCGTCCAGTTCTCCGCGTAGGCTTTCGCGGGGATCGACATGTAGGAAATCGAGCTGACGTTCGAGATGCTGATACCCATTACCCACCACGGAATCCGCCGGCCGGCCGAAAAGTAATCGGACGTGCTGCGGTTGCGCCGCGCGAACCAAAGCCCGAGCGACAAGGTGCCGATCAGGTAGGCACCCAGTGCGAGGTAATTCAGGGCGCCGAAGGCGACGGAGGTGGACGACATGGGGATTGGGGCGAAGTGGGCGGATGATTTCGCGGCTTAGGGCCTAGCGACTCGTCAGGGGGCGGGATCAGAACCGGCCTTTCAAGCCGATGGTGATGACCGAGCCAAGCTCTTGGCGGCGGCGTTTCTTGAGATACTCGGCGGCACCGGGGTGATACTGCGTGTTGCTGATGTTAAAACCGGGATCGTTGATGTCGGTCATCGAACCGAAAATCGCGACCTGCTTCGTGAGGCTAAACTGGGCATTGAGACCGACGCGGAGCCGCTCGCCTTGGTAATTAAACGTGTCGACGGGAATGCCGTTGGCGGCGTTCACCGCGACGAGGCCCTGCCGCGTCTCACCCTGATAGGTAAAGGTGAGTTTTACGGAGAAGCGGGGGCGCACGAGATTGAGACCGCCGGCGTAATTGCTCGGCGCAAAAGCGGAGAAATCCGCCTGGGAACCGCCGCGGAGGCGAAGCTTGGTGGCGTTGACAAAAACCTGCAAACCACGCGCCCAGTGCGGGAGAAAAAAAAGTTGCTGGTTGTAGGCGAACTCGAGGCCGGTGATCCGGGCGCTGCCACCGTTGGTGAGTGTCCTGATGTCGTAATCGAGGTAGAGCGGATCGTCGGGCAGACCGTAGCGGTCGAGTAGCTCGGGGGTGGCGTCGGAGGTGACCGAGTTAAAGAAATCCTTGATGTTGCGCTGGAACACACCGACAGAGCCGTAGCCGCCTTTAATCTGGTAGGATTCGAGCGAGAGCTCGTAGCCGCGCGCGATCCACGGTTTCAGGCCGGTGTTATTCACCGTGATCGTGGGATTTGCGACCGTCGGTTCTGAAATCGCGGTGCCGGGAATGATGTTGTTGAGGTTGGGACGTGCGATCGTCTGGGAGTAGGCGCCGCGCAACAGCAGGTTTTCCGCGACCGTATAGGTAAGGTTTAGGCTCGGGTAAAAATCTCCGTACGTGCGAACCGCGCGCGCGCCGCGCTCCTTGTAGCGAAGTCGTGCGCGGGCGAGCGCATCGGTCGTCAAGAGGACGGGCTGCACGCCGACTTGCGTGGCGTTGCCATCGACCAGCCCGCCGCTGGAGGTTTTTAAATATTGGGCGGTAGGATCGTCCAACTGGCCCTGACCGTCGTCCTTCGTCCGCTCGTAGCGCACGCCGCCAACGACCAGAAGCCGGTTGTTGAGCAGCCGGATGTCGCCGCGCACATAGCCGGCCGTGATAGTTTCGGCGAGTTTGCGGGAGTTCGCGGTGAAATTTTGGTGGTAAGTCGCTTCGTTGAGCACGAACCAATCGGGCCGCTGTTGTTGGAGCTGGTAATACTTCGGCAGGCTGATCCAGCCGACTTGGCGGCCGAAAAGCGTGGGCGCCTCGGCGTTGAAGGCAGAGTCGAAGACATCGAAGTTTGAGGCGAGGCGGGCGGCGGGTGTGGTTAAGCCATTGGGCGTAAACGTCCATGTCTTCGCGAACGTTTTTTGATCGCGCACCTGCTGCTCGACATAGGCACCGGTCTTGAACGTGAAGGGTAACGGCGCGTCGAAACTGCGCGTGAGGTCCAGCTTCGCGCTGTGCTTCTGCGCGAGGACTTTGTTCTGGTTCGACGTGGGATTGCCGAGGACGAAGTTGCCGCCGTTGAAGATGTTTACGGGCGCACGCGCGACATCGGTTGCGGAATAGCGGACGGGGATGTTGGCGTCGTTCTCGCCGATACCTTCGCCGCGCAAAATCAGCCCGGTGATGGAGGAAGGGGCGGCGTTGAAGTGACCGTTGTCGATGTCGTCGAGGAACGATTGGGAGCGGGAAAGCGAGCCGAGGGCATTGACCTGCCAGACATCGCCACGATGAATATATTTTACCGTGAGATGCGTGGTGTCGGCACCCGTTTCCTGGTTCGTGCCGGCCGCTTGGGCGACGTTGCCGACCGCGGTGGCGGCCCCTTGGGTAAAGTTGGCGTTACCCGTCGCGCCTGCGCCGTAGGTCGCGGCGTAGCTTAGGCGCATGATATTGTTGGAAACGTAGCGGTGCTGGATGCTCGCGCTGAGCACGCCGCGTTGGGTGACCTTCCAGTCGGCCCCGGCCTGGGCCGACCACGACTGGACCACGTTGGCGAGACTGAGCCAGGTGCTGATGCGCTGAAACCCCTGCGTAAAATTCCAGTCGGCCTGCGTATCGAGAGCTTCGTCGCGCTCCATGGGTTTAAGCCGCCACGAGCGCGAGCCCCCGAAGCTGAGGGCGAACTTCTTGCTCACCGGCAAGAGATAGGTGAAATCGAACGACGGCTGCTGAAAATCAGGGCTGAGTTTTTTAGTGGGCCCACGCGGGCCGCCATCGAAAGTAAAACCACTGTAGCCGTCACTGATGAGGTAGACCTTGTAGTCAAAAACCGAACGCTTCGCTTCGAAGCCGCTTTTGCTGATGATGTTCACGGAGCCGCCGATCCCGCTGGCCGGCTGGTCGGGCACGGGCGTCTTGTTCACTTCGATGCGTGAGATATTGGCCATCGGGACGTCCAGGAGTGATTGCGTCCGACTGTTGCCGCGGGCGCTGGCCATGGCGGCCCCGTCAAGCTGCATCACGGTGTTGCTGTCGGGGAATCCGCGCAGCGCCATCGAGGTCGCGGTCTGCCCGCCGTCAATAATACCGACGCCAGGAAGGAAACGCATGAGTTCACCGATGCCCTCGGCGTTGCGATCGCCAAACTCGTCGAAGGCGACGATTTGCCGAATGTTCGCGGCGCTTTTGCGCTCGTTCTGCGCGATCGCCTGGGCGCTCATCTCGCGATCAGCGACTACGCTGTAGGTCGTGAGCTTCACCACCGCGTCACCTGCCGCGCCCGGGCGAGCCGTAGGGGAGCCGGGCAATACGAGTTCGAAATCGCGTTGCGCCGTGCCTCCGGCAGTCACGCGCACAGCGGCGTTGGCAGATTCCAGACCGACATACGCCACGGTGATTCGTGCGTCACCCGCAGCCACGCCCGCGACGCGATAGGCGCCGAAGTCGTCGGTCTCGGTGGCAAGCTGCGTGCCCTCGACCGCGACCCGGGCAGCGCGCAGCGCGCTACCGGTCGCGGCGTTGAAGATGCGACCCTCGATCATGCCCGTCGGCGCCGTCTGGGCGGCGGCGACAAGCGTGAGGGCAAAGGCGATAGCGAGGGCGAGCGGGCGAAAGGAAATTTTCATCGGGAGGGGATGGAAAAAAGATTCTGTGTTTTGAGGCGGATGTGGCTGTTCCGCCGGATTCAGCGCGCGGGCGCGGACGGTGTGGAACCGTCCCGACCGGCAGTGAGCCACTCAAGGTTGAAGCGGGCGAGCGTCAGGCGGGCGTAGGGCCAGTCGGTGCGTTTGGAGTTGGGTCGAGTCGCGCCGGGTCGGCCGCTCTCGTAGAAGCAGAGGACCGTGCCGTCGGGCAGCACCGCGAGATCGCTGTAGGCGCTCGGTCCCGGCTCAAGCGTGCGGGTCGCCACCCACGAGCGCCCGTCGTCGTGGCTGAGTTTGACGGCGAGCTTTTCGCGGTCGCGGCGAACGCCGGGCGCAGCCTTGCCGTCAGCGCGCTCCAGTGATTCCGGCCCCGAAAAAAGCAGACGCCACTTCCCCGGCGAGGCGGGATCGTCATAACTGAGCAGGCTCGCCTGGCAGATCGGCTCGGGTAGCGCCTCGGCGAACTCCGGGCGACTCCAGCCAGTCGCGCCGTCGCGACTGAACACCACGATCTTTCGATGGCCCGGGGCGTGGTTGCGCACGACGAGCATCACCCGTCCATCGCTGAGTTGCGCCATCGTGGCCTCGCTGACGCCGGGAGTGGCGGCGGTATTGGGCACCGCGATCTCGCCGCGCTGCCAAGTAGCCCCTTTGTCATCGCTAAAAATCGTCGCTACGACGGCCTTACCGTGGGCGCCGCCTTCCGCTTTGGCCAGCCACACCGGAACGACCAGACGACCGTCTCGCAACTGGATGCCGTGGCAAGGGCCGGTCGCAACCACGCGCCACGGCCAGTCCGATCGAAAACGATCCATCGTGCCCGTGATATCGACGGGGCGGCTCCACGTGAGGCCGTCGTCGGTGCTGCGCACATAGAAAGTGCGCATGTATTCGACGCAATAAATGAAATGCACCGTGCCGTCGCGATCGGCGATCGCCACAGGATTGTTCACCGTCTGTTGCCCGGGCTCGCCGATCACTTTGCCGGCGGGCTGATCGGCGTTGGCCGGATTGCGCGGGAGGCGCGGGCCAAGGTGCGCGACTTGTCGGGCCGGACTAAACGTGCGTCCGCCATCCGTGCTGCGCCGCTGGTGAAGTTCGATCTCGCCCCAATCCAAGCCGGAGTATTTCCGCGCCTCGCAGAAGACGAGCACCGTACCCTTTGCAGTGACGACGAGCCCCGGGATCCGATAGGAAACAAAACCGTCGGTATCTTCCTCGAAGAGATGCACTTTTTCGACGAACGGCGCGGCCAGACCGGCGGGGATGGCTACGGCGAGAGCTGCAGCCAAGATCAGAGTGACCGCAAAAAATTGAGGGGCGCATCGACCCATAAGAGTAAACTCAGATCGGTTTCCGCGTGCCCGCACCGGTTGAGAGATTGAATCGCGCAGGAGGTCGAACTGCGCGGCAGAATCAGAGTTCTTCAAATGAAACCGAAGCCTACTTAAGCAGGAAAAATTTCGTGGCAGCATGGGGTAACGCGGTTGAGATCGACCTCCTATAGAGACAGTGGCGGCAAGCAACGCCCCTTCAGAAGATCGGCACTTCCACCATCCTGCCTACCCGAGTCACAGCCGACAATCGCAAGGCACTGGTTCTTTTTAACGGCCAGCAGCGCGCGCCTAGTCCTTCTTGGCCCCGAGTTGGTGGCCGTGCTGCACCGCGGCGGTGCCGCCGCGGTTGTTCAGCTTGTCCAGCACCCCGGCCAGGCGGCGGCGTTTTTCATCCGTCTCCGCAAACATCTCCAATTGCTGACGGCTTTGCTCGACGTTGCTAAAACGCACACTGACCAAGCGCAAAGGCAGCCGCTTCGTCCACGCCTCGCGCAGCAACGGCGCGACCAACGGATAGAACGGCGCCTCCAAATCCGTCGCGTCGGCCAAGCTTCGGCCATGCGTCTCCTGCGTGAAATCCGGGTAACGCACCTTAACCGTCATCGTCCGCACCCGCTTTCCGTCGGCCCTCACCTTGGGCAACAACTCGTCGATCATCCGTTTCGCGACCCGCTCGATCACGGCAAACTCGCCCACATCTTCGCCAAAGGTCTCCTGCTGCGAATAACTCTTCGCGTCCTCGCTCTCCGTTTCGACCGGCCGGTCGTCCTCCCCGCGCGCCATCGCAACCATCTCTCGCCAGCCGGAGCCGAACGCCCCGTTCAAGTCGGCCTCGCTTCGCACCAGCAAATCCCCAATCAGCCTAAATCCGCGCTCCGCAAACCCCGCTTCCGTCTTAGCGCCGACGCCCGGCAGTTTCCCGAGCGCGAGCGGAGCCAAAAATCCCGCCTCCTCCCCTCGTGCCACCACGACGAACCCGCGCGGTTTACTCAACTTGCTCGCGATCTGCGCCACCAACTTGTTCGCGGCGATTCCCATCGAAACCGTGATCTGCAACTCGGCCCAAATCCGTTTCTGCAACTTCCGCACCGCCGCCTCCACCGCTGCCATCGTCGCTAGCCCGCACGGCCCCAGATCAAGATAACCTTCGTCGATCGAATTCCTCTGCACCAACGGCGTCAGCGTCTCGCACAGATCAAACATCCGCCGCGACACTTCCCCATACAGCCCGCTCGTGTGCGGGATCATGATCAAATCTGGACACACTTGCCGCGCCCGTGAGGTCGGCATCGGCGTGTAGACGCCGCAGGCCCGGGCCTCGTAGCTCGCCGACGAAATGATGCCACGCTCGGTCCCGCCGACGGCGCACTTGGTTCCCCGCAACTCCGGCCGCCGAGCCTGTTCGCACGCCACGAAGAACGCGTCGGCGTCTAGGTGAACAATAAGCGGCGGCACTTCCATACCGCGACGATGACCCCGCCCACCACCCCGAGGCCAAGCCTTTTCGCCCCGAAAAAGTGTCACACCTCAGGTGAACCTTCCTCTGCCCCATTGCCGATTGCGCGCACCGCCACGAGTCGCACCACCGCGCGGTTTTCAGCCCGCGACGTCGCCAGCGCCACGCCGAAAACCACCTCCCAATCGTTCGCGCCCTCGGCGTCCACGAGCACCTGCGCGACCTCAAGTTCGCCCACGGCTGCGGTTGCGACGACCCCATCGGTCACCACCGGGCCAAAATGCGTGTGCTTGGCTGAGCGCCCCTCGGGATCGAGTCGGAACCGCCCTCGCGCCTCACCATACGCCGCAAACCCCGCGCGCTCCGCTTCGTGCTCGTCGTCCCAAGAGAGCGCCCGCTGCATCTGTGCAAAGATCTCCGCCCGCACCAGCCGCCGGAACGTCTTCTCATCACGCGTGACATCAAAACTCGTCGGCCGCGCCGGCTGGTCCGCGCCATCCGTTTCCACCGCCACCCACTCCGGATTTTTCAGCCGCTCCCATTCCTCCAGTAAACTCGCATCGACGCCGCGGATCAGCTCGCGGAAATACACCTCCATCTCCGCCACCTCCTCCGTCTTCGCACGGTCCGGCACCGTCTGCGCGAGCACCTTCCATACCTGCGTGAGATGCCGCAGCAACAGGCCTTCCATCCGCTCCAGCCCGTAGTCTTTCACGTAGTCCGCAAACGACCGATACCCTTCAAACATCTCCCGCGCGATCGACTTCGGCCGCACATTCTCGTCCTCCACCCACGGATGCGCCGCCGCGAACGCGTTGAACGTGTCGTATAAAAACTCCCGCAACGGCTTCACGTGCTCCACTTCCTCGAGCTTCGCGATCCGCTCGTCGTACTCCACGCCCGCCGCCTTCATCTCCGCCATCTTCTCCGTCTTCAATCGGTCCACCTGCCGCCGAAGAATGGCCTCCGGGTCCTCCACGATCGCTTCGCACAACGCCAGCACATCAAACGGATAATCCGCCGACTCCCGCTGCAGCAGCGGCAACGTGTCCAACAGATAAAGCGACAACGCCTGGTGCAGCGAAAAGTCGTCCTGCAACTCCACATTCACCCGCATTTTTCTGCCCGAGCCGGCGGCCGCTCGCTCCGCCTTCGGCAGGATCGACACAATCTTCCGGTCGATCAGAGCACGAAATAACTGCCACGCCCGATCCCGCAGCGCCTTCTTGCGATTCGCCGATTCGTGCGAATCCCCGATCAGCCGCTGCATCGCCCGACACCCGTCCCCGTCACGCCCCAGCATGAGCAACATCATCCCGTGCGACACCGCGAACCGCGACGTCAGCCCTTCCGGCGCCGCGGTCTGCAAGCGCTCAAACGTCTTCGCGTCCCAACCCACTGCGCCCTCGGGCGCCCGCGCCTTCACGAGTTTCCGCAGCTTCTGCGGATTCCCGGCGAGTTTCTCTTCCGCGCGCTTATTCTCGATCATGTGCGCCGGCGCCTGCGCGATCACGTAGCCGCGGTCATCGAAACCCGCCCGCCCTGCCCGCCCCGCGATCTGCCTAAAATCTCGCACCGCCAGTACCGCCGCCTTCTTCCCGTCGTATTTCCAAAGCTGCGTAAACAGCACCGTGCGGATCGGCACGTTGATGCCCACGCCGAGCGTGTCCGTGCCACAGATCACTTTGAGTAGCCCTTTCTGCGCGAGCTGCTCCACGAGGATTTTATACTTCGGCAGCAGCCCCGCGTGGTGCACACCCACGCCGTGCCGCAGCCAACGCTTCACTTCTTTGCCATACGGACTGTTGAACTTCACCCGCTCCAACTCCATCGCGATCGCGGCCTTCTCGTCCTTCGAGCACACGTCGAGGCTCATCAGGTCCTGCGCCGCCTCCGCCGCATCACGCTGCGTGAAATGCACCAGATACACCGGCGCGCGTTTCTGCGTGAGCACCTCCGCCACGCGCTCGGTCAGCGGCGTCTCCGAATACTCGAAACTCAACGGTACCGGCCGTCGCTCGCTCCGCACGGTCAAACTCGCCGCGCCCGTCACCCGCGTCAGCTCGCGCTCAAAAAACTCCGTCGCACCCAGCGTGGCCGACATCAGCAGGAACCGCGCGCCCGGCAGCGTGAGCAGCGGCACTTGCCACGCCGTCCCGCGCTCCACGTCCGAGTAATAGTGAAACTCGTCCATGATCACCGCCTTCACCGCCGCCGCCCGCGGCCCGCCGCCGAGCGCGATATTGGCCAAGATCTCCGCCGTGCAGCACAGCACGGGTGCGTTGAGATTCACACTCGCGTCGCCCGTCATCATCCCGACGTTTTCCGGCCCGAAATCGCGGCAGAGCGACAGAAACTTTTCGTTCACCAGCGCCTTGATCGGGCACGTGTAAACCGACCGCTCGCCGGCACACAGCGCCTTGAAATGCAGCGCCGCCGCCACCAGCGATTTTCCCGAGCCGGTCGGCGTCGCGAGGATCACGTTTTTCCCGTCGAAGAGTTCCAGGATCGCCTCCTCCTGCTCCGGGTAAAGGGTCAGACCTTTGGCCGCTGCGACTGCGAGAAATTTGCCCATGACCGCGTCCACCGTTGGCCGTCCCGCCAACGGCGCGAGCGGAGGCGTCGGCGGCGTCATCCCCGCACAACGCCCGCTCCCCCGCCACAAGACAAGCTCACGCGTAGGGCGAGGTCTCCGACCCAGCCCTCTTCGCCGCACCCTACACCTTCTCCACCCAGCACACTTCCACCCGATCTCCCTCCAAAGTCCGCCAACGCACATTCCACCCCGCCAGATTCATCCCATACACGCGCGCCGGGTCCTGCTGATACGCCGGCTGATGATCGTGCTGCAGCAGATGCCGGATCATCGCCAGTGTCTGCGCACCTTCGCTCGGCGTCTCACGCAGGATTTTTTCCGCCCACTCCGGCGCGATGACCACCGCCTCCGCCGCGCGCGCGGCCGGCGCCGCCTGCGCCCAATTCGCCTGCGCGCCCGCCGGCGCCTCGCACCAAGGCAGATACGGCTTCACGTCAAAAACCGGCGTGCCGTCCACCGCGTCGATGCCCGCCACGCGCAACGCCAACGTCGGCGCTGTCTCGATTGCCAGCAACCGCACCAGGCTCAGCCCGAGTCCATTCGGCCGGTTCGGCGCGCGCGAGGCGAAGACCCCCACGCGCTCGTTCCCGCCTAGTCGTGGCGGCCGCACCGTCGCCGTGCCCGCCCACACCTCGTTGCGGTGAAACTGCGTAATCAGCCAAACGTGCGAAAACGCCTCCAGCCCGCGCACAAATTCCTCCCGCGCAAACTCCGGCGCAAACACCACGCGCCCCTCCGCCTCGGGTACCAATCCGCTCTGCCGCGGCACGCCAAATTTTTCCATGAACGGCGTGCGCAACACCGCCACTGGCCGCAGCACCATCGGTTGATTTACTTCATCGGCAGACATGGTCCGCAGTCAGGCAGACCCGCCCGCCCCACCGCAACGCTCCGTCTTCGCGCCCCCTCTCTTTCCCCTTTCACCCCTCGCCTCTCGCCCTTCATCCTTTCGCCCACGACATGAGCCGCCTCACCTGCTACCGCTGCTTCTGGCCGCAATCCCTCTGCTGGTGCGCGTCCATCACGCCGATGCCCACGCGCACGCGGTTTGTGTTCCTGATGCACCCGAAGGAATTCAAGCACGAGAAAGCCGGCACCGGCCGCCTCACCCACCTCTGCCTCGGCAACAGCGAGATTCACATGGGCCTCAACTTCGACGCCGACGGGGCCGTGCAGGAACTCATCACCGATCCCGCCAACTTCCCCGTGCTCGTCTACCCGGGCCCCGCCGCGCGCAACCTTACCACCGGCGCCCTCGCCCCCGCCGAGCTCGGCGGCCGTCGTCTCGTCCTCTTCCTCCTCGACGGCACGTGGAGCGGCGCCCGCAAAATGCTCCGCCTAAGTCCGAGCCTGCAAAAGCTCCCGCGCGTGATGTTCACACCCACCGCCCCGAGCCGTTTCCTGATTAAGCAACAGCCACAGGACGGCTGCCTCTCCACGCTCGAGACCGCGCACGAGCTCCTGCTCGCCCTCACATCCTCCGGCCTCGACACCTACCCGCTGCCCGCGCAACTCCTCGACCTCTTTGCGCGGATGCAAGCGTTTCAGATGAAGTGCGCCGCCGACCCCGCCCTCGCCGGCTACCGCCGCCGCGCCTTCCGCACTCCCGAGCAACGCGTCCTCAGCCCCAACCGCCGCCGCTACATCCCAGCCCCCAGCGCCCCGCCCGCCCCGCCCTCGGAGAAGTAAACGCCAGCTCCGAGCGCACCGCTGCGAACGCGCGTCTACTTCCCCCTTTGCCCCCTACCCTGGGTCTAGCAATCCCGGGTAAACTCACGGTGCTCGTGAGTCCGAAAAATTGACGTACGCGTAGCCTTCGAATTCTTTGGCTCCGAATCTTACTTGGCCGCGGCTAGCCGCGGCCGCAGTCGATCAGAAATCCAACGTCGTTGTCAGGCGCCAGCTGCGCGGCTCGTTCAGATACACCCGGCGGACACCCGTGTAGTTGTCGTTGTAGCGGCCGACGTTCGCGAGGTAGTGATTGCCGACATTGCGCACGTTGAGCTGCACGGTCGCGGGAATCTTGGCCCAGGGGAGACGGAAGCGATAGCCGGCAAATGCGTCGCCGAGCACCGACTCGTTACCCCAATAAATGTGGCCCGAGGCCTTGTCCCAACTCATGAAATTTTTCCCGTTATAGCGCACCGAGCCGCCGACAAAGGCCCCGCGCAGCTTGCCCTCGCGAAAGGCGTAGCGCGCGGTGCCGTTGAGCTTATGCGGACGCGAACCGAACGGGGAATTCTGCCGGTCCACTTGGAATTCCAGCTCGCTGTAGAGCTCGCGCACCGCGGTTTCAAACACGGCGAGTTCCACGGGATCATCCTTGAGCAGCGCGCGCCACTGCGGCACGCGGGAGTCGAAGAAGTCGAAAACTTCGGTGAAGAAATTTTCCCGGCGGCGCTCCGAATTCGAGTAACTGGCGCGGAGTGTGAGGCTCTTCGTGGGATTGGCCACGACCTCCACTTCGACGCCCTTCGTATAGATATCGATCGAGGCGGAGGTCCAAGTCACGGCCTGTCGGTCGTAATCAGCCTGCGAAATTTTTCCAACATTGCGCAGTTGCGTGAGCATGGTCGTGAGGTTGTCCACGCCGAGCGCGTTGCTGCCGGGCAGAATCGGCGAGTCGTTGAGCTGCTGCGTCTCGAACCACGTGGTGCGAATGAAGAGCCGGTCGTCACCGAGCACATCAAACATCACGCCAAAGTCGCGGCCACGGCCTTCGGTGGGGTTGGGCACTTCGCCGTTCGGCAGCACGGTGCGGTCAAAGCGTGGCTGGCCGTTGTTGCGCGACAGATTGTAGAAGAGAGAAAGGCGCTTGGTCACATGCGCGACCGCGCCAGCCGTGAAAGTAGTGGGCTCGTAGCGGTGACGGACGTGCTGGCCGTTGAAATACCACTCGCCCGCGGCGATGAGCTTGGAGGTGACTCGCGGATCATTGGGGTCGGTGACGCGCTCCTCCTGCGCGTTCTTGAATCTGATATCGTCGCGGCGCGCGCCTACGGTCGTGACGAGTCGGTCCTGCAGCCAGAAGCTCTGCGCGGCAAACATCAGGCTCGCGATGTTCTTCACCGTGCCGGTGTTCGCGCGCGCCCGGGAGGCGAACGTGCTCGTGTAGGTGCCGCCGTTGTAGGTGAACGGAGCAACCGGCAGCCTGGGATCGGCGCTGTAGTAAGTGGTGTAGTCGCCCTCGGTGATGTAGTTGCGCCGCGTGAGTTGGTTTTGGACATTTTCCGCCGTCGTGGCGTTAACGATTGGGATGTTGCGATCGTCCACGAGAATTTCGTCGCGCCAGCGGCGAAGACGGTCCTGGGAGGAGAGCTCGGCGAGAGCAGCGACCCGGTGGCGGCCAAACCAGCGGTTGGATTTCCCGAAATCGCCGGCCAAGCTGAGACGGTAAATTTCGTTGGTGGTCTTGATGCGATCCTTGAACCAGACGGACTCGAAATAGAGTCGACCGACGAAGGGATTTGGAATCATCCCCGCCGCCCCGTCGGGGCGTGGCAGCGTGGGATTGGGATCAGCCCGGAGGTTGGATCCGGGAATCGCCATGCCGTGAGCCTCGACGTCGGCGGTGTTCCGGAAATACGCGAGCTCGGCCACGAGGCCGCGGGGCAGGCGCTGCTGCACTGTGATTTGCCGGGAATCGAACGTCTGGTGGCGCGTGCCTCCCGGGCCGGTCAGATTGTAACCATAGGGCGAAACGGAGGGCGGCAAGAGCGTCTCGACGCCGTAGCGATTCACCGTCTGGAACTCGCCTCGGTAGTTATAGATGGTGCGGTTTTGATCGACGAAGGTGAAGCGTTGGTTGGTCGCGCTAAAGCGGTTAAGGCCGGGAAGCACGACCGTGCTGTCGGTGAGCGGCTTGCCGTTGTCCTGCCACGCGGTGATTTGATCCTGGGCGTTCCAGCCGAGGGTGAGGTTATTGTCCATGTGCCCCTTTTCGAAGGAGACATGGACGGTCGTCGTCTTGAACGGCTGATACGCCGCCGCGACCGTCCAACGCGCCTGATCGTTAAAGTCCCAATGGCGCCACCCTTCGTTGTTTTGGTAAAGGCCGAGCAGGCGCATCGAAAATTTCTTCGGGATGAGCACGTGATTGTAGTCCGCCTCGTAGCGCTCTTGGTGCCAGCTACCGAACGTCGACTTGAGCGTGGTGCGGCGGCGGGAAAGATTGGCCTTTTTGCCGCTCAGCGAAACGAGACCGCCCGCTTGACCGAGACCGAAGAGAATCGAGTTCGGCCCGCTCGCGACCTCGGCGCGCTCCACGTTGTAGAGATCAACAGGGACACTCGAATCGACGAAATCACGCGACGCGCCGGCGGGCGAGCCGCGCATACGGAAATTGAAATCGCCGCCGTCGGCACCCCGGCCAGCGGGGTTGTTAAAGCCGGCGTTGGAATCCTCGACGTCGACCTCAACGTTGGTCGCGTGGGCGAGCATCTCCTCGAGGTTGGTCGCGGCGATGTCCGCGAGAAACTCGGGCGTGAAAGCGGAGACCGCGGCCGGCGTATCCTTTAGGCGCGAGTTGAGGCGCGAGCCGCTCGTGGTGTTGGCGGCCTGGTAGCCGGCGTCGTCCTCCGCGCGCACTTCGAACGGCGAAAGTTCGACCAGCGCGGTGGTCTCTGTTGTAGGTTTGGTCGTGGTTGCCGCCGCCGCCGCGATCGCGGCAGGCGTCGGCGCCGGCGCTGTTTGCGCAGCCGTGAACGAAGCGGTTAGGCAGACAAAAACTAGGGGGAATGAGCTAGATCGCAGGGTAGGCATGGTGAAGCGGGGGGTTCGAACCAAAATAGCGCAACACAGCGACGCATGCTTTGAAAGCCCGCGTTATGCACAAAAAAGTGACGAATTCACACCTGTGACTGAATCAAAAAATAATCCCAAAAGGGTCCAAGCCGAAGGCGTCTAGCTAGGTCTTGGTTGTCTCATGAGTCGATCATGCGAGCCGTGAGAATTTCGCAGCCGGCCGTGGTTAGCTTGCACGAGCAAGCAACCAGCCATCCGAGGCTTGACGGTTCCTGCTTCCCTCGCCGGGTGTTCCCCAGCCGCTGGATTGACCTCCGCCCGGCTCTCGCCCCATTTGCGAGCAGTCAACCTCTTGAGTCTCCCCGCCGCACGGTCGTTCACGGTGTGCTCTGCGATACGAGCTACTTCATCCGTTGGGCGAAGCCGAACGAGGCGCTGCATCCGGCGGCGCAGCATTATCGGAAGTTTTTGGTGGAAGGCGGCCACACGCTTTATGTCTCGACCATCGCCTTGGCTGAATACGCCGTGCGCGATGCCATCGCCAATCTGCCCCCCGGTATTTTCGCGTCGTTTCCTTCAACGTCGACCATGCGCAGCAGTCAGGATCGTTCGCCCGGGCAGTCTTCGAATCTCGTGGAGCCCTGCCACCACAAATCACTCAGCGCACGATAATCCCGAACGACACCAAGATGTTTGCCCACACAGACGTCACGCCGGAGGTCACGCACTACCTCATAGCCGACAGCGAATGCGAAAAGGTTTATCGGCTACTGAAAGTCAAAGAGCATCCCCGATTCCAGTTCGCCACCTTTCGACCCCGTGGCACCAAGCTTTTGGGCAACTCGACATCACCGCATAGTCGGGCCACTGCGCGCAGCCGGACGCCACATCGTGACCAACGTGGCGCAACGGATGGCTTGGGTAGACGCGTTGGAGCAACCACACACCACCGCCCGCGCCGCCGCCGCCAAGTTCTTCCCGCCCCTACTTCGCCACCGCCGGGGCATACACCCGCGCCAGCTCCAACATGAGTCGCTCTAGGTCCCGGTAGTAATCGACCTCTGCCGCCTTGGATTTGGTCTCCCGCAACGCCTCCACAGCCAGTTCCAATTCATCCCGACGCGCGCGTTGCTCCGGTGTGAGTTTCTCCTCCGCGTCGCTCCGCACCAGCGGCAAATTCCGGGCGCGCGTGCCGTCGAGTTCCGCACCATCCTTCGCCTGCTTCGTCGCCCTCGTCCCCCGAAACCACTCCGCCGGCGTCCCCAACCCATCGCCGTTATCATCGATCAGGGCATGCTCCGTCGCGAGCCGGCCTTCGGTCTTATAAAACTCCTTCACCCGCGCCGACGCGCTGAGAAACGCCTCCAGGAGCGACGTCTGCCCGTCTTGGTCGAGGTCGCTTTTCGCGTCGCCCATCGCCTCCGCCAAATACGGACCGAACCGCGCAAAATTCTGCTCTTTGCCCGTTCTCGTGGCGGTGACCACCACCCGGTTCGGCCCGGACAATTTCCCGATAAACGGCGCGCTCGCCGAGGCGGTGTTGATCACCGCCAGCGGTCGCCCGAACGGCTTGAGCCACGTCGCCAAGTCGCCTGCCGCCAAGTCGGGCCCGCGCAAATTGAACTTCGATTCTTTTCCGTCGAACGTGCCGTGTCCGATCATCACGATCCAAAGCTCACCGGTGCCAGCTTTCGGCTCCGCCTCCAGCGTCCGCTTAATCTGCGCCCAGTCCGTCTCCGTCTCGGTCTCGGGCGCCGCGCCGACTACGACCGACTTCGCGCCCGCCCGGTTCGCGGCCTCTGCCCAAAGCGGCACCTGCGCCGCAAAACCCGCCTTATAGTCCGCCTCACCTTCGGCCCCCAAGACGATCAACACCGTTCGCTGCTCTGCCGTCACCGCTTCGGCCCAGGTCCCTGCCATCAGAGCCAACAACCAGACCAGTCCGGCCCGACTCCACTTCCAACATTCGTGCGCATTCGTGCTCATTCGCGGTAGAAAAAAGGTTCGCTCACGGCAGGCCCTTCCAACGGCGCACGCCCCACTCCCCCAGAAAACAGGCCAGCGCCAACAGGAACATCACCGGCGTGTGCCACAGCGGCTCGAGGCGCGTTTCCATCACCGGTGCCTTCCGGGCCGGTAGGCTACGGGCAAATTTCTCCAAATCGCCCGCCGCGACCACTTCCCCGCCGGTCTTCTTCGCGAGTGCTTCCAGCAGTGCCACGTTGGGCGTGAGCGACCGAAATTCCTCCGCCGCCAAATCCGTGCTCCAGCCGGCCTCAGCCCGACCGACTTCGGCCCCCGCCACATTCGTCACGATCGCCCGAGCCCGATAGCCACCCGTCGCACGGGGCACAAACGTCGCTTGAAAAAATCCCGGCTCCGTTCCCGCCGCCTCGGCCTGAAGTCGGATCGGGGCCGCCGCCGCGCCAGCGTCTGCGCCAAAGGTGATCGCCTCAACTTCGACCGTGACGCTCGCCTCATCCAGCGCCTTGTAACCCGCATCGCGCGCCCGAACCTGCAACTGCACCGCGCCGTTGGCATCTCCCGCAAGGGGCTCGATCGCCAGCTCCACGCGCCGCGGCACATCGGCGACCAACCAGCGCATGAGCTGACGCCAGGCCTTGTCCATGTCCGACCGCGCGGCCGCATCCTTCATGCCCCAACGCCACACATCGCCCACCATCAACGCCGAACTTCTCCCCCGGCCGAATCGTTGCACCGCCAGCGCCGGCCGCTCCCCGCCTTGCTCGTCGCGCACCGTCGCGATCACGCTCGCACCCGGCTTGATTCCGCGCACCCGGTTCAAAACCTGAAATCCCGGCATCTCCGTCAGCCGCACTTTTTCGTCGGCTTCATTGTCCCGCAACCTCGCCCAGGGCTGAAGCCAGCCTTCACGCGACAACTCCAGTTTCACCGGTGCCTGCGCCGTCTGCTCCGTCGGTTTCTCCAAATACACCGGCAGCAAATCGCCGATCGGCGTCCGAGCATAATTGCCTTCCTGAAACGACTCCATCCCGCCCAGCATCAGAAAACCGCCGCCCCGTTCCCCGACAAATTTCTGCACGAGCTGCGCCTGTTCCGGCGCGAAATACTCGCTCTCCACATCGTCCAAAATCACCGCGTGGTAGCCAAACAGCTCTTCCGCCGTCCGCGGGAATCCTGCCCGCAGTTCCACTTCATCCTTGGTGTTCAAACGCACCAGCACCGGCTGGTCGTAGCGTTGCACTTCCTCCGCCGCCTGATTCCCAAACCCGCGGAACAGCGGATTGCTCGTCTCGCCCGCGCGGCCGCGGAAATCAAATTTCGGCTCTCGCTTCGCCACGCGGATCAGCCCGACCAACTGCACTTGGTCGTCCGTCTCCACCGCCCGATTCAAATACTTGAATTCCCAATTCGGCCGGCCGGCCACGTAGAGTATCCGATACGGTCCTTCCCCTCGATCGACCGTGATCACGCGCCGATTATTGAGCGTCGTCGCTTCGGCCGGTGCCGCCACGGCGCCGGGTTTCGGCGCCACCTTCACTTCGTAAAACGACAATCCTTTTTGCTCCGGCTTGAGCTGAAAGCGAAACGCCAACACATCGCTGTCCTTCTTCGCCGCGAGCGTCTGTTCCTGCACCACTTTCCCGGCCTGGTCGGTCAAGGTCGCCACTACGTCTTCGCCCCGAAAGCCCGCCGCCGCGACTTCCGCTTGGATCGAAACCGGGGCGTCCTCAAACGCCGTCTGACTCACGTTCACCTGCTGCACCGCCAAATCGCGCGCCGGCTCGCTCCGACCGATCACAACCGGATAAATCGGAGGCAGGCCCGACAGCTCCGGCAGCGCCACGCCGCTCAAGTCGGTGGCGTTGCCATCGGTGAGCAAAAGCACTCCCGCCAACGGCCGGCCCTGAAACCGCTCCTTCAACGTGCGCAACGAGCCCGCCAGCGCCGTGGCCCGACCGTCGAAAACCAACTCATGAAAATCCGTCGTCGACTGTAGCCGCGTATCGAAAAAGTAGCGCCTCAGCTCAAACGAGCTTTCCAGCGTCGCCTGCCAGTCGTTTTCCCGCGGGTCCAACAGCGCCCGCAATCCCTCGCCGCGCGTGGCCACGTCGCCTCGGTCCTTGATTTGCAGTCCTTGACTGTTGTCCGCTACCACCGCGAAGAGGTTGGCCCCCGTCCGCGCGCGCTCCGTCGTCCACAAGGGCTCCAACAAACACGCCGCCAGAGCCGCCAAGCCCAAAATTTTCAAAGCCAGACAAGCCCAAAGCCAGCGACCGAGCCCCGCTGCCGCCCGGTAGCTCCAAAACACCGCCAGCCCGGCCAAGGCCAAAAACCCGACCACCGGCCAAAGCCAATGTCCTCCGGAGAAGGTCAGCGCCGCGATTATCATCCGTGTAGGGGCGTCGCTCGCCGACGCCCGTCACCTCCGCCCGAGAAACCCTCTAAGTAAAAACTGCTCACTTTCCCAGTTCCTCATAATAGCGTCGCACCGATTCCGAATAACGCCCCGGCACCGGATCGCGATCGATCGGCACGAGGGCATCCTTCGAATCTCGCCGCGCCAGCTCTTCGCCGAGCCGCTTCCGCACTTCGAGCAGCGGCTGCAATACCTGCAAGCGCACCACCGCCCAGTCGGGTTTCTTCAGATCACGCTTGAATTCTTGGCGCATCAAGCGCGCGCGTTCGCGCGCATTCGCGACGGCATCGCGCAACGCCGGTTGGTCCACCAGTTCCTCGACATCACGCAAGCGGTCCGCCCACGCCCCGAAATCATCCCCGGTGATCGGTCCGCCGTAGCCCGCTCCCGGCGCACCCGGACGCCGGTCGCCCTGCAAGAGTTCCTCCAAGCGGTCAGCACCCCGCGCGCCCCCGCGCTCGCCCCCGGCTCCGCCACCCGCCAAGGAACGCTGGCCATCGCGGGACCCACGTTCGCCTGGAGTTTGGCCTGGCCGGTCTCCGGGCTGCCCGCCGGGTTGTCCGCCCGGTTGCCCTTCGGTGGCTTCGCTCGACGGGGTGCCGTTGGGGTTCGGCTCCGTGCTCGCTTGGCGCCCCTCACCCGGTTGGCCGGGCGCGCCGGTCGTCGGCGTTTTGGGCTCGCCCTCTCCACGTTGGCTTTCGCCCGGTTGGCCTTGCGCGAGCTCTCGGGTGAGTTGGTCGGTTACTTGCTCCAGCTCCGAGCGCGCAAGTTTCAACGCCTCGCCGTCGTCGCCGAGCACGTTCTCCACTGCCCGTTCCACGCCCTTCCTTAATTCGTCGATCCCGGCCGCCGCGCGCCGCCCGGCTTGGCCGGCTTGGGGCAACAGGCCTTGTTGCAACAGGTCCTTCGTCAACTCCAGAGCCTTGCCCGAGCCTTCGCGCTTCTCGGCTTCCTTCAGGCGTTCATTAAAGCTCCGCGTGAGATTGCCCTGCTCCAGCAACTCTTGGCGCGTGTCTTTCACCGCCTTACCGTCGTCCTGCGCGATCCGGCGCACACTGTCGTAGAGTTGACGCGACAACAACGGCTCAGAGTTCTCGGCCTGTTCCGAGAGCTGCGTCGCCTTGTCGATCAGCTCGCTCATGCGCTTTTGTTGTTCCGCCAGCTGGTTGAGCGCGGCGTCTTTCTCCGGCGCCTCGCCGAGCGTCTTCCGTTTCGGGTCGTCGAGACCGGCAATCTTCTTCGAGATATCTTCCTGTTCGCGGGCGAGATCACGGACCTCGTTCCGCATCTCTTTCAAGTCCTCGGAGAACTCGCTCGAACTGCTTTTCCGCAACTCGTCGCGCATCTGTTGCAGATCACGTTGCGCCCGGGTGCCCGCCGCCAGGGCCTGCGAGACCTCGCCTTTACCCGCCGCGTCCGCGGCTTTTTGCGCCTCGGCGCGCGTTCGGTCGAGTTGCTCGCGCTGCTCCTGCATGGCCGACTGATTCTCCGGCCGGTCCATTCGCTGCCGCACTTCGTCCATGTCCGCCACCATCTGCTTTTGCTCGTCTTGCAGCCGCTTCAACTGCCGCCGCACTTCTTCTTGCTCCTGCGCGGTGCGCGCCGCTTCGAGCGCCGTCTGCAATTCCTTGAGTCGCTCGTTCACGTCTTGTTGCCGCCGCGACAGCTCCTGCAATCGGTTCAAAACTTGGCTTTGCTCCCGCCGCTCCGGGCTCTGCGGCGCATTGGCCTGCCGCTTCGTCTCATAGCGGTTCTCCGATTGGTCGAGGTCGAGGCCGTCGAGTTCCCGTTGGTCGCCTTGACTGTCGCCGCCCTGACTCCGGTTGCGGCTCTTCGTGACGCTGGTTTCGCGGGCCTGCAGCTTGAGCAACGCTTGATACGCCGCCTGTTCGGCCGTCAGCGCCGCTTTAAGCGCCTCGGGCGATTTCGCCGCCAACTCCAACTGGCCCTTGGCGTTCTCCATCGCCTTGACCACGGCCGCCCAGAGCGCCTGCCCTCGGGGTCCCGCGGCTTTCTCCGCCTCAGCTTCGGCCTGTTGCAACGCCTGCGCCTGTGACTGCGTGACGACCGTGACGTCGGCCCCAAAAGTCCCCGACCCCGGTGTGCGCACCAACTTCCAAGTCGCCGCGATGATCTGCTTCTGCAGCTCGGCGAGTTTTTTGGTTTGCTCGCCGCTCCCCGCCGGTCCTTCCGGCGGTTCGCCCTGCATTTCCTGACTCTCCCGAAAAATTTCCTCAAACGGTCGCACTTCCGCAAAAAACATATCGGTCGTCGTCCGCCGCACCCGTCCGTCCGGCCCGATATCGTCCGCCCAGAGATACCAGGAAACCAAATCGTTCGGCTTCACTTTGAGTTCCTCCAACCGCACCAACTGCGCGAACGGCTGCTTCACTTTCGCCGCCACCGTCCGGCCCAGTTCGATCACCTTCGTCTCCTGCCCGGCCACGGTGTAGGCCAGACCGTAAGCCGGCACACCGAAGTCGTCCCAGACCGTGCCTTCAAACGCGATCTCCTCGAGCGCCGATGGCCGCACATCGCCCCGGGGCGAGATCAGTTTCAACTCCGGCGTGCGATTCGGCAAAACCTCGACTACCAGCGGCGGCGCGGACTTGTTCTCGCGCCCTTCCGCATCGGTGAGTTTCACGTCGAAGCTCTGCGTCGCCGTCAGCGTGAATCCGGACAACGTCGCGACGGCCTTCCCGTCCACCACCGCAAGGGGAATCTCTGTCTTCTCCTTGCCCCGCGCGACCAATGTGGCCTTGGCCACCGGTTTATTGAGTTGGAACGTCACGCTGAGCTGGGTGCCCTCGACCGCGCTCACCCGGCGCGTGTCCTCGATCCGGCGGGGCGGCAGCGCGGTGTAGCCGGGGAACACCAGCTCCGCGTCGGACCGCACGAGCCGTGGATACTCGAACACCGTGACCTTAAAATCCCGGGAGCGCTCGCCCTTGGTCTCGATGCGGTAAACGAAATCCGTCGCGACATCCGGCACCGTCCCGCCAAAGACCGGATCCGCGAGGCTCTTCACCAACGAGATCGTGCGCGCCGGTCCGCTGCCGTCATTGACGACGAGTTCGACCCCGGCCGGTAACGCTCCACCAAAACGCGCCAGCACCACGAGGCTTTCACCCCGTTCCAGCGTCGTGTCACCCGGGCTGACCGTGAGACCCCGCGCCGCAAACATCGTCGCACCGACCCCGTCCCCTGCTTTGCGCCAATTCTCGCGCCCCACCCAAAACGTGCCGACGAACAGCACCAGCGCTGCTCCGTGCACCAAGTCCGCCGTCCGCACCCGCAACCTCGGCACCGCCGCCCGCCAGTTGCCCGTTTCCTGGCAGTGTTCCACCGCCTGCTGGAGCACCCGGTAGCGCAGATAACTCCCCTCGCCTCCGTCGTCAGCCTCCAACTGTTCCACCGCCGTGAGCAGCAATCCACGCAGTTCGGGATACGCCGTCTCGATCGTATGCGCGATGGCCCGGGTATTCGGCCGCTCTTGTACGCTGCGTCGCACCACCAACATCGCGCCGCACGCCGCCAGCGCCGCGACCGCGGGGAACGAATAGAGCGAGGACCAGCCGAACTGCGCCTGCACTATCAGCACCACGAGGCCCACCGCCGCCGCGACCGCCCACACCACCGCGAGCCGGTAAGAGAGCTGGCGCCACTGGTGCCGTCGGATGACCCGGCGAAGGCGGGCGGTGAGAAAAGCGTTCATGGTGCGAGGGAGGCCGGAGCCGTCACGCTTCGGCGCGCGGCTCGACCTGCCAAAAGGGATTCACCAAGCAAAAAAAGCAACGTCGCCACGACGAACCAACGCCAGAGTTTTTGGCGCCCTTCGGCCTCGGCTCCCTGCAGCGCCATTTCCTGCCCGATCGGACTCACCGCACTCGGCTTGCTCCGCGCCACGGGTGCGCCCAAACGCTCCAACTCATCCGTCGGCAACGGCGTCGTGCGCGCCTCCACCGGATCGAGATTCACCGCCTGCACTTCTGTGCGCCCCCCGATTTCGAATCGGTAGATCCCCGGCTGCAGGGGCGTGAAGCGGTTGGTTCCCGCCGGAAGCGTTGTCGCCGGGCCCGTCGGACCGGTCACGACCACGGCTTCGTTCGGTCCGGCCGAAAGCGCCAAGTTTTCCTCAACGGCCTGCGGCGCACCCGGCGCGGCCAAGGCTCCGCTCCACTCGAGCAAAGCGTAAAGCAACGGCACAAACTTCGACGACACCGCCAATTGGCTGTCCTCCGTGTTCCAACCCGAGGCGAGCACCACCACCCGGCCTTTACCGACTGGAACTTCGACGATGGCCGGGTCGCCGCTGTCGAACTTCGCCAATACCCGGGCCTCCGGCCGCGCCGAGAAATCGAGACGCCGGTACTTCCAAACGTGGATTTTTGAGAAATCACTGAAGCGCGGATCGGCAAACGCCGTGAAGAGCGGATGTTTAAAATCGATCTCCGCCAGCATCGCATAGCCCTTCGGCCGACCTTCCTCCACCGGCCACGTCGCCAGCCCGAGCAGCGGCGCAAGCGCGACCGCCGCGGCCACATTCTTCGGCGCGGCCAGCACGGTTTTGCCGGCCAAAACCTGTTCGCGCAGCGCCGTCGCTTGACCGGCCGAAAGCGCATCGGTCACCACGACTACGGCCGCGTCCCCCGGGACGCCCGACCCCGGTGGCACCGGCGTCACCGCCAGCGCTAGCCGCGGCGTCGTCGGCAACGCCCGCCGCAGAAAATAAAACGGCTGCCGCGCGTCGTCGGCCGACTCACCGCCGACATACGCCACCGAAAGCTTCTGCGCGACCGGCGGGATCACGAACACGGTGTTGTCAAAATCTTCGTCATCCCCCCGTAGCGCGATCGCCTGCGCGGCCCCCGCGGGCACCGGCAGCGTTACGATCCGGCTCTGCCCCGGCGGCACATAGGTCTCGACCGGCGCGCCCAGCAAAGCCCCGCCCGTCGCCGACACCCAGCCCACGGAAAACTGCTCGCGCTGCGCGTCCGCCGCATTCCTCACGCGCACCCGCACCGTCGCGGCGGTTTGGCGGTCGCCGTCCGTCGGGTCGGCGAGCAGTTGCACGCTCGCATTCGTTCCCGCCTTCGCCGCCACGGTCTCGACTCGCAACGTCACACCTTTTGGCCATTCGTAGCCTTGCAAACCTTCCGTGTGACTTCCTGCCGCCAAGTCGCTCACGAGCACGATCTCCCTCGGTCCGGTCAACGTCTGCCCTTCGGTATCGATCAGCGCTTCCGCCGCGCCGATCAGAGCCGCGCCCAAGTTCGTCGCGCCCCAGCCCGGCGAAACCTCTGCCAGCTTCGCGTTGACCAGCGCCGCCCGCGCGTCCGGCGGCGTCGCCGTCCAGTCGCCGAAACTCAGCAATGGCCGGCTCTCCCGGGCAAACGCGAACACCGCCATCTGATCGCCCGGACTGATCGCCCGCAGTTCCAGGTCCACGCGCGCCCGCGCCTCTGCCCAAAGTCCCGCGCGGCGCATACTCGCGCTTGTATCCACCAGCACGATCCGCCGCGCCGCGCCGGGAAGCGCCGCGGCATTGGTGGTCGTTTGCGAAAAAAACGGCCGCGCGAAACCCAACGCCAACAGCGCCAACGCCAGACAGCGCAGCAGCAACAGCAGCCAATGCTCCAGCCGGCCGCGCTTCGTCAGCCTGGGCGGCGTGGGCAGCAAAAACATCAGCGAGCTGAACCCCGTGCGCTCCCGCGTCGTCCGCCGGATCAGGTGGAAGATCACGGGCAGCGCCAGCGCGAGGCCCCCGAGCAAAAAGAGCGGCGTCAGAAAACTCATACGCGGCCCCGCGTTTTCCGCCGTCGGCGTTGTTCGAGAAACTCAAACAGTGCTAGCTCCAGCGGCTGATCCGTCGTCACCCGTTGGTAAGCCACGCCGAGTTTTTCGCAGATTCCGGATACGGCGGCGAGGTGCGCGGTCATTTTTTCGACATAGCCCGCACGGGCCGCCGCCGGATCGACGTAAACTTCGCGCCCGGTTTCCATGTCCTGAAACAGCGTCGGCCGCTCGAATGCGAGGGTGAGCTCCGCCGGATCGAGCACCTGAAACACTGCGGTTTCCTGCCCGCTCGCCGCCAGCAGGAGCAGACTGCGCTCGAGTTGTTCCAACGGCGCGAGAAAGTCGGAAATGAGCACCACCAACCCGCGCTTCCGCGTGAGCTGCGCCACCCGTTCCAGCGGCGCAGCGAGATCGGTTGCCCGGCCACCGGCCGGTTTTTCCAGCGCGAGCATGAGCAGCCGCAAGTGATCGGCCCGTTGCCGCGGTGGAAGAAAATCCCGCACGTTTTCGTCAAAGGTCAGCAACCCCACCGCATCGCCTTGCAGGTGGAGAAAATAAGCGAGCGTCGCCGCGAGGGTGGCCGCGTAATGGGCTTTGGTGTGCCCGCCCGAGCCAAAGGTCATCGACTGGCTTTGGTCCGCGACGAGCTGGCACCGCAGATTCGTTTCGTCCTCAAACTTCTTGATGTTGTAACGATCGCTCCGGGCAAACACGCGCCAATCCAGGTAGCGCAGATCGTCGCCCGGCGTGTAGGCCCGATACTCGGTAAACTCCACCGAGAAACCGTGAAACGGACTGCGATGCAATCCATGCAAAAATCCCTCGACGACCGCCCGCGCCCGCAGCTCGAGGCTACGGATGCCCATGAGCGCCTTCGGCTCGATGAGCGTACCGGCGGCAAGCGCGGGAGGCGGATTTGCAACGGCCATCGTGAGCGCGGAGCCTTACGCCGTCTTCACCGGCACCGGCACGGCCGCGACCAAGCGGCGGATCACTTCTTCCACGCGCATGCCGTCGGCCTCGGCGCGGTAGTTGAGCAGCACGCGGTGACGCAGCACCGGAGCCACGAGCGCTTGGATGTCCTCGACCGTCACATGCGCCCGGCCTTGCAGCAAGGTCCGGGCCTTGGCGCCGAGCACCAGAAACTGCGCCGCGCGCGTGCCCGCGCCCCAGCTCACCCAGTCGTTGATGAAATCTGGCGTGCCCGTTTGCCGCGGTCGTGACGCCGCGGCGATCCGCACCGCATAGCGCACCATGTCGTCGGCGACCGGCACGGCCCGCACGAGCTGGTGAAACCGCAGCACATCCTCGCCCGTAAACAGCGGTTCGATCGCCGCCGGCTTGCCGCCGGTGGTCTGCGAGATGACGCGCACTTCGTCATCTTCGGGCAGATAATCCATGACGACGTTGAACATAAAGCGGTCGAGCTGCGCCTCGGGCAGCGGATAGGTGCCTTCCATCTCGATCGGATTCTGCGTCGCGAGCACAAAGAACGGCTCCGGCAACGCGTGGCGCACGCCCGCCGCCGTGACTTGGTGCTCCTGCATCGCTTCGAGCAGCGCGGCCTGCGTCTTGGGCGGCGTGCGGTTGATCTCATCGGCCAGCACCAGATTCGCAAAAATCGGTCCGGGCACGAAGGCGAGTTTTCGCCCGCCTTCCCCGTCCTGCAAAATCTCGGTGCCCGTGATATCCGCCGGCATCAGGTCGGGCGTAAACTGGATGCGCTGGAACTTGAGATGGAAGATCTGCGCGATCGACTTCACGAGCAGCGTCTTCGCCAGACCGGGAGCACCGGTGATCAGGACGTGCCCGCCCGCCAGCAGCGCGAGCAGAATTTGTTCGATCACGGCGCGTTGGCCGACGATCGCTTTGGCCAGCTCCGCGTCGATGCGGGCGCGGCCGGCGATGAGTTGTTCGACGGCGGCGCGCTCGGCTTGGAAAGCGTCGGGGACGAGGACGGGAGGAGGGGCAATGCTCATTAGTGGGTCATCAGATAGAAGACGATGTTAACGCCCAACGGATAGGCGATTTTCTCGGAAAACGTTTTGAAATAATCCTCATACTCGCCCTCGCGCTCCCAACCGTCGGCGACGTCGCTGTTGTGGATCGCGAGGATCGAGATGCGTTGCCGGTCATGGTGCCACGCGCGAATGTGCTTCCTTTCGGAACCTTGACCACGATCCACCTGCTGAAGGCGCGAGTTGGGATTATTCGGATCAAAACTTCGATCCCAGAACTGCATTGTTGGCACCTGTAGCCGTTGCATCGGTCCTCCGATTTTATAGACGCAGTTGAAGATCGGGTGATCGGTATCAAGCTCCGTCCATGTCCGTCCGGGCAAAACCCGCTGCATCTGGGTCTCAAAGTTATTCCACTCGAGCGCGCTCCAAAAATCGTTGATCAACAACACGCCGCCATTGCGCAAATATCGGGACAGAGCCGTGACCTCGGCGTCGGACAGTTTGATGTAGCCCGGATGCGTCATGTAAAGGAACGGGTAGTGACTCAGATTCGGATCAGTGAGCTTTAAGACCCGGCCGTCGGGATCGGTCCGGATCGACGTCATCTGCTGGAGCCGGAGGGAAAAATTCAAATCGGCGTCCGGGAAATCCACCCACCAATTCAGGTGTGGCCCGGCCCCCCAATTGTAAGTCCCCAGGTAGCCCGAGTCGTCCATCGATTTGAAGATCACACGGGCAAACGTAAAAACATCATGCTCAAAACCAGGCCGGTTTGTCCAGGTCGGCGTGTCCGTGCTGTTGGGGGCTGTCTCGCGAGCTGTACGGACCGAGTCTTCGTTTACCAGCACTCCGCCCTCGGTCCGAATGATCGGCGAGTAATAGTTCCCCCGCCCTCCGTAACCGCCGCTGCCGCCGGACCCAAAACGAAAGCGATTGGGATCGTTGGGGCCAAACTGGGCGAAACCCACCACTCCGCCGGCCGCCAGCAGCACGACCGACGTAATTTTAAAAACTTTGCGCAGGGTCATCATACTAGTGCGTCATCACGTAAAACATCACATTTATCCCGAGCGGATAGGCGATTTTCTCCGAGAAATTTTTGAAGTAGTAATCGCTCTCGCCTTCGCGCTCCCAACCGTCGCCGTTGTCGGTGTTGTGCAACGCCAAAACCATGAGGCGGCCTTTGTCGTCGAACAGCCCGCGATGGTGCACCTGCTCGCTGTCGGGCCCGTGGTCCTCCCACGTGCGGCGTTCGGGGTCGTATTCGCTCTGCATCCCCAGATACACGCTCGGCACTTGGCCCTTGGCTTTGATCTGAAACACCGCCGTGTAAATTGGGTGGTCCAGCGGCAGTTCGGAAAACGTGCGCTCCGGCAGCACCTTTTTGAGCTCGCCGGCCATGTTGTCCCACTCCGCCGCGCCCCAGAAATCGTCGAGCATTAGAAACCCGCCGTTCAGCAAGTAACGCCTCAACGCCGACCCCTCTTCGGCACTGAGGTTAAGGCCGCCGGGCTCGACGATATAAATAAACGGATACTCGGCGAGTTCCGGGTCGGTCAGGCGCAGATAGCGACCATCGGGATCGACCTTCATCGAGGTCATCTGCTGGAGGCGATAGGAGAGATTGAGATCGCTGTCGGGCGTGTCGATGGCCCAGGAGTTTGCCCGGCCACGCCGGCCGAAGCCACCGACGCGTTGACCAAAACCGCCGGCAAACGACGAGCGACCGCCGCCCGACGAGTAGCGGATCCGCGCAAACGTAAACACGTCCTTTTCGAAGCCGGGCCGGTTGCTCCACTCCGGCGTGCCCGTGCTGTGGGAGGCTACTTCTCGCGCGGTGCGCGTGTTCTCATCAATGCCGCTGCCCTCGCCATACCAGCGCTGCGCCAGCAAAAGCCCGGAGCCAAAGGCGAAGCAGACGACGATCAGCGGAGCTTTCCTCATGGTTGAGCTGAGGGCGACCCGGCCGGTCGGGCTGCGTCGATCTCCAATAATAACGTGAGGGCCGCCCGGTGCCTCGGCGCGTCTTCGAGCGCCAACAGGACTTCGCGCCGTGCCGCCGGGTCGCCCGTTTTCTGCAACAGCCGCGCCAGCTCAAAATGCACGTCCGAGGGGTTGGCCGGATCAAACCGTAGCAGCGTCCGATTGGCCACGATCGCCGTCGCCGCATCGGGGCCCGCCGCGCCCGCCTTGGCCAGCAAACGCCACGGCGCGGGTACGAGCGGATTGATTTCCAAAAAGCGCCGGGCGTTCAGGTTTACCTCGGGCCACTCGCCAGCCGCCGCCGCCCGCTCCGCCAGCCGCAAGTAGGCGTCCGTCGCCTCACCGTCGATCGCGGCCCATTTCCGCAAGGTCTCCCGCTCCGCCGCCGGTTCCTTAAGCTCCCGCTGCACCTGCGCGAGCAACCGCAACGCGCTGTCGTCGCCCCGTTGATCGGGATAATCGTTCAACAATGCCGTGAGCGCGGTCTTCGCTTCCGCCCATTGCTTATCGTCGAGCAACGTCCGGATGCGCCGCTGCTCCAACCAATAATTCTTCGGCCTCAGCGCGCTCCACCCTTGCAACTGCACGGCGGCATCCGGGCGGAACAGCTCCTTTTCGGGCTTTTCCCAGTTCAGGTCCGGGCCCATCGCTTTCGCGAGATCGCGAGCGTAGGCGACGAACGCCGGCTCGATCTCGTCCAGCGGCGCGATGTGCCGCGCCAGCGCCCGGTTGATATCGTCCCCATCCCGCAAGGCCCGCAGCACGGCGCGCACTTTGTCCAGTCCGTGCTTTGCGATCAGAAACTCCACCACGAGCGACGCTTGATAATACGCAAACTGCAGCCGCTCCGGCGTCGGCGGCGCCAAGAACGCCGCGCTCATGCTGCGCACCGGCGTCAATCCTTCGCGGCCTTCTTTCAAGATGAGTTCCCGGTAAACCGGCGTCATATGCTGACCCCACGCCGGATTTGCCTGCCGCTCTTCGTAAACCGAAATCCCTTCGCTCAACCACCGCGGCATCTTGTTTTTGGTGAGCTGGAGCGTGACCACATGACAAAACTCGTGCCACATCACCGACTGCCAATTCGTGTTGGATTTTGCCGTCGACGCCGGACTGTTCGCCGTCACCACCCGGCCGAAGCACACGCCGAGAAATCCCGGGATGTCCGGCATCCCAAACGTCCGCACGGCGAAATCTTTCGGATCCGCAAAGATATCGATCGTAGTCGGTGCGATGAGCTCGGCCCCGTATTTTTCGACCAGCGCCGTCTTCGCCCGGGCCAGCAGATCCAGCACCAGCGGCCCATAAACCGCCGCCTCGTGCGCCGTCATGCGCACGACGAAGTCCTCGTTCCGGAGCGTCGTAAACTTCGCCATCGTGTCCTGCAGCGTCACGAGGTTGAACGCTTCCACATCGTAGCCGTCCTCCTGGTGCACCTCTTGAGCGAGCCGCCACCCTTCGGCGTCCTCGCCCAACCGCAGCAAATCGGACGCTAGCTGCGCCTTCGCCGCCAGATAGGTTTTATCGAATTGCAGGGCCTGCCGCTGCCGCTCCGCGCCTTCGGCGAAGCGATACTTCTTCGAGAGTTTCTCGCCGATGCGCCAATCCACGCGCGGATTAGTCGCCCACACGCGCAGCGCCGCCGCCCGGGCCGAGGCCTCGCCCGCCGGATCGTTGCGCAGGTGCGCCAACACCGCCCGCAAAGCCCAGGCATCAGGCTGATCGGGATTCACGCTCAACACCGTCGCGAGATCTTCCTCGGCGTCGGCATACCGTTCGCCGTCGATCGCGTGGTCCGCTTGGAGCAAAAGACTCGGCACGTGCCGCGGGTTCAGTTTCAACGCCGCCAAAAGCGCGGCCAGCATTTCCTTGCGATCGCCTTCCTCATGGGCCCGCGCGAGAC
This sequence comes from Opitutus sp. GAS368, assembly GCA_945869845.1. Taxonomy (GTDB): domain Bacteria; phylum Verrucomicrobiota; class Verrucomicrobiia; order Opitutales; family Opitutaceae; genus Tous-C4FEB. The sequence goes on along the minus strand of CAMBRG010000007.1, from coordinate 8,595 downwards.
CGCTCAGCAGATCAGGATCGTTCGGCACCAGCTTTACGCCTTCCTGAAACGCGGTCGCCGCCAACGCATAATCACCTTTTGACAAAGCGAGTTCGCCGCGCGCGAGGTAAACGTCGCGCCGATTCGGAGCGGCCTTCTGCGCCGGAGCGTACACTTTCGTCAGCACATCCTTGGGATCCGCTCCGAGCAACAAGGCCGCGCGGCCAAACACCACCAAGTCCGCCGGGTTGCGGTAGGCGCTCGGTCGGCTCCCGTAAAGTTGCCGCACTTGGTCGAGCCGCAGCGCCGCTACCTCGGGCCGGCCGTTGGCAAACGCCACGTCGCGCCCCAACCACAGCAGACGCAGACTTTGGGGCAGAACGCGCAACGCCTCCGTCAACGCCTCGTCGGCCGCTGCCGCGCGGCCTTGCGCGAGCAAAATCTCGATCCGCAGCCGTTGGCCGTCTTCGCCGCCCGGCATGTCCTCGACCGCCGCCGCCGCCTTCTGCAACGCCGCCGCATACTCTCCCGCGAAAAACTCGGCTTGCCCCGCCGGTGCGTCGGCCGCGCTCGCCACTCCCGCCAGGAGAGCCACTCCCAGCGAGGCGACGCCGAACCAGCGCCAGGCGCCGCAGCGCAGGGGGTAAAGCAGGCGTGGTTTCCGACTCACTGACATGCGGTACTGGTAGTGCCCCCCGCGCGGTTGGCAAGGGAGCCACGAGCGAAACTCCAAAAATTCTCCCCCCATCTCACCCCATCGCCAAGCGCACCCGTTTCACCAGCTCGGGACTCGCATCCAATGCTTCCGTCAAGGCCTTGAATCCTCGCAGCGCCTGCCGGCTCACATGATGCTCCATCCCCTCCACGTCGCGGTAGATCGTGTGTTCATCCATGCCAAAATGCCGCAGCAGACGGGTCAAAATCAGATGCCGCAAAATGATGTCGGCCGCCAGCTTTTCGCCCTCCGCCGTGAGGGTGACGCCCCGATACTTCTCGTATTTGAGCAACCCTTCGATCGCCAGCCGCTGGGTCATGTTCGTCACGCTGGCCTGCGCGATTTCCAGCGTCGCCGCAATGTCCACCGCCCGCGCATAGCCTTTGCTGCCGATCAGCTGCGAAATACATTCCAAATAATCCTCGCGGGCGGCCGACGGTTTCAACCCCGCCGGCTTCCGGGATCGCGCCGTGCGCGACGCGGCTACAGCCGTTTTTTTGCGGGGACCGGTGCGGGGGTTGGAAGGCGACACGGCCCATCACCGTGCCGGACTTCGGTCCCAATTCAACCCCGCAATCGTTTTTAGTTGCCCCTAAGTTCCGCGCCCGACCAAGGTATAGTCATGCCTAAGATTGATATGCTCACCAAATCAAGAGGCTCTGGCATCGCGCTGCTTTGCGTGGCGCTCACCGGTCTTTGCCTCCCGGCCCTCGCCGCCGACTCCGCTCGGCCCCGCGTGCTCACCACGTTCACCATCTTGGCTGACATGGCCCGCAACGTCGCCGGCGAGCACGCCGACGTTGATTCCCTCACGAAACCGGGCTCCGAAATCCACGGCTACGAGCCCACCCCGAGGGACATCGTCAAGACGCAGCGCGCGTCCCTTGTCTTGTGGAACGGCCTGAACCTCGAGCGTTGGTTCGAGAAGTTTTTTGAAAACGTTCGCGGCGTCCCGCAGGTCGTGTTGACCCAAGGCATCGAGCCCATGGGCATCACCGAGGGACCGTATACCGGCCGCGCCAATCCTCACGCTTGGATGTCGCCCGCCAACGCCCTCGTCTACGTCGAAAACATTCGGGCCGCCCTCGCCCGCGTTGATCCCGCCAACGCCGCGGCCTATACCGCCAATGCCGCCGCTTACTCGGCAAAGATCCGCGCCCTCGACGCTCCGGTCCAAGCGCAGATCGAGCGCATCCCCGCCGCCCAGCGTTGGCTCGTAACCAGTGAGGGTGCATTTTCCTACCTCTGCCGCGATTACGGCCTGCGCCAGCTCTACCTTTGGCCCATCAACGCCGATGCCCAAGGCACGCCCCAACAGGTCCGCCGCGTGATCGACCTCGTCCGCGAATACACCATCCCCGTCGTCTTCAGCGAAAGCACGATCAGCGACAAACCCGCCCGCCAAGTTGCAAAGGAAACCGGGGCCCGCTACGGCGGTGTCCTCTACGTTGATTCCCTCACCGACGCCTCCGGCCCAGCTCCGACGTATCTCGACCTGCTCCGCTACAATGCCGACACGATCGTGCGGGCCTTTCTCGGCGCAGGGAACCCACCGCCGCGCTAAGTTTCCACTTCCCGTGCCCACCTCGTTTTCTCCCCCACTCTCATTGGCCGCGATCGATGTCGCCGTCACCTATCCCAACGGGCTTTCCGCTCTCCGGGACGCGAGTTTCCGGCTCGACGGCGGCACCATCTGCGCGCTCGTCGGCGTCAACGGTTCCGGCAAATCCACGTTGTTCAAAGCCCTCATGGGCTTCGTCACCCCGACCACCGGCCGCGTCGAAATCGACGGCCGTCCGGTCCGCGAAGCGCAGAAGCAAAGTTGGGTCGCCTACGTGCCGCAGGCTGAAGAAGTCGACTGGACGTTTCCCGTCAGCGTGCACGACGTCGTCATGATGGGCCGATACGGCTACATGAATTTTCTGCGCATCGCGTCCACGGCTGACCGGGCCGCCGTTGAGACCAGCCTGCGCCGCGTCGGCATGTGGGATTACCGCGACCGCCAAATCGGTGAACTTTCCGGCGGGCAAAAAAAGCGCGTGTTTGTCGCCCGCGCCCTCGCCCAAAACGGCCGCGTCATCCTCCTCGACGAACCCTTCACCGGCGTCGATGTCGGCACCGAGGAAGCCATCGTCACGCTCCTCCGCGAACTCCGCGACGAGGGCAGGCTTATTCTCGTCTCCACCCACAACCTCGGCTCTGTCCCCGAATTTTGCGATCAAGTCGTGCTCATCAACCGCACCGTGCTCGCCTACGGCCCGACCTCCGAGGTGTTCACCGCCGAAAATCTCACGCGCGCGTTCGGCGGCGCCCTGCGTCTCTTCGATCTCGCCCAGTCCACCGTCAACGACCACGACGGCCGCTCCGTCACCGTCCTCACCGACGACGAGCGGCCTCTCGTGCTCGGCAAGCGTGGGCACCTCGAATACCTCGACCGCACCGGCCGCGAGCAGCTCATATCCGACCGCGAAGAGGAACAGAAAGGGAAAAGCTAACGCCCCGATCCGACGTGGGGCGCGCGCTTGCCCGCCGCCTCGCCGTCCACCACCACGCCCGTGTTCACCTTCCTGCTCGCCCCGTTCCACTACGACTACATGGTCACCGCCCTTTGGACGAGTGCGCTCATCGGCGGAGTCTGTGGACTGCTCTCCGGTTTCGTGACGCTCAAGGGTTGGTCGCTCATGGGCGACGCGCTCTCCCACGCTGTCGTCCCCGGCGTCGCCATCGCCTACCTGCTCGGGCTTCCGTTCGCCGTCGGGGCCTTTACCAGCGGCCTGCTCGCCGCGGGTGCCATGGCCTTCGTTAAAATGAAAACGCCCGTCCGGGAAGACGCCGTGATCGGGATCGTCTTCACGGCGTTTTTCGCCCTCGGCCTGCTGCTCATCTCGCTGTTCCCCAGCCGGGTTGATCTGAAGGGTATTATCTTTGGCAACATACTCGGTATCGCCACCGGCGATGTCGTCCAAGTCGTCATCGTATCAGCGGTCTGCCTGCTCGTCCTCGCGCTGAAATGGCGCGACTTGATGCTCTTCTGCTTCGATCCCAACCAAGCGCGCGCCCTGGGCCTCCGCGTCGGGGCCCTCCACGTCATGCTGCTGCTCCTGCTTTCAGCCACCGCCGTCGCCGCGCTCCAAGCCGTCGGGGCCATGCTCGTCGTCGCGATGCTCGTCACCCCGGGCGCGACCGCCTATCTGCTCACAGATCGCTTCAGCGTCATGCTTCGGATCGGTGCCGCGCTGGGTGCGCTGACGTCGTTTTTCGGCGCCTACCTCAGCTACTTTTTAGACGGTGCCACCGGGGGCTGCATCGTGTCCCTGCAAACCTTGGGGTTCGTCGCCGCGCTGCTCTTTGCGCCCAAACACGGGGTTTTCGCCTCCCGCCGGACGTTGCGCCGCGCTCGCGCCCAAGAGGCCGCCGTCCCATGATTGAGCACCTCGTAGAGCCCCTGCGTTTCGGCTTCATGCAGCAAGCCTTGGCCATCGGCGCGATCATCGGCGCCGTGGGCGCGGTGCTCTCGTGCTTTCTTGTCCTGCGCGGCTGGTCGCTGATGGGCGACGCGATCTCCCATGCGGTCCTTCCCGGCGTGGTGCTCGCCTATATCGCCGGCATCCCCCTCGCCATCGGCGCGTTTGCCAGCGGGCTTTTCTGCGCGGTCGCGACCGGATGGATAAAAGCCAACAGCCGCATCAAGGAAGATACGGTCATGGGCGTCGTATTCACCGGGCTCTTCGCGTTTGGCTTGGTCCTGTTTTCAAAGACGCCCTCCGACCTCCACCTCGATCACATCCTCTTCGGCAACATCCTCGGAGTTTCCGCCGCGCAGCTTTGGGAAACCGGCGTTCTTGCTGCCGTGGTGCTCGCCGTGATGCTCACCCTCCGCCGCGATCTACTCTTGGTCTGCTTCGACCCCTCGCACGCCCGCGCGCTCGGCAAATCCGTGCGCGGCCTCACCTACCTCCTGCTTATCCTCCTTTCGCTCGCCATCGTCGCCGCCATGAAAGCCGTGGGTCTGATTCTAGTGATCGCCGTCCTGATCACGCCCGGAGCAACCGCCCAACTGCTCACGCAACGCTTCGACCGCATGATCATCGTCGCCGTCATTGTCGCCGTCGGCTCCGCGCTCGCTGGCATCTACGTGAGCTACTTTATCGACGGCGCCCCGGCCGCCTGCATCGTGCTCGTGCAAACCCTGGTCTTTTTGACTGCCCTCCTGTTTGCCCCGCGTCGCGGCCTCCTCCGCCGGCGCCCCGCCCCTGCCTCCGCCGCCGCGCCCCACGACGAAGTCCCGTTGAACACGTAAGACGTGACCGACGGCCTTGCCGTAATTCGCGCCGAGACGCGTTGAAACGCAGCGTCTCCCTCCGCCGAAGGCACTTCCGCCTTGCCGCCCTTTACGCGGTCCTCGCAGTCTCGCCGCCGATGTCGCAGACTTTTGCCCGAGTCGTTTTTGGGTTCACCGCCGTGTTCTTCGCGGCGTTTTTTATCTGGCCGATTTACCAGATTCTTCGCGGCGGATTCATCGATGCCGACGGTCGACTCACCTTCGCCTACCTCACGACCATTCTGTCCGACCCCACCTACCTCGGCGGTCTGCGCAACTCCTTCTTCCTCGCGTGCGCGGCGACCACCTTCGCCATGGCGATCGCCCTGCCGCTCGCCTTTATTAGCGACCGTTTTCTCTTCCCCGGAAAAACGCTCCTCGGCTCGCTCGTGCTGATCCCGATGATTCTGCCGCCCTTCGTCGGCGCGATCGGGATCAAACAGATTTTCGGCCAATACGGCGCCCTCAATGCGCTCCTGATCGAGCTCAACCTCCGCCCACCCGGGTGGACCTTCGATTGGTTCGCCGCGAACCAGTTCTGGGGCATTGCCATCGTCGAGGCGCTCACGCTCTACCCGATCATCTACCTCAACGCCGTCGCCGCCCTCGCCAACATCGACCCCGCGATGGAGGAAGCCGCCGAGAATCTTGGCTGTACCGGCTTCCGTCGTTTCTGGAAAATTACCCTCCCCTTGATCAAGCCCGGCCTCTTTGCCGGCGGCACCATCGTCTTCATCTGGGCGTTCACCGAGCTCGGCACGCCGCTCGTCTTCGACTACGCGCAGGTCACCAGCGTCCAGATTTTCTACGGTCTTAAGGACATCGGCGCCAACCCCGCGCCCTTCGCTCTCGTCGCCGTGATGCTCTTCGCCTCGATCACGCTCTACGCGATCGGCAAGGGCCTCTTCGGTCGGGCCGGCCACGCGATGATGGCCAAGGCCACGAGCGCCGGCGGGCCCAGGCGCCTGCCCCTACCACAAGCTCTGCTCTGCACCGCGCTCTTCGGCGGCGTCACGTTCATCGCGGTCCTCCCCCACTTCGGTGTCGCCCTCGTCGCGTTCTCCAAAGACTGGTATGGCACCGTCCTGCCGCAGTATTACACCCTCGACAACTTCGCCATCGCCCTCGGCCACGACCTCACCGTCCCCGCCATCGCGAACAGCCTGAAGTTCGCCAGCATTTCCACGGTGATCGACGTCATTCTAGGCATCGCCATCGCCTACGTCGTGGTGCGTTCGAAAATCGCCGGCCGCCAGATCCTCGACTTTCTCGCGATGCTGCCCCTCGCCGTCCCCGGCCTCGTTCTCGCCTTCGGCTACCTTGCGATGTCGCAGGAGGGAAAATTTTTCTCGTTCCTCAATCCCGTCGTCGATCCCACGATTTTGTTGATCATCGCCTACTCCGTTCGCCGCCTGCCCTACGTCGTCCGGTCCGCCGCCGCCGGCTTCCAGCAAACGAGCGAAACCCTCGAAGAAGCCGCGCAAAACCTCGGTTGCCCGCCCCTCAAATCCGTCATCAAGATCACTCTCCCGCTCATCGCCGCCAACCTCATCGCCGGCGGCCTACTCGCCTTCGCCTTTGCGATGCTAGAGGTCAGCGACTCGCTCATCCTCGCGCAAAAGCAGGCGTTTTATCCGATCACCAAAGCGATCATGGAGCTCTTCCAATTGCTCGGTGACGGCAAGTTCATCGCCAGCGCCCTCGGCGTCTGGGCGATGGTATTTTTAGGCGTCACCATTGTCGGCATGAGCCTGCTCCTCGGTAAAAAACTCGGGGCGATTTTCAGGGTGTAAGTTTTTGTTCTGCGCTTGGTCATCAGGCATCGCCGCCGACCCGCTGACTCCAGCCATGCCCCTACTCCTTCTCGTCTGCCTGATTTGGGCCTTTTCGTTCGGGCTCATCAAGCACCTGACGGCGGGGTTCGACGGGCCTTTCATCGCCGCCGCCCGCCTCGGACTCGCCCTGCTTGTCTTCCTGCCGTTTCTTCGCCTCCGCCGCATCGCCCCACGCACCGCTTTCGCCCTCGCCGGCATCGGCGCACTCCAATTCGGGCTCATGTACCTCGCCTACAACGAGAGCTTCCGGTTTTTAAAAAGCCACGAGGTTGCCGTTTTCACCCTCACTACACCGATCTTCGTCACGCTGCTCGCCGACGCCTTTGACCGCACGCTGCGCGGTCCAGCGCTCGGAGCCGCCGTGCTCGCGGTCCTCGGCGGCGCGGCGATCGTCGTCAGGTCGGCGCCCACCGTCGGCACGTTTACCGGCGTGGTCCTGATCCAACTCTCCAACCTCGCCTTTGCCCTCGGACAAGTGCTCTACCGCCGGCTCCGCGCGACCCGGCCTGAGCTGCGCGATCGCGATGTTTTCGCGCTGGTCTATCTCGGCGCATTTGCCCTGACCCTGCCCGTCTCCCTCGCCCGCACGGACTTCGCCGCCTTGCTCCTCACCCCGCCTAATCTCGCGATTCTATTCTACCTCGGGCTCATCGCTTCCGGGCTCGGTTTCTTCCTTTGGAATATCGGCGCGACCCGCGTCCCCGCCGGTACGCTTGCGGTCATGAACAACGCGAAAATCCCCCTCGCGGTCGCCGTCTCGCTGCTCGTTTTTGGCGAAACCGCCGACCTCACCCGCCTCGCGATTGGCGGCGTCGTGCTGGGTTTCGCCGTCTGGCTCGCGGAGCGGCGACCGCCCCAGCGCTCCTCACTTTGAGTAGAACGCCGTGATCTTATCGGCGACATCGCGGTAGCCGATGTCTTCGCCGTAGATCGCCTTAAACTCGGCGATGGCCTCCTCGGGCTTGCCCATCGCTTCATAACAACTGCCGAGCTCGTAAATGACTTCTTTTTTCGTGTCGTCCATCGCGGTAAGGTCGGCCTTCGCCGACTTGAACTGCATGACCGCGAGATCGTAGATCTTCTTCGCGCGGAATCCTCGCCCGAGCCCCACCAGCGCCGCGACCCGCACCTGCGGCCCTTTCTGCGCCTGCTGAAATTGCGCGAGCGCCGCGTCCAGTTGTCCGCTCGCCAGCAGCAGTTCGCCCAGCGCCAATCGCGCCGGGAAGTCATTGGGGTAACGCTCGACCGTGCGCTTGGCTTCCGTGAGCCGCCACGCCGTCAGTTCCGCCTGCGCGGCCGCGAGACCGTCGCCCGACTCGGCCTTCACCCGCGCCTCAAGCAGCGCGGTCTGCAACTCCGACTCTTCCTTTTCCAACGTCGGATCCACCGCGCCGTTCGGCAATGCCCGCGCTTTGCGCACCCAGACGAGCGCCTCGTCACTCCGGCCCAGTTGCCGATACGCCTGCGCGACGGCGCGGTAATGATTCAGATTCGTCGGCTCCGCCTGCACGCGTGCTTTCGCTTCGTCCACAAGGCGCTGCGCCATGTCTCCCGCTGTTACGACTTTGGCCGCCTGTTCGAGCGATACCGCCTGCGCCTCGTCGCGCAGTTTGTCGCGGAAATTCCCCTGCCCGTCCCAATTGCCTTTGGTAACGGTCTGCGCAATCGACGCCTTGCGCATCAAATTCTGCGCGTCTGCGTCCGCCGGCTTCGTCTTCAAGATCGCGTCCGCGGCTTTCAACGCT
>CAMBRG010000006.1 GCA_945869845.1 Opitutus sp. GAS368 | reverse complement strand
CAAGCAAAGTCTCATCAAGATACAGGCTATCTGCCCATCACCACAGCGGCTTACCAAGCCACTGAAAAATCGGGCTTCTACAAACAAAACCCAGGTACCGATGTTTCGGTGACCCAGATGGTTCGCAAGACCACAAATCGTTCACAGTGGGCATCATCGGCGTGATCGCGCCGGACGAGGCGCCGTTGCTCGCGCTGATTTCGCTCATCGCCCCAGCGATCACGAGCGGCAACACCGTGGTCGCGCTCGCCTCGTCGAGGCAGCCCTATCCGGCGATTCTCTTCGGCGAGATGCTCGCGACGAGCGATCTGCCCGGCGGCGTGGTCAATCTGCTCACCGGTTTCCGCAAGGAAATGATCTCCACGTTTGCGACGCACGCCCACCTCCGCGCGATCAGCGCCGTGGTGAATGCCGAGGAACGTAAAGCTCTCGCGCTGGGCGCCGCCGACAGCGTGAAACGCACGCACCTGCGGAAGGCCGAGGACAAACCCGACTGGCTGGCCGACAGCGCCCAGAGTCTCGAGGCGATCCGCGAGACGCTGGAGTTCAAGACAACGTGGCACCCCGTGGGGGCGTGAGGCGGTAGCCACGTTTCAGCGCCGCAGAAAGCGAGCGATCTCGCGACCGGTCGGCATCGACGGCGCGGTGCCGAATTTGGTGACGGAGAGGGCGGCGACCGCGTTGCCGAAACGCGCGGCAGCGAGGATGTCGCCGTCGAATTTTACCAGTCCAGCCGCGAAGCCGCCGCAGAACGCGTCACCGGCGCCGGTGGTATCAACGACGTTTACTTTGTGCGACGGGATCAAGGTGCCGCCGTCGGCTTGCGAAACGAAGGCGCCCTTTGAGCCGAGGGTAACGATCACGGTTGGCACCCGGAGCGCGCGGCAAACGGCGTGAAGCTGCTCGGGTGGCAGTGCGGCGACCGCGTCGGCGGTGAGGGCCGGCTTCGGTCCGCCGCCGAGCTGATTCACGATCGCGGCGAATTCGGATTCGTTGGGGATGAGCACGTCGACGTGTTTCAAAAGGGCGGGGTCGAAGTCGGGGCGCATCGGCGCGGGATTGTGCACGGTAATCGCGCCGGCGCGGCGGGCGGCGCGGAGCACGGCAGCGACGGTGCGTAGATCGGATTCGTGCTGAGTGACGACGACGCGGGCGTGGCGCAGCGCGGCGGCGGGCACATCGGCGGGACGGAGCGCGGCGTTGGCGCCGAGGGCGACGATGATTTCGTTTTGACCGGCGGCGTTGACGAGAATGGCAGCCGTGCCGGTGGCGTGCGGGGCTTTTTCGACGAAACGGGCGCCGATGCCTTCGGTTCGGTAAAATTTTTTCGCATCGGCAGCGAAGGCATCGCGGCCGACGGCGCCGACGAACAGGGTGCGGGCGCCGGCGCGGCCGGCGGCGACGGCTTGGTTGGAACCCTTGCCGCCGGGGCCCGTGACGAATGTGCCAACGACGGTTTCGCCCGCCGCGGGAAAGGCGGCGCACTTCCAGGTGAGATCTTGGACAAAACTGCCAACGACGACGACGTGGGGTTGCATGGCTCAAAGCTAGATCGGGGTCGGAAGCTGACAAGCCGCGGTTCATCCCGGTCCGTCGACGGCTCAGCTGGGCGAGGAAGTCGAGAAAGCAAAAGAAGAGCCCGAGAAAAATAGGCGAAGGAACCGATAAGTTTAAGAGCAGGAGACCAAGCGGCGGAAGTGGGCAGCGTCCGATTGAGGCGCGAAGGCAAAAGGCCCGCGGTTGCGTTTAAGCGGTGCATGGGTTGGGGTCGGTGATGCGGTTTCCCCAACATATCATTGCGAAGAAGCGCGACGGTGAGGTCTTGAGCCGCGAGGAGATCGGGGCGTTTGTGCGCGGGGCGACGGATGGCTCGTGGGCGGATTATCAGCTCTCGGCCTTGCTCATGGCGATCTACCTGCGGGGTATGACGCCGGAAGAGACCGCGCTCTACACCGAGGCGATGATGAACTCCGGTGTCGTCGCGGATCTGCGCAGCGTGAAGTTGCCCAAGGCCGACAAGCACTCGACCGGGGGCGTGGGCGACAAGGTTTCGCTGCATCTCGCGCCGATGGTCGCAGCGTGCGGGGTGGCGGTGCCGATGATTTCCGGGCGCGGACTCGGGCATACGGGCGGCACCTTGGATAAGTTGGAATCGATCCCCGGCTTTCGGGTGAATCTTTCGATGGCGGAGTATCGGGCCGAGTTGGAGCACATCGGGCTTTCGTTGATCGGGCAGACGGCGGAGTTGGCGCCGGCGGACAAAAAACTTTATGCGCTGCGTGATGTGACGGCGACGGTGGAGTGCATTCCGCTGATCTGTGGCAGCATCCTCGCGAAGAAACTCGCCGAGGGCATCGATGTGCTCGTGCTCGATGTGAAGTTTGGCCGCGGTGCCTTCATGAAGGACAAGGCGAAGGCACGGGAGCTGGCGCAGGCGCTCGTCTCGGTCGCGACGGCGATGGGGAAGCCGACGCGCGCGGTGATGACGGCGATGGAGCAACCGCTCGGGCGCAACGTGGGCAACGCGCTCGAAGTGATCGAGTCGATCGAGTGCCTGCGCGGCCGCGGACCGGCGGATACGATGGAGGTCACTTACGCGCTCGGGGAGCAGATTCTCGTGCTGGCGGGCGTGGCGCAGACGGCGGCCGAGGCGCGGGCGGCATTGGAGGGGAGTATTTCATTAGGCGCGGCGCTGGAAAAACTACGGGCGATGATCACCGCGCAGGGTGGTGACGCGCGGGTGGTGGACGAGCCGGAGCGGTTGCCGCAGGCGAAATTCAAAGTCGCGTTGGCGGCGCCGCGGTCGGGCTTCGTGCAGGATGTCGACGCGATGGGCGTGGCGCTCGCGGCGTTGCGGCTCGGCGCGGGCCGCGTGAAGGCGGCGGACGGAGTGGATCACGCGGTCGGATTCAGCGACCTCGTGAAGGTGGGTGAGCGCGTCGCGGCCGGTGGGCCGCTATGCGTGATCCACGCGAACGACGAAGCGGGATTGGCGGCGGCACGGGAGATGATAGCGCGCGCGATCGTGGTGGGCGACGTGGCGGGCGCGACGCCGCAGTTGATCGATGAGGTGATCGGGTAGGCGCGGGTCTGAGGCGCGGCCCGGAGGGCGGGTCGGAGACCTCGCCCTACTTTACTTCTCCATCTCAGCCAGCTTCGTCGCGGCGGTTTCCCAGGCGGCGGTGGCGGCGGTGAGTTGGTCGACGACAGCGCTGAGTTCGCGGTTGAGGTGATGGAATTTACCTTTGTCGGTGTAGGACGCGGGGTCTTCCAGGGCGCCGGTGATCTCGGACTGCTTCGCTTCCAGTTCGGAAACTTTTTTCTCCAACATGCCGACCTCCTCGCGGAACTTTCGGATTTCGTTGGGCGTGGCTTTCTTCGCGGTCGGAGCGGCGGCGGGCGCGGCGGTTTTGGCGGGCGCGGCGGCTTGTTTGGGCCGGCTGTCGGAGAGGCCGGAGGTGAGCGCGGCGCGGGCGTCGGTGGACTTGGATTTGTCGAGGTAGTAGTCGTAGTTGCCGGAGTAAGGCGTGAGTTTCCCGCTGTGGACGTGAAGCACGTTCTTCGCGAGCGTCTTGATGAAGTGGACGTCGTGGGAGATGAAGATGAGCGTGCCTTCGTAGCTCTTGAGCGCGTGGACCAAGGCATCGATCGACTGGATGTCCAAGTGAGTCGTCGGCTCGTCCATGAGGAGGAGATTCGGCGGCTTCACGAGGATGCGGGCGAGGGCGAGGCGGGTTTTCTCGCCGCCGGAAAGGACGGAGACGGGCTTGTGCACGTCGTCCTTGCGGAAGAGGAAAGCGCCGAGGATGGCGCGGGCCTGATGCTCGGTGAGCTGATTTTCGTTGGTGCGCAGCTCCATCACGTTCTCGAACACCGTCGCCTCGGGATTCAAGTTATCGAGCCGGTTCTGGGCGAAGTAACCGGGGACGACGTTGCTGCCGAGCTCGCGGGCGCCGCCTTGGATCGGAATGACGCCGGCGAGGATTTTGAGCAGGGTGGATTTGCCGGCGCCGTTGGGGCCGATGAGGACGATGCCCTGGCCGCGTTCGGCGGTGAAATTGAGGTTCTCGTAGACCACGAAGTCGCCGTAGGCCTGCCGGACGTGTTCGAGTTCGATGACCTTCAGGCCGGAGCGCGGAGGCTGCGGGAACTTGAAGTTCATCTTCTTGAGCTCCTCGGTGGGTTCCTCGACGGCGGCTTCTTTCAGGCGCTCGATCTGTTTCTCCTTGGACTTGGCGCGGGAGGCCATGGAGGCCTTGGCGCCGAAGCGATCGACGAACACCTGGAGATGGGCGATCTCGCGTTGTTGAGTCTTGAACGCGGCGGCTTGCTGGGATTTACGGGCTTCTTTTTCCGTGAGGAAATTGTCGTAGTTGCCGTGGTAGTAGTGGAGTGAACCGGCGCGGAGTTCGAGCATGCCGGTGCAGAGGGCGTTGAGGAAGGCGCGATCGTGGGAGATGACGACGAGGCCGCCCGGGTAGCGCGTGAGGTATTCTTGGAACCAGAGGAGGGCCTCGAGATCGAGATGGTTGGTCGGCTCGTCGAGCAGGAGGAGGGCGGGCTCGGCGACGAGCAGGCGGGCGAGGTGGGCGCGCATGACCCAGCCGCCGGAGAACGTTTTTGCGAGCTTCAGCGCGTCGCCTTCTTTGAAGCCGAGGCCGGCGAGGATCTTTTTGGCGCGAGGCTCGAGGGTGTAGTCGATGTCGTAATCGTCGTCGGTGGGCTCGAGTTTTTTGCCGCTCGTTGCGATGTGAAGAATGGTTTCATCACCGGCGGGGGCGCTCTCCTGCGGCAGGTAGCCGAAGTCGGCGCCGCGCTCCCACTCGATGGTGCCGGTATCGGGTTTTTCCTCGCCGAGAATGAGGCCGAACAAGGTGGACTTGCCCGCGCCGTTGGGCCCGATCAGACCGAGGCGATCGGTGCGCGCGATGAAGAGCGAGACTTCGGAAAAGAGTTGGCGGGTGCCGTAGGACTTAGAAACGTCGGCGATGGTGAGCATGAGAACCGCACAGCAAACCCTAGGCCGCGCAGGGTCGTCAATGATGCGGTTGAGCTGCGCGCAAAAGTCACTTTTTGGGTGATATTCGGCTTCAACGGGCGAGAGCGAGGGCGATGCAACCGGCGACGGCGATGAGGCCGCCGAGTAAGGAGCGGCGGGTGGGGCGTTCGTTCTCTAACCAATAGCTCAGCGGGATGATCACGAGAGGGGTGCAGGCGACGATGGGGAGCACGATACCACTGGGCGTGGTGGCGAGAGACCACTGGTAGCAACTGACGCCGATGATGGCACCGCAACCGGCGTTGGCGGGAATCCAGAGGTAGGCGCGCCATGGCGGCGGGGCCTCGGGCGGCGCGGGGACGGAGGGCTTGGCGCTAAGCAGGGCGCGGGCGGCGAGCCAGATGAGGGTGATGGCGAGACCGCCGAGAATGCGTTGGTAGGCGGCGGTGAGGCCGTCGATGGGTTCGCCGGCGAGAGCCGCGAGGGCATTGCCTTTGCGGCTGACGACGGCGCCGAAGCCTTGGCCACAGGCGGCGAGGAAGCCGAAGAGAAAACCGATCGGGCGAATGGTCACTTTGGGCGGGCTTGAACGCGAAGGCAGCAACGCGACGAGCACGCCGCCGAGGATAACGAACCCCCAAAGCAGTTGCGTGCCGGTGAGCACGGTGCCGAGCCAAAGCCACTCGGCGACAATGGCCAAAGGGGCGGCGAGGCACTGCGTCATCAACACCGTGAGCCGGGAGCCGAGAAGCGGCAACGCGGCAAAGACCGCAAGATCGCCCAAGCCCATGCCGATGACGCCGCTGAGCAGGAGCCAGTCCCGACCGGCGCCGCCGAGGCCGCCGCCGAAGAGGTGGGCATACGCGCCGAGCACAAAGGCGGCGAAGAGGAGGCGGCCGAGGTTGGCGCGGGTGGCGCCGACGGCGCGCAGGCTGCGATTGGCGAAGATCGTTGAGAGCGAAAAAAAGAGAGTGGTGAGGAAGGCGGCGACCATGCGGACAGGCGACGGGAACGGAACGAAGCGGATGAGGCGAAGATTTTTTCGTGGCGTTGCCTTTCACCGCCCCGCTAATTCTCGCTCCACAATTTTATGAAAGCCAAACGCCAGACCAAACGCCCGGAAGACATCAATGCGGCCCTCGCCGCTAAAAAGGGCCCGGTTTCCCAATTTATCGCGCAGAATTACCGACACTTCAACGCGGCGGCGCTCCTCGACACGGCCAAGGGCTACGAGACCCACCTCAAAACCGGCGGCAAGATGCTGGTCACGCTCGCCGGCGCCATGTCCACGGCGGAGCTGGGGATCTCGCTCGCCGAGATGATCCGTGAGGACAAGGTCCACGCCATCGTCTGCACCGGCGCGAATCTCGAGGAGGACATTTTTAATCTCGTGGCGCACGATTACTACGAGCGCGTGCCGAACTACCGCCACCTCACCGCCGAGGACGAGATGAAACTCGTCGAGCGCCACATGAACCGCGTGACCGATACCTGCATTCCCGAAATGGAAGCTATGCGCCGCATCGAGGCGGTCGTGGCCGATGAGTGGACCAAGGCCGATCAGGCGGGCGAACGCTACTTCCCGCACGAGTTCATGTATAAAATTCTGCGCGGCGGTAAGCTCAAGCAGAGTTACCAGATCGACCCGAAAAATTCATGGATGCTCGCCGCCTGCGAGAAGAACCTGCCGATCATCGTCCCCGGCTGGGAAGATGCCACGCTCGGCAATATGTATGCCGGCCGCGTCGTCACAGGTGAAATCAAGAACGTGCACACGGTGCGCACCGGCATCGAATATATGACGTGGTTGGCCGAGTGGTATACGCAGACGGCGAAGCTCATGAAGAACGGCGAAGGCTCGATCGGCTTCTTCCAAATCGGCGGCGGCATTGCGGGTGATTTTCCTATCTGCGTGGTGCCGATGCTGCATCAAGACCTCGGGCGTGACGGCGTGCCGCTCTGGGGTTACTTCGCGCAGATCAGCGACTCGACCACGAGTTACGGCAGTTACTCGGGTGCGGTACCCAACGAAAAGATCACGTGGGGCAAGCTCGCGGGCTCGACCCCGAAGTTCATCGTTGAGAGCGACGCGACGATTGTGGTGCCGTTGATCTTTAATTGGGTCCTCGGGAAGTAAGCGCGTAAGCCGAGGAAAATGCCGGCGGTTTTTCCGCCGGGTTTTGCGGGCGAAGGGAGCTCCGGTCGCGGCGCTCCTTTTTTGTTTTCGTGTGTTTCGGGCGTTTCGTGATTTCACCTCCGACATGCCCAACGCGCTCGCTTTCGAAAAATCGCCCTACCTGCTGCAGCACGCCGCCAACCCGGTAAATTGGCTCCCGTGGGGGGAGGCGGCATTGGCGCGGGCGCGGGCGGAGGAGAAGCCGATTTTTTTGAGCATCGGTTATGCCACGTGTCATTGGTGCCACGTGATGGCGCACGAGTCGTTCGAGGACGAAGCGGTGGCGGTGCTTTTGAACGAGCATTTTGTCGCGATCAAAGTGGACCGCGAGGAGCGCCCGGATGTGGACAAGGTTTACATGGCTTACGTGCAGGCGCTGACCGGTCATGGTGGTTGGCCGCTCTCGGCTTGGCTCACGCCGGAGCTGAAACCCTTCTTCGGCGGGACGTATTTTGCGCCGCACGACCGGCCGGGGCGGGCGGGTTTTGCGACGCTGTTGCGGGCGATCGCGCGCGGTTGGCGGGAGGAGCGGCCGAAGCTGATCGAAGAAAGCGAGCGGGGGTTGCGGGAGTTGCGGGAGAAAACTGAGGGCCGGGAATTGATCGCCGAGCGCGGGGCGGAGGCCGATCTCGCGGAGGCGGCGGGGGAGGCTTTCGAAAAAGGGTTTCAGTTTTTCTACGAGACGTTTGACGCGGACCGCGGCGGCTTTGGCGGGGCTCCGAAATTTCCCCGGGCGAGTAATTTGGCGTTCCTGTTTCGCTGTGCGGCCCAACAAGGCGTGACTTCGGCGTTGGGCGTGGCGGCGCTGGAGATGGCGGGCCACACGTTGCGCAACATCTCGCAGGGCGGAATCCACGATCACGTGGGCGGCGGCTACCATCGTTACGCGGTCGATCCAGCGTGGGCGGTGCCGCATTTCGAGAAAATGCTCTACGACCAGGCGCAGATCGCGTTGAACGCGCTCGAGATGAAACAGGCGAGCGGAGACGAACGCTATGCCTGGATGGCGCGTGATATTTTCGCCTACGTGGCGGAGCGGCTCACGGGGACGGCCGGGGAATTTTTCTCGGCGGAGGATGCGGACTCGTTGGTGTCTGCTCCTGATCGGGACGCCCAGGCCACGGCGAAGGAGGGCGCGTTTTACGGGTGGGACCAGGCTGAGATCGTGGCGGTGTTGGGCGGGGACGCGGAGTTTTTTGGCGGGCACTTCGGAGTGAAGGCGGAGGGCAATGTCCCGGCGGAGATCGATCCGCAGGGGGAGTTGACGGGGAAAAATGTTTTGAGCCAGGTGCGGCCGTTGGCGGAGTCGGCGCGGCTCGCCGGGCTGACGACCGAGCAGGCCAGCAACCGGTTGCAGGCGGCGTTGGAGAAATTGAAGGCGGTGCGGGCGGCGCGGCCGCGCCCCTTGCTCGACGACAAGGTGATCACGGCTTGGAACGGACTGATGATTTCCGCGCTGGCCAAGGGGGCGCGAGTTTTGGGCGAGCGCGCATATGGGGAAACCGCGCAACGGGCGGCGGAGTTTGTCGAGCGGGAACTCGGCGATGCCGATCGCAACGTGCTGTATCGCTCGTGGCGCGGGGGACGTGCAGCCAGCGAAGGTTTCGCGGAGGACTACGCATTTTTCATTCAGGGTCTGCTTGATCTGTATGAGGCGACGTTTGCCGTGCGCTGGTTGCAGTGGGCGGAGCGGCTGCAGGCGACGATGGATGCGAAGTTTTGGGATGACGCGGGCGGCGGCTACTTCAATTCCGCCGCAGGCGCGACGGACCTAGTGGTGCGGCTGAAGGACGAGTATGATGGGGCGGAGCCAACGCCGAGTTCGGTTGCGGCGATGAATCTCATCCGTCTCGCGGCTTTCACTGGAGAGAGGGAGGTCGGCGGAATGACGCGGACGGCCCGCGCGCGGCGATGTGTGGAAGCGTTTCGCGGACACTGGGCGGAGTCGCCCCAAGGATTGCCCCAGATGTTGTGTGCGATCGAGCGGTTGCTGGCACCTTCGCGCCAGGTGGTGTTGGCGGGTGATCCGGGGGCGGAGGATTTTCGGGCGCTGGCGGCCGTGTTGGACGAACGACTCTCAGCCGGGTGGTCGGTTCTGGCGGCGGACGGCGGCGAAGGCCAACGTTGGTTGGCCACGCGGGCGCCGTGGATTGGGGCGATGGCGCCCAACGAGGGTCAGGCGACGGCTTTTGTGTGTGAGGGCCACACCTGCGAGGCCCCGGCGACGACGGTTGAGCAGCTACGGGCCCGACTGGGGCAGGGGTAAACCGGGGGCGGAGCGGCGGAGAGTTTTGCCGATTGCGGGGCAGAAGAAAAACCGTCCGAGTGAAGGCGTGAAGTTCCTCGCCGTTGAAGATGATGCCGCCGCCCGGGCCGTTTTGTGGCAGGCGCTGCGGAAACTCGGGCACGACGCGATCGAGGTGACGGATGGTCGGGAGGCGTGGACGATCATGGAGGCCGAGCCGGTGCGGGTAATCGGGAGCGATGGGATGATGCCGAATTTGAACGGGCTCGACCGCTGCCGGAAAATGCGGGAGCGGCCGGACGCCGATTATGTCTATTTGGTTTTGCCCACGGCAAATTCGGCGAATTCGACGAACCGCATTGAGGCGGCCGACGCGGACGTGGATGATTTTCCTTCGAAGCCGTTAAAGGGGGAAGAGCTTTGGCTACGGCGCCGGGTGGCAGGGCGAATTTTGCGGTATGCGCCCCAGGTGCGCCCGTTGAAAGAGCGGTTGCCGATCTGCAGTTCCTACAAAAAATCCGCCACGATCAAAAATATCGGCAGCCCCTGGAGAGCTACCTCAACGAACGCACGGGCAGCGAATTCAGTCGCTCGGGGGGCCCGGATTGCATCGTGCTGGTCGTGCAGCCTCAGCTCGAGAAATTGAAGGCGGAGCGAGTCATCAAGAAACTATGAGTGATCACGACAATGCCGGGCGGATACTGAATTTGGAAGAGAAGGTGGCCTATCTGGAGCGGCATGTGACCGCGCAGGACAAGGTCATGCTGGAACTGAGCGACCTCTTGGCCCGCGTGCGCGCCGAGCTAAAGATGCTGCGGGAGCGCGCGGGTGACAGTGGCGCGAATGGCGGTGCCGGGCGCGACGAGGGCGGGGAGCTCAGGGACGAGCGTCCGCCGCATTATTGAGCGGCGGCGTGGGCGTGGGCGTGGCTGGGCTCGCCGCGTGGCGGGGAGTCGCGAGCAAGCTCGCTCCCACATTCGGATCCCACATTCGGATCCCGCATTTGGATCCCACATTCGGATCCCACATTCGGATCCCACATTTCGGATCCCTCATTCCGGCTCTCAGATTTTGGATCGCTGGATTTGAAAACAGCTCTGCTCCGCAGTGGGCACGCGATCAGAACGACGCCGTGACTTCCGTGAGGTGGCCGGGGGCGATCGCCTGTTCGCCGAGAGCGGTGCACTCGATGGTGTCGTTTTTGTAGAGCTTAAAGGTGATGGGGGCGGTCGCTTCGGTGGTTTCCCAGCGCCATTTGCCGATGGAGACAAACTGGAGGGGAACGCCTTTTTCCCACGTGAGGCCCGGGCCTTCGCCGCGAATGAAGAGGCGGTTGCCAATGCCAATATAGGCGGTGGCGAGGAGGCGGCTGGCGCCATCGGCGGTCATCGAGGAGACCGTGGCGTCGGGGCTGTGGAGTTTGAACTCAGGGGCGGCAACGGGCGCAGCTGGCAGTTCGTCCGGTGAGAACTGAACAAATTCATCAACCGGCGGCGGCTCCGTGGCTACCGGCGCCTCGGCGGCGGCGGGCTCAGGCGGTGGCGCGACGTCGTCGGCAACAGGGGCAGCCAGCGACTCGATGTCAGGCTCCTCGATCACCGGGGCGGCTACGGGATGAGAATTGTTCTCGGGGGCGATTTCGAGCGACGGGGGAGTCGTTTCGGCGGCCGGGGTGAGCTCGGCTCCTTCGGTGGGCGCGGACTCGGCACCGTTAACGGCGGTCTTTTTGGCGGAGCGTTTGCGCGGGGCTTTTACGAGGTCAGAGGTGGCCTCGGCCGGAGCGGAATCCGGAGCGGTGGCAGTGGGCTCGGGGATGGCCGCTGCCACGGGTAAATCGACGGGTGCGGGTGGCTCGGCGGTGAAGGGCGAGGAAACGAAAATCGGATCGACGGCCACGAAGTCGACCAGCGGGGCTTCAGGTGGGGCGAGTTCGATGGGGGCGATGGGTTCGGGCGCGGGTTCGGGCGCGGGTTCGGCGACGGCGGCAGGCGTGGCTTCGGCGGGCGATGTCGGCGCTGGATCTGGGGCGGTGGGCGCAGGCTCGGTGGGCACGACCTCCTCGGCGGGAGGCGCTTCCTCCCGGCGCGATTTGCGGGCGCGGCGGGCGGGCTCGGGCGTCGCAGCGGTGGCAGGGTGAGAGTCGGCGGACGTGGGCGCGGGCTCGACCGCGGGTTCGCGGACGGTGGGCGCGGGGAGCGGGGCGGCGGGCGGTGGCGCGGCCGCGATGATGGCGAGTTGGGCGGCCGATGCGGCGAGGGCGGCGAGCTTGGGGTCGAGGAGGGTCGCGGCGGCGTCGAGCTGCGCGCCGAGTTGGGTCGTGAGCTGGGCGAGCTTGGAGTCGATGGCGCCGAGGCTGCCGGCGAGTTTTTCGTCGATCGCCGCTGCGGCGCGGGTGTGGGCGGTGGTCAGTGATTCGGCGGCGGCGGCTTGAGCTCGGGTGATGGCGGCGGTGGTGGCGGTATTGAGCTCGGCGAAGTGTTGGGTAGAGGCGGAGCCGAGTTGCGCCACCGATTCGCGGGCGGTGGCCAAGTTTTGGTGCGTGGAATCGGCGAGTTGGCCGAGTTGCGCGGCGGTCTGGTTGATTTTTTCCGCGGTGGCGGCGAGACGCTCGCTTTCGAGGGCGCGGAGTGAGGCGAGTTCTTTTTCGAGGGCGTCGACGGTCTCGGCTTCGCTGGCGGCGAGGCGCGAGGTGAGTTCGGCGATTTTTTCTTGGAGCTGAGCGGGGAGTTGCTCGGCTTTCTTGAGATTTTTTTGGGTGAGGTCGGCGATGTCGTTGAGCCCGGCGGTTGCGATGCTGATTTGCTCAGCCGCGGTCGTGAGCGTGCGGGCGAGGGCCTCGAGGGCGCGTTGGCGGTCATCGAGCGTTTCATTTTTCTCACGCTCGTAGCGGGCCACCAGAGGGACCAAGGCGATGAGCGCGCCGACGAGCACCAGCGCGGTGACGGTAAAGATAGCTTGGGTCGAAAGAGGCTTAGGCGCGTGGTGCGCGATGTAGATGGCGGCGGCAGTGAGGACTGCGTCGACAAAGAAAAAAATCGAGAGAGGCAGGTTTTTGGAGGTCGGATCGGATGGATTCATGGAGGGCGTCGCCGCGGTGAGAAGGGTGTGCGCCGCGGGGCGCGGATGCTCAAGGCGGAAAGACACTTGGGCCGAGATGGCGGCGGCGAATCTCGGAGAGGGCGCTTTGGCGTGCGATCGGGCGCCGCGGGCGGGGCTTCTGTTTGCGGCTCGGGAGATCGGCCCGTGCGGAGTTGAAACTGGCCCAGCCAAATTGGGCGGGGCGGTGGGCGCTTGAGGAGCGAGATGCTGGAACGGTGCTCAGTAGCCGACGGCCTTCGCGTCGGGCTTGCGGGGGTCGGCGGCGCCGAGGCGGAGTTTCGTCTCGGGGTCGATCATCACGGTCTCGGCGTCGCCGCCGACGACGTTGGGGCGTTCGTTCAACGAATGGCCCATCGCGGTGAGCAGTGCGGAGGTGTCGGGGCTGATGCTGAAGCGGTCGTGGCTGATCGTGTTGGGCTGCCATTGGTGGTGGAAGCGAGGGAACTCGACCGCTTGCATCACGGGCATTTTATGGTCGATGACGTTGGTGATGACCTGGAGCACGGTGTTGATGATGGTGGGGCCGCCGGGGCTGCCGGTGACGAAGAGGAGCGCGCCGTTTTTGAGGACGAAGGTGGGCGTCATCGAAGAGAGCGGGCGCTTGCCGGGGGCGATGGCGTTGGCGGGACCTTGCAGGAGACCGAACATGTTTTTCACTCCGATCTTCGAAGTGAAGTCGTCCATTTCATTGTTCATGAGGATGCCGGTGCCGGGGATGGTGACGCCGGAGCCGTAGCCGCCGTTGAGGGTATAGGTGTTGCTGACGGCGTTGCCGGCGGCATCGACGATGGAGTAATGCGTGGTCTCGGTAGATTCGGCGGCGAGGCGCGCGCGGTGATCGCCGAGTTGCGAAACCTTGATCGGGGTCCAACCGGCGGGGTTGCCGGGAGCGAGGCCGTCGCTGGGCGTGGCTTTGGCGGGATCGAAGTTCTCCATGAGGCCGGCGATGTAGGCGCGGTCGAGTAGGCCGGCGGTGGGCACGTTGACGAAATCGGGGTCGCCCAAAAACTCGGCGCGGTCGCGGAAGGCGCGCCGCATGACCTCGATGAAGAGGTGGAATTTCGCCGCAGAGTTGGCCCCGAGTTTGGCGACGTCGTGGGTCTCCAGCATCCCGAGCATTTGGAGCAGGGCGATACCGCCGGAGCTGGGCGGCGGCATCGTCACGATCTCGTGACCGCGGTAAGTGCCGCGCAGGGGTTGGCGCTCGACGGCGGTGTAGCCCTTGAGATCGGCGAGGGTGAGGGTGCCGCCGTTTTTCGCCATGGCATCGGCGATGAGGCGGGCCGTCTCGCCCTCGTAGAATTCGCGCGGGCCGTTTTGCTGAAGGCGGGCAAAGACTGCGGCGAGATCAGGCTGGCGCCACCGAGTGCCGGCCTCGTGAAACGCGCCGTCGGCGAGAAAAATGCGTTTCGATTCGGGAAACTGGGAGAGAAATTTGGCGTAAGCCTTGAGGTTGGCGGCGGTACCTTGGGAGATGACAAAGCCATCGGCGGCGAGGCGACGGGCGGGCTCGCAGACGTCGGCCCAAGAGACTTTGCCGGAGCCGTATTTTTGCTGGGCGAGGGCGAAGCCGGCGACGGAGCCGGGGACGCCGCTGGCGCGCCAGCCCACGGTGGAAGAGCCGGGACCGGGCTTGAGGACTTTGCCATCGGGGCCGAGAAACATGTCGCGGCTGGAGGCGGCGGGGGCGGTCTCGCGGTAGTCGATGGCGACGGTGCGGCCGTCGGCGAGGTGGATCAGCATGAAGCCGCCGCCGCCGAGATTACCGGCAAAGGGGTAGACGACAGTGAGGGCGAGGCCGACGGCGACGCCCGCATCCACGGCGTTGCCGCCTTTTTTAAGAATTTCCACCCCGGCTTCGGACGCGAGGTCGTGAACGGTTGCGACCATGCCGTGCTTGGCCTCGACCGGCGCACGCTGGGCGCGAGCGAACGGAGCGGGCGCCAAAACGAGCGCGAGCGCGGTGATGAGTTTGAGTGCAACGACGGCGGAGCGGGTGCGTTTCATGGCGGGTGGAGGAAGCGGATGTCATGCCAGAGCGCCGTGCAAGGCCCAAGGCGAGTGGAGCGAGGCCGGTCGCGTTTAAATGGGTCCAGGGCGATGGTGAATGCTGAACGAGTCCTCCCCAAAATCCCGAGCACGCATCGCCGTGTGCGCAGTGCAGCGATGGCTGATCGGCCTGCCGGTCGCAGCCGCTTGTTTTCTCGTCGGCCCGGTCGGTGCTTCGGCCAACTCCGCGTCGCCCGGCAACGGCTCGCCGGCAGTTGCCGGCCTTGGCCGACTGAGCTACCGGCGGACGCGGCGGATCGGGCTCACCGCTGCGGGTGCCTCCCGTCAGGCTCGATTCAACTGCGGCCGGCCCGACTCCACCACGAATGAAGCCCGCGTGACCAGAGGCGCGCCGGGCTTGGTGACGAAGGGCACCGTTCGGTAGTCGGCGCGCCACGTTTGCGGCGTCACTTCGCAACGCACGTAGCCCCGTTCGGCGTTGAAGAATTTCAGAAACGGATTCTCGGCCAACAGTTGATCGTGGGTCTTGGGCGCGGCGGCCCCGTCCCCGCCCGAGCTGATTGAAGTCCCGACAAATTCGGTGCCGACGACGGGCGAATCGAGCTCGTCGAAATCGGCGATGAGTTCATTGGCCCAGTTCGAATGAATGTCGCCGGTAATAACGACCGGGTTTTTGACGTGTTGCTCGCGAAAATGCCGGAGCACGCGCCGCCGCTCAAATTCGTAGCCGGGCCATTGGTCCATGCTGTATTTGACCTCGTTGCCGCTGACCCGGTCGACGCGGGCCATCATGACTTGTTGGGCGAGGATGTTCCAGTTTGCCGGCGAACGTTCGAGCCCCGAGAAAAGCCAATCACGTTGGCGATCGCCCATCAATGTGCCGCGCGGATCGAGCAACGCGGGCGTCGGAGCTTTCAGGCCGTCGCCGAGCGGTTGCGGGGTACGATATTGGCGGGTATCGAGCACGTGAAATTGCGCGAGCCGGCCGAAATCAAGGCTGCGGTAGAGCAGCATCTCGGGGCCTTTTGGCAGTGCCGAGCGGCGTAGGGGCATGTGCTCGAAATAGGCCTGGTAGGCCGCGGCCCGCCGAGCGAGGAAGGACGCCTGTTGCGCCGGCTTCGCCGCGCGGTCGGCCGCGTAGTTGTTGGCCACCTCGTGGTCGTCCCACGTCACGATCCACGGCGCCGTGGCGTGCGCCACCTGCAAATGGGGATCCGTTTTGTAGAGCGCGTAGCGCAGCCGGTAGTCGTCCAAGGCGAAGCATTCGCCCCCGAGGTGACGCCGCACCCGACCATCGGCCGCGGGGCCCTCGTAAATGTAGTCGCCGAGGTGGACTACGAGATCGAGGTCTTCACGCGCGAGATGGTCATAAGCCGTGAAAAGACCGGCTTCGTAGTGCTGGCAGGAGACAAAGGCGAAGCGCAGGCGTTCGGCCAGCACATCGGCTGGCGGCGCGGTGCGGGTGCGGCCTTTGGGGCTCACTTCGCTGCCGACTTTAAATCGATACCAATACCAACGACCCGGCCGCAGCCCGGACACCTCGACGTGGACCGAGTGCGACCACTCCGGGCGGGCGGTCGCCGTGCCGGATTGGACGACCCGCGCCATCCCTTCGTCTTCGGCGATTTGCCACGCCACCTCGACCGGTTCCGCTTTCATCCCTCCGCCGACTTCCAACGGCCGGGGCGCCAGCCGCGTCCAAAGTACCACCCCGTCGGGCAACGGATCCCCCGAAGCGACTCCGAGGGAAAAGGGAGAGTCGGAAAACGAGCCGGTGCGCGCCGCCGCGCCCGCAACCCGGGTCGAAAGCAGCGCCGCCGCGGCGAAGGAGGCGCTGCCGGCCAAGAAGGATCGGCGGCTGAGTGCTT
Source organism: Opitutus sp. GAS368 (assembly GCA_945869845.1). Lineage (GTDB taxonomy): Bacteria > Verrucomicrobiota > Verrucomicrobiia > Opitutales > Opitutaceae > Tous-C4FEB. The sequence continues at coordinate 43,979 of CAMBRG010000006.1, read as the reverse complement.
GGACGCCGGGTAAGGGAAAAAGCGGACGGTTCATGTGGGCAAAAGGGTTAAAAAAAGAAGCAGCGAGCTGAGCCGCGGCCGGATTTCTAAGCGATGCAAATTCGCCGCTTTATGTAACGTTTGGGCGACGGCAATCGGCGGTCGGCGGCGTCGGCCACGGGCGGAATTTTAGTCGCCGCGCTTTCCCGCTTGCCGCCCGTTTCAGCGGGCCCAACCCTCGCCGAAATCTACGCTCATGCCCAAACGCCCTGATCTGAAATCCATCCTCATCATCGGTGCCGGCCCGATCGTCATCGGGCAGGCCTGCGAGTTCGATTACTCGGGCACCCAAGCGTGCAAAGCCCTCCGGGAAGAGGGTTACCGGGTCATTCTAGTGAACTCCAACCCGGCCACGATCATGACCGATCCGGAGTTTGCCGATGTCACCTACATCGAGCCGCTCAACCTCGAAACCCTCGAGAAAATCATCGCCGCCGAGCGCCCTTCCGCCCTGTTGCCCACCCTGGGTGGTCAGACCGCGCTTAATCTTTCGATGGAGCTGAATAAATCCGGCATCCTCGCCAAATACGGCGTCGAAATGATCGGTGCCAAGCCCGACGCCATCAACAAGGGCGAGGACCGCGAGTTGTTCAAACAGTGCATGATCAAGATCGGTCTCGATGTCGCGAAATCGCGCACCGTGAAAAACATGACTGAGGCCCGCGAGGCCGCCGACTTTCTCGGCGCCTTCCCGCTCATCATCCGCCCGTCTTTCACCCTCGGCGGCAGCGGCGGCGGGATCGCTTACAACAAGGAAGAATTCGAAGGCATCTGTGCCAACGGGCTCGATCTCTCGCCCGTGCACGAGGTCCTCGTCGAGGAATGTCTGCTCGGCTGGAAGGAATACGAGATGGAGGTCATGCGTGACCACAAGGACCAGTGCGTGGTCATCTGCTCCATCGAGAATTTTGACCCGATGGGCGTCCACACCGGCGACTCCATCACCGTCGCTCCGGCGATGACGCTCACCGACAAAGAATACCAGGTCATGCGCGACGCGTCGTTCGCCGTCATTCGCGAAATCGGCGTCGAAACCGGCGGTTCCAACATCCAGTTCTCCGTCGATCCCGTGACCGGCCGCATGGTCGTCATCGAGATGAATCCGCGCGTCTCGCGTTCCTCCGCCCTCGCCTCGAAGGCCACCGGTTTCCCCATCGCCAAGATCGCCGCCAAACTTGCCGTCGGCTACACGCTCGACGAGTTGCGCAACGACATCACGCGCGTCACGCCGGCGAGCTTCGAGCCGACCATCGACTACGTCGTCACCAAGATCCCGCGCTTCACGTTTGAGAAATTCCTCGGCGCCGACACCACGCTCACGTCCGCGATGAAATCCGTCGGCGAGGCGATGGCCATCGGCCGCACGTTCAAGGAATCCATGCAGAAGTGCCTGCGCTCCCTCGAGGTCGGCGCCCGCGGTTTCGGCGGCGGCGGCAAATTCGGCGGCGACGAGATTCTCGACGAAAAAATCATCAACGCGAAGCTCGGCACCCCCAACTCCGAGCGTATTTTCTACCTGCGCCATGCCTTCCGCGCCGGTTACAGCGTCGAGCGTATTTTCGATCTCACCAAGATCGACCCGTGGTTCCTTCATCAGCTCCGCGAGATTCACGAGATGGAGCAGGAGTTGGCGGCGAAAACCCTCGCGACCGTTGAGGTCACCGCGCTCCGCCGCGCGAAACAGTTCGGTTTCGCCGACGCCCAGCTCGCCCACATTTTTAAGACCGACCTTGCCGCCGTCCGCGCCCATCGCAAAGCCGCCGGCGTCAACACGACCTATCGTCTCGTCGATACCTGTGCGGCCGAGTTCGAGGCGTTCACGCCTTACTACTATTCGAGCTACGGCGACGAGAACGAGATTCTCCCTCCGAGCGGCAAGAAGAAGATCATGATCCTCGGCGGCGGGCCCAACCGTATTGGTCAGGGCATCGAGTTCGACTATTGCTGCGTGCACGCCAGCTTCGCCCTCCGCGAGATCGGCTACGAGAGCGTGATGGTGAACTCCAACCCGGAAACCGTCTCCACCGACTACGACACCAGCGACCGGCTCTACTTCGAGCCGCTCACGCTCGAGGACGTGCTCGAAATCTACACGCAGGAAAAATGCGACGGCGTCATCGTGCAGTTCGGCGGTCAGACTCCGCTCAACCTCGCCTCCGCCTTGAAGGCCAACGGCGTCAATATCATCGGTACCACGCCGGAAAGCATCGAGGCCGCCGAAGACCGCAAGCTGTTCGCCGCCATCCTCACCGCCACCGGCCTGCGCCAGCCCGACAACCGCACCGCGCTGAGCGAGGGTGAGGCCGTCGGATTCGCCGCGGCCGTCGGTTATCCCGTGTTGCTCCGGCCATCATTCGTCCTCGGTGGCCGCGGCATGTTCGTGGTGTACAGCGAAGAAGAATTAAAGGCCGTGGTCCGCCAGGTGTTCGACGTCATGCCCGGCAAGCCCGTGCTCATCGATAAGTTCCTCGAAGACGCCATCGAGCTCGACGTGGACTGCATCAGCGACGGCGAGACCAGCGTCATCGGCGGCATGCTCGAGCACATCGAGTTTGCCGGGGTCCACTCCGGCGACGCCGCGATGGTGATGCCCCCGCATACGCTGAGCCCCGAGATGCTCAACACCGTCCGCACCGCCACCTACGCGCTCGCCAAAGCGCTCAAGGTCGTCGGCCTCATGAACGTCCAGTTCGCGATCAAGGACAACCAGCTCTACGTGCTCGAAGTGAATCCCCGCGCCTCGCGCACCGTGCCGTTCGTGGCCAAGGCCATCGGCGTGCCGCTCGCGAAACTCGCCGCCAAGGTCATGACCGGCGCCAAGCTGAAGGACCTCGGCTTCACCCGTGAGCAGACGCCGAAACATTGGTGCGTCAAAGAAGCCGTGTTCCCGTTTGTGCGTTTCCCCGGTTCCACGATCGCGCTCGGGCCCGAGATGCGCTCGACCGGCGAAGTCATGGGGATTGATGCGGACCTCGGCGTCGCTTTCGCGAAAGCCCAAGCCGCCGCCAAGCCCGGCCTGCCGACCAAGGGGAACGTGTTCCTCAGCGTCAAAGACGCCGATAAACCCCGCGCCACCGCGCTGGCCCGCTCGCTCGTGGAACTCGGTTTCACGATTTACTCGACCAGCGGCACGGCGAAGACGCTCGCCGACAACGGCGTGCCCGTAAAACGCCTCGCGAAAATCACCGAGGGCCGCCCTAACGCGGTGGACATGCTGAAAAACGGTCAGATCCAACTCGTGATCAACACGCCTGCCGGGATGATCCCGCGCCAGGACGAAAACAAAATCCGCGCGGCGGCGTATTCGCACGCGGTGTGTCTGATGACGACGATCACCGGGGCCTTTGCCGCGGTCGAAGGCATCCGCGCTCTCCGCGACAAGCCCGTCGGCGTGAAGCCGATCCAGCTTTATCGGGGCAACGTAAACTTCGTCTGAGCGGGGCCGGGAAGGTAGGGCGGGTCTTTGACCCGCCCCTCGGGCGCACCAGGGCGGGTCAAAGACCCCGCCCTACTTTTAAGCCGCGGTTTGGCTAAGCTTCGCCTGACGCCGGGTCCACCCCGCGATCGCGCCCCGCCGCACGATGACCACGACGCTCGCGAGCCAGTAGATGGGATCGACGACGTAGTCCCAGCAGTTGGTCGACTCCAACGCGCCCAGCGCAAATGCCACCAGCGCCGCCACCAGCAGCACGCCGAATCGGTTTCCCCGAGCCAGAAACATGATCGCGGTCAAGGTGAGCACGGCGGCGGCATAGTTCGAGTGCCAGCCCCAATAGTGAAAATCGAAGCCGCGGCCAAAAATCAGCGGTTGCAGGTAGACCAACGAACCCACGACCGCGCCGAAAATCCATGTCGCCCACCAATCGGCCGATTGGAAAATCGTGACGCCGAGAAAGCGCGGGCTGCGTTGCGCGATCAATAGGCCGAGGATGGGCAACGAGGGATTGGGGTAATAGCTGAACACCCAGTTCCACAGCTGCAGCTCCTTGATCGGCACCAGCATCACGCCCGCGGCCGCCGCCGCGACGGCCAGCCGCAGGGCGACCGACGCCGGTAGCGGCATGAAGCGACCGCCGAACCCGAGCAGCATCAGCCACACCGCGGCGAAAACCGCGAGCGCGTCCGAGGGTGGCAACCAAGCGGGGTTCATGGGGGCAGCGCCCCGCCGGCGAGCTCGCGATACTGGTCGAGCCAAGCGAGGTTAAACGCGATGTGCCCGATGCGTTCCCGTTTCCACGTATACGTGAGATGGATCATCCCGCCAGGGCCTTGCGTCAGCTGCGGATAGGAAAACTCCTTCTCCGTCTCGCGCTCCACCACGGAGTGTTTCTTCCACGTGCGTCCTTCGTCGGAGGATAGGGACAAACCAAGGCTCTCGCGGCCGCTCGAAGCGTGGTTGTAGGCGAGGAGAATCCGGCCGTCGGCGAGGCGCAAAGCGTCGACGGGCGCATCGGGATTGGGCAGGGAAATCGGGGTCGGGTCCGGCCAAGTCCAGCCGTTGTCCGTGGAGAGCGATGTGCGCAACGCGCGCTGGCTGCTCGTATCGCGCAGCATCATGAGAACTTGGTCCCCGCCGAGCGCGACCAGCACGGGCTGGATCAGGCCTTTGGACGCACCGAGATTGCGGACTTTGTAATCTTCCACGGTGCCGTCGGGGCCGGGCTGGAACCATAGGATCTGGGGAAACTTGGTGGCCATCTCGTGATAGACGGGCAGCCCGATACGGCCGTCGGCGGCGTAGATCGGCTTGTTGCGCACGAGCGTGCTCATGTTGAAGAACGCGTTCAACGTGAGCCGCCGGCTCGGGCCCCAGGTGAGGCCGGCATCGGGCGACGATTTGATGTTGAGCGCGCAGCCCGACCAGCCGCCCAGGCTCACGCTGGCGTAAACCATCCATAGCCGGCCGGTGCGGTCGGGGAAGATCACGGTGTTGCCGATTTTCTTGATGCGGCGGCCGAGTTCGCCTTCGACGCTGGCGCGGTCGAGCACCTTGACCGGCGGACCCCAGGTCTTCGTCCCTGCGGTCATGCGCGAAGTGAAAACTGCGACATCCGCCGCGCCCTCGCGCGATCCGCCATACCAGAGCGCGAGCAAGTCGCCGCTCGGCAACGCGCTCACCATGCTGCAATGGACGTGGGCGAGCTGGGCCTCCGGCGAAACCCAGCCGCGTTCGAACCGCGGCTTCCCGAACTCGCCCACGCTCTGGGGGGCGCGCGCCCAGGGAGCCGAGGCGGGCTCAAGCGCGAGGGGCGGGTTGACGCTGACCGGGGCAGAATACTTCACGGCGGCGCCGCCGGCGATGCAGGTCACGGCAATCCATGCGAGTCGTCGGACGGGGCTCAGCCGGGACGGGCGCGACCGGGCGGTGGGGCGGGCGGATTGATCGAGTAGGACCGGGGTAACGGAGAGCTCAGTGCGCGGGGCAATCACAGGGGAAGGGAGAGGCTGGAGCGGGGAACTCGCCGCTTCAACGGGTTTCTCGGCGGACGGACCGTTCGTCGCGGGTTTTTCGATTGTTTAACAAGAGATAGTGCGCCGTCTCGTGAAACGCATCCGCCAAGGCGAGGTGTTCGGGCAAACCGTTCGTCGGAGTCGCGGCGGCCGGGGGCGGGGGTGCGTTAAAATCGGCCCAGACAAAGCCGGTGCGGTCGCCCTGCAACTGGCGGTAGCCGTAATGCCGGCCCTGCACGACGCCCAGCGTCTTGTTATTGTGATCGAGAATGAAGGCGGCGTTGCCCCGGCCGGCGTCGATTTCTTGGCGGTGCAACAGATCACGACCGAGGCTGGAATTGCGGTAGGCGATCCCGGCGATTCCGGCGGCAGTGGGCAGGACATCGAGCATCGAAGCCGGCGCGGCGAGCCGGCGCGGCGGCAACAATTTCGGCGCGTAAAACAACAGCGGCACGTGGTAGGCGGTCAGCGCCTGCTCGGTCCAAGCAGCGGGGAACATCGTGCCGGCGTTGCCGCCGATGCCGTGGTCGCCGATGAAGATGAACACGGTGTTCTCGAAATACGCCGAGCGCCGCGTCGCGTTCATAAATTTGCGGAACGAGAAATCGGTGTAGCGAAACGCATTGAATTCCTTGAGCGACTCGAAGCCATGGGCCCGCAGTTTTTCCAATGGCACGTCGAGGGGTTGGAATTCGCCGAGATCCTCGGGCGCGATGGTGTAGGGCCGATGGTTGCCGGCGGTCTGAATGATGGCGAAGAACGGCTCCGTCTGCTGGGCGAGCTCGGCCTCGGCTTCGAGCAACAGGCTCTTGTCGCTGATGCCCCACACGTCGATGCGCGGGGATTTGAAACTGTCTTCTTCGCGCAGCACGAGGTCGCGGATGTTGCCGGTGAGCACGCCGCGGATGTTCGCCCAGCTCGTGCTCCCGCCGAGGAAGTAAAGTTTTCGGTAGCCGGTGAAATCGTTGATGATCGTGTGTTGGTCGACCATCGCGGGGTTGCGGCTGGCGGTCTTCACCGGCGTCACGTCGGGCACGCCGGTGATCGTGGCCCAGACGCCGCGCGCGGTGCCAAACGTCGGCGTGAAGCAGTTTTCGAAAAACACCCCGTCGCGGCAGAGCGCCGCGAAATAGGGTGTCGTGTCGAGCGGGTTGCCCCACATTGAGCTCTTGTAGGCGCTGAACGATTCGCACAGCACGAGCACGACGTTGGGCCGACGCGCCAGTGCATCGGGCCGGGCAGGGACGTCGCGGATGAAATTGAGCGCGGCCGCATCCGGCGCCGTGACGCCGAGGTAGCGGCTCAACCGGGGATAGTGCGCGCGGACCTTGGCGCGGTCGTAGCCGGTGTCGCGAAACGCCAGCGAACTGAAAAATGACTCTAAGGGATTTAGTGCGAGGTTGGCGGAGAAATCGTCGCGCAGATTAAACGCGTCGCTCCAGCGCAACGGATATTGGCCCACGCGACCGAAGGCGGCGAGCAGTCCGACGAGTCCGGTGACCACCAGCCACGTCACCCGGGCGCGGCGGCGGGGATTCTCGGGCGCGGCGGCGGCGCGGCGGTGCAGCCACGCGTTGACCCAAAGCATCGCGATCAGCGCGACCGCGCAGGCCAGCAAAATGCGGATGACGGGATACGTCTGCCACACCATGCGGGCGGAGATTTTTGCGTCCTCCAGAAAACCGAGGGCGGTGGCGTTGAGCCGTTGCCCGAGGTAGCGGAAGTGGAGGAAGTCGTTGACATAAAAAAATAACACGAGCGCCGCCGCGCCGCCGAGCAGGCCGAGCCAAAGCCGTCGTCCGAGTTGCGAATCGAGCGCGTGCCAGAACCGGAACTGGCCGAGCAGCAATACCGGCAGCAACCCGGCCGCGACGATCCGGGCGTCAAACCGCAGACCCAGCCAGAATGCGGGCGCGGCCTGCGCGAAGGACAGTTGGCCGTGGCCGAAGATCTGCCAGGTGACGAGCCGGAGCAGCGAAAGCGCGATCAACGAAAGTCCGGCCAGCGTGAGCAGCCAGCGGCCGAAGCGGGGAAGGGGAAACATGGGGCTTGGCCAGCGGACGCGTCGGAGCAGCGGGCGTCAAGGCTCGGCACCTGCGGGTCTGAGCGAGCGCCCCGCTCAGTCGAATATCGGGTAAAACGTATTGAACGCCTTTTCCCCGAAGTGGCCCGGATCGTTGAAACGGCGATGGCGGTCGAGGCCGTCGATCGCGGTCATCTCGGCGGGCGTGAGCGCAAAGTCGAAGAGCGCGAGATTTTCCGCGAGTCGCGCGGGCGAAGCCGTTTTCGGAATGACCGCGCAGCCGCGTTGCACGCCCCAGCGCAGCGCGATTTGGGCGGGTGTGCGATCGTGGGCGGCGGCGATGGCGGTGACGACGGGATCGGCCAGGACATTCTCGGCGGGCGTCGCCATGCCGAGCGGCAGATAGGACGGGGCGCCGAGCGGGGAAAACGCGGTGACGGCGATGTTCTCCTGCGCGCAGAAGCGTAGTTGGCGCGGTTGCACGAGGTAGGGATGCAACTCGAGCTGATGGACGGCCGGCCGGATCGTGGCGTAGCTGAGGACATCGCGGAGCGCGGAGACGTTGAGATTGCAGACGCCGATACGTTTAACGAGACCCGCGCGTTGGAGTTCTTCCATGGCGCCCCACGTGTCGGCGTAGGGCACGGCGATGGGCTTCATCGCGGGCGCGGGCGCGGCCGGATCGAAAAACCATTCCGGCGGGTAACGCACCTCGAACGGCACGTAGGCGAGCGCGATGGGAAAATGGACGAGGTAAAGCTCGAGCACGTCGAGCTGCAGGTCGCGCAGGGAGCGCTCGCAGGCAGCGCGCACGTGCTTGGGCTCGTGGTAGGTGTTCCACAACTTGGAGGTGACCCAAAGATCGTCGCGGCGGCAGAGTCCGTCGCGCAGGGCGGCGGCGATGCCGGTGCCGACCTGCGGCTCGTTGCCGTAGTCGCACGCGCAGTCGAGGTGGCGGTAGCCGAGCTTGATCGCTTCGCGCACGAGGCCGGGGATTTCGGGCTTGGGCATCTTCCACATGCCGAGGCCGATGGTGGGGAAGTGCCCGCCGTCGGGCAGCGAGAGGTGCGGGGAGGCGGAAGCGGTTGGGGAAGGCGTCATGAGCGTGGAAAGAAAACGCGCGGCGGGCGGTTCAGCGGCGGGCAAATTTTACGTGAAGAGATTCGGCGGCGAGGCGGCGGACGTAGCTCGGCTCGGTTTCGGATTTCCACGTTTGTTCAAGCACGTCGATCCGGGCGACTTGGTCGCACAGCGTGTTGAGCAACGTGCGTACGACCAGACGGGCATGCGCGGCCCCGAGGCAGAGGTGCGGGCCAAAACCGAAAGCCACGTGGGGATTCGGCCGCCGGTCCAACTTCACCTCGTCCGGCGCTTCGAACACGGCCGCGTCGAAGTTGGCCGACGAAAAGCAGAGCGAGACAAATTCGCCCGCCGGCACGTTCACGCCGTGGACGGCGGTGTCGCGCGTGCATTTGCGGGCGAGGTGGGTTACCGGCGAGAGCGCGCGGAAAAATTCCTCGCTGGCCCCGACGATGCGCTTGCGGTCGGCGCGGAGGAATTCGAAGTCGGCGGGCGTGTGCGCGAGGTGGGCGAGGATACCGGTGATGGAGTTGATGACGGTGTCGCGCCCGCCCGCGAAAACGATGCTGCAGAACCCGAGCATTTCCTGGCGCGTGAGCGGACGGCCCTGGAACGTGGCCTGGGTGAGCGCGCTGAAGAGGTCGTCGCCGGGGTGGGCGGCCGCGCGGTCGAGCAGAGCGTTGGTGTAGGCCTCGAGCGCCGCGCCCTTGCTGGTGCCGTTGCCGTCGCGGAAGACGTGGGTGCCCCAGCCGATCCAGATCGCGGCCTCGGCGTCGGGCACGTTGAGCAAGATTGCAAGCGCACGCGACTGCAGCGGGATGGCGAAGTCGCGTACGGCCTCGAACGACGCGCGGTCGCGGGCGGCGGTCACGAGTTCGCCGACGAGCCGCTCCATTTGGGCGATGACCTCGGGCAACTTGGCGCGATTGAAAAACGGCTCGACCACCTCGCGGTAGGCTTGCTGCTCGGGCGGATCGATTTCGAGGGGCAACTGGCGCACCGTGCGCACGTCCTCTTCGGTGGGGATGGGCACCTTAAACGGCGCATCGGAGCTGAAGGTCTGCCAGTCCTTGGCCACGCGCCGCACGTCTTCGTGGCGCAGGACGAGGGGGATTTCTTTGCCTTGGAAATTATTCACCAACACACCGTCGCGCTCGCGGGGCTCACGAAAGGGATCGGTGGGATTCTTGGGGTTGTGGAACGGGCAGGGCATGGGAGCGGGGAGAGGACGCAGGCGAGCGGGAGGAGGACAAAAAAATTGCGTGGCGAGGTCAAACCTTGGGCGAAGGTTTAGCCGTTAACCTTCGAGCGGCGGGAAGCTCGCGCGTTGGGCAAACCGCTCCGTTGCTGGCTCGCGCCTGCTCGGGTAGGCTCGTTTTGGACCTGAGGACGACAGGCGCACTGGACCCATGACCGGGTGAGATATTACCGTTTCAGCCAGGGCTGCGGGGCAGGAGCCGAAAACTTGGGGGCCGATCTGATCGCCCCTGGGGCCACCAAACGGCGGATGAACCTTTCAGGTCAACTCAGCCGACATCAGGCTTGCCCGGACCGTCGCGTCCCGTGCGTGATGGTGGCGGTCGTTATCACCTTCCCTCTATGTCTTCGCCTTTGCCCACACTCGTCGCTCTCCTTCATGGCCCCGATCAACCCGGCCTCGTCGCCCGGGTCTCGGGTTGGATCTTTGAGCGCGGGGGTAACATCCTGCACGCCGACCAGCACCGCGATATGGAGGCGGGCGTGTTCTTCCAACGCGTCGAGTGGACTCCGGCGAACGGCAACGCCTCGGCCGACCCCGCCGCTTTCCAAGCGTTCGCGGCTTCGCTCGGGATGAACGTCCGCGTCGCGTCCTCCGCGCAGCGTCCGCGCGTGGCGATCTTCGTCTCAAAGTTTGACCACTGCTTCCACGATCTCGTGCTGCGGCACCGGGCCGGTGATTTTGCGGGCGACCTCGTCGCCGTGATTTCCAATCATCCCGATCTCGCGCCGGCGGCTGCGGCTTATGGTTTGCCGTTTTATCTCATCCCGGTGACGGCCGCCGACAAGGCCGCCGCTGAGGGCCGTCAACTGGCGCTGTTGCGCGAACTGCAGGTCGATCTGGTGGTGCTCGCGCGCTACATGCAGGTGCTTTCCGCGGACTTTTTGGAAAAATGCGGAGGGCCGGTGATCAACATTCACCACTCGTTTCTGCCGGCGTTCGCCGGCGGGAAACCCTATCACCAGGCGGCGGCGCGCGGCGTGAAATTGATCGGGGCGACCGCGCATTACGCGACGGCAATCCTCGACGACGGCCCGATCATCCAGCAAGACGTCGCCCGGGTGACGCACCGGCACGATGTCGACGATCTGATTCGGAAAGGCCGCGATTTAGAAAAATCCGTCCTCGCCCAAGCCGTGCGCTGGCACCTCGAAAACCGCGTGCTCGTCTACGGGCACAAGACGGTGGTGTTTGATTGAGTGCGTTTTTTTAACAGGTCTTTTTCCACGAGCCCATGCGCGCGATCCGGATCCATGAAACCGGCGGACCGGAAAAGCTCCGGGCCGATGACGTTCCGGTGCCTTTGCCCCTTGCGGGCGAGGTGCGGGTTCGCGTCGAGGCGGCAGGGCTCAACTTCATCGACACGTATCAGCGCAGCGGGCTCTACCCGGTGGCGTTGCCGTTTACGCTTGGCGCGGAGGTCGGCGGGGTGGTCTCGGCGGTCGGTGCGGGGGTGACGGAGTTTGCCATCGGCGATCGCGTCGCGACGGCCAAGGCGGTGGGGGGCTACGCGGCCGAGGCGGTCGCGCCGGCGGCGCACGTCGTGAAAATCCCCGACGGGATCGCGACGCGGACGGCGGCGGCGCTGATGTTGCAGGGGCTCACGGCGCACTACCTCGCGACGGACACATTTCCGCTCAAGGCGGGGGACACGGCGTTGATCCACGCGGCGGCGGGCGGCGTGGGTTTGTTGCTCGTGCAGCTCGCGAAGCGGGCCGGGGCGCGCGTGGTCGCGACGGTGGGCACCGATGAGAAAGTGGCGCTCTCACGCGTAGCGGGAGCGGACGAGGTGGTGGTTTACACGCGGGAGGATTTCATGGTGGCGGCGCGGGCGTTTACCGGCGGGCGCGGCGTCGATGTGGTTTACGATGCGGTGGGCAAGGATACGTTTGCCGGCAGCGCGGAGAGCCTGCGGCCGCGGGGGATGTTGATCTCATTTGGCAATGCGAGCGGGGCTGTGCCGCCGGTGGCTCCGCTGCTGTTGATGCAGAAAGGCTCACTCTATCTCACGCGGCCGACGCTCGCGCATTACACGCAGACGACGGCTGAGTTGCGGGCGCGCGCGGATGATTTATTCGAGGCGGTGCTCACCGGAAGGTTGATGGTGCGGGTCGGCGCGACCTATCCGCTCGCGGCGGCGGCCGATGCGCATCGCGCGTTGGAGAGCCGCGGCACGACGGGCAAGGTGCTGCTCGTGCCGTAGACGAGACGCGACGAAGAGGGCGCGGTCCTCGAAAATTGGGGGGGCGGGATCAGGCGGAAATGACCGCAGGAATGAGGCACGCTTTCGGTCGAAACACGCGCTGCGCCGCTGCGGGTGTTGCGGTTGGTGGGGCTATTTTACACCAGCGCCGTTTAGTTTTTAGACTTTCTGTCGTAGGCAGCCGGCTTGCAGGCGCTCGGTGCGTCCGCCAGCGGACGGCCGACAAAAGTTCAAATCTCATGTGACGTTGGTACTATCGGGCTACTCCGGTTGTGCTACTCCGTTTGGGGGACCGGGCGTTCGTTCGGTTAGTTCAAGTAGGAGCTGGCGGGATTTTTGGACGAGGCCGAAAATTTTCGGGCAGAAAATACGGTCCTGAGCAAGCCGGCGGCGGCGTTCACCGAGCAGGTCCGCGAAGCGCAGGGTCAGCCGCGGGCCTGAGTCGGGACGCGTTTTGCGGCGAGAAAGATCCGACGACGCGAACTGAGACCCATGGCGGTTGATTTTTCGACTGTGGGTTCCGAGGTGGCACGGGCATCTTGCCCGCGGGTTTGAGGATGAAACTCAACCGCTATTGGCCTGAGACCGGTCCGGCGCGCATTCGAGCATCGGCGGATGAGGATCATCGGCGTTAACTGGAGCGGTTGCGGCGACCGGTGCGGCGCGCGGCTAAGGCGCGCGGCTCCGAATCGCGGCAATGGCTCCGCTGGGATGAGGCGATTTCCTGCATTTACACGGTTGGCGGCATTTGCTCTCGTCTCGGGTTCACACGTTTCAACCCTCGCGCCATGACCACGCCTCCCACTCCTCCCACTCCCACCCCAGCCGGTGATGACCGTAATCTTGTCGCCGTCGATGCCAACGTGCTGGCCCCGACGTTTGAGGACAAGCTGCTCCTGTTTTGGGAGAAGAATGGAAAGAAGGTAATTTTCGGATGCGTCCTCGTGCTCGTTGGAATCGTGGCCAAAGGCGGTTGGGAATATCTTGAGGCCCAGAAAGAGGCGGACGTGCAGAAGGAATATGCCGCAGCGGCGAACACGGAGAAGCTCAAGGCGTTTGCGGCCGCTCACAAAGGGCACGCGCTGGCCGGTCTGGCTCAGCTCCGAATCGCCGATGAGGCGTATACGGCCGGAAAATCAGCCGACGCGATCTCGGGCTATGAGGCGGTGATCGGGATTTTGAAGACGGGACCTTTTGCAACGCGCGCCCAGTTGGGACTGGCGATGTCCAAAATCGCCGCAGGTAAGTCGGCTGAGGGCGAGGCGGTCTTGAAGACGATGGCCGGAGATGCGGCCAGGTTGAAGGGCGTCAGAGTCGAGGCTGCCTATCATTTGGCCAGCTTGGCCGCCGACGCCGGTCGAGCCGATGACGTGAAAAAATATTCGGATCAGATTGCCCAGATCGACCCAGCCAGTCCTTGGACGCAGCGCGTGATGGCGCTGAAAGCGGCGCTCCCCGTCGCTGGGGTTTCTGCGCCTGCGGTTGAGGCGAAGAAGGCCGACGCCGCCCCCGAGGGCGGGGTTCAAGTGAAGTTGCCGGGAAAGTAGGCCGAAAATGTGCCGATCCGTCAAAGATCGGGCGCAGTTTACCGCTTACCCGTTTTCTTGATTTTGCGTCGAGCGACTCCTCCGAGTAGGGAGTCGACACCTAGCGCCGCTTCGAACGTGACTGGCTCTGGCACGCCACTCACGGGGCGCTCTTCACCGTGAAATCGTCGAGGCGAAGGATTACGCCTCAGGCTGGACGCACCGCGAGCGCGAAGACGAATCGTAGTGGCTGCGAACTCGAAGGAGTGGGTTTCAGGCGCCGTGCCGGCCCCGCCTGATTAAATGACAGAGCATGATTTTGCTCCCGCACCGCACACGGGTGATGAGTTTGTAGTTGTTGGTGAGTTGCTCCCGAAAAAGCATGCGTAGCCTCATGAGAGGCGACATGGGAGGCGGTGACGGTGTTTCCCGTGAACGAATAAGCGGCGACCCGTGCTTGGTTAGGATCTCCGCGAGGTGCGACAACGCCGCTGCAGCGTGAGTAAAGCACTGGCCCGAACGGGGCGTCTTGGATTCGGATGGGGCCTCCGTAACAGCTGAGTTTCCTCCTCCGAAAAAAAGTGGTCGGGGCGATAGGATTCGAACCTACGACCTCCTGGTCCCAAACCAGGCGCTCTACCAGGCTAAGCTACACCCCGAAACACGCCGCAGAGCACGGATCTTTCTTTGGAGTGTCAAGCCATTGGCCGCATTATCCTCAGGCTCGCCACATTTTCGCCCGGGAATGTTAATAATCTCGGCTTGCCTCGCTCTGAGATTGGTCCTCTGCTCCGCGTTTAACTTCTCACTATGGACACCATTTCACGCGAAAATAATAGCATGTTGCCGGTCGGCGGCGTCATCGTCGGCGTCATCGCCCTTCTTCTTGGAGGCTACGCTGCCATCAGTCTCTCTAAGGTTAATAAGACCCTCGCGGCCCACGAAGAGAAGATTGCCAAGATCGACGGAATCGAGGCTCAGGTCGGTGCGGCCGCGGCTGCGGCCGAGAAGGCAGCCAAAGACGGCGCGGGACTGCAGCGTTCCACGCAGGACGCTTTTAACCAAGTCGGTGGCGAGCTCGCTAATCAACGCGCGGCCATCACCAAACTTGAAGAGGCGGCCAAGAAGCCCGTCGTGGTCGCTGGAAAAAAAGGGAGCGGTGAACCCGCCGTGGCTGGCCCAGGTGAATACGTCGTCAAGGGCGGCGATTCGGGCGCGAAAATTGCTCGTTCCCAAGGCGTCAATCTCGCTGATCTCGTTTCCGTCAATCCGGGTGTTAACTGGAATAAGCTGAAGGTGGGCGACAAGGTGAAGTTGCCGAAGAAGTAATTTTTTCTGAGTATCATTTTAAATGCCTCCTCGCCCTTTGCGGCGGGGAGGCTTTTTTTCGGACCGATGAGCACATCGACCCCTATAAGCGGTCCGGCCCAGTGGGAGCGGCTGGCCGAGCGCACCTTGGTATCGACTCGCGTGCTCGATGTGCGCGGGGTGCTTTTTCGACACCCACACCGCCAGGTCGAGCGAGAGTTCGTCGTCGTGGCGGCGCCGGATTGGTGCAATGTCATCGCGCTCACGCCGGACGGTCGGCTGGTGCTTGTCCGGCAGTTTCGCTATGGCATCGATGCGTTTTCCCTCGAGCTTCCCGGTGGAGTAATCGATCCGGGCGAGGATCCCTTGGTTGCCGGCCGGCGTGAGCTGCGCGAAGAAACGGGGTTTGTCGGCTCAACGGCGCGGCTGCTCGCGACCGTGCACCCCAATCCGGCGATTCAAAATAATCGCTGCCATTTGGTGCTCGTCGAAAATGCGATTCGGAGTTCGGCGCAGGAGTGGGACCACGACGAGGAGATCGAGGTGATCACGGCTCCGGTCGACGAAGTGCTGGCGTGGGCCCGCGAGGGGAAAATCACGCACAGCTTGGTCGTGTCTGGATTGATGCATTTTGAATCCCTTTGGCGGGCGCGGACCGGGGCCCACGTTTGACTTGCCGGGCGGCCGTCGTTTCCTGCTCTTCGCACCTTATGTCCGCGTCTCTTTTTGCCAATGATCCCGCTGTCTTCGGAGCCGTTTCGGACCGGGTGATTCCTGACTCGCTGGAGACCGAGGTGCGCCGGATTTATGCCCGCAGCCCGCTGTATGCGCGCCGTTTCCCGTTACATGCGGCACCGTTGAAATGGTCGTGTTTTCAGGAAATCCCGCCGCTCGCCAAAAGCGATATTGTTGAGCAAGGGCATCAGGCTTTTTTTGAGGATTACCGGGTGATCGAGCGGGGGCTGGTGGACAAGAGCTACGAATATGAAAGTACCTCGGGCACGACCAGTGGGCCGATGACGGTGATCATGGAGGAAGGTTGGTGGACCAAGCAGACCGAGCGCGCCTACTTGGCCTCGCCCATCTTGCGGCAGTTTGTGGGCCGGCCCTATCGGAAGTGCGTGTTGGCGCCGATCGGCTGTTCGAGCAATCTCTGCCCTTACGAGGACCACCCGTTTCCGCACCGCTATTTCGACGGCACCGTGTATCTGAACCTGACGAGCGACCCCTTTGTTTTTCCCGAGGCGGAGTGGGATCGGATCGTGCGGGAGGTGCAGGCGACTCAACCGGGGGTGATCGAGGGTGAGCCGGTTTATCTCTCGTTGCTCGCGCGGGCGGTGCAGAAACGGGGAGTCAAAGTTCCAAGTGTGCGGGCGGTGATACTCACCTATGGTAAAGCGAGTCTGCAGCACTCCCGCCGGATCGCCGAAGCGTTCCCGGCGCCACAGGTCGATCTCTATGGATCGACGGAGGCGGGTTATTTGTTCGTCGGCGAGGCCTTCAAGGATGACCTGAAGGCAATCGACGCCAATGCCTTCATCGAGTTGGTGCGATGGCGGCCGGAATTGCCGGACGTCGCGCAAATTTATGTGACGACCCGGGAGCGCGAGGCCATGCCGCTGTTGCGCTATCACACGGGGGATATCGTGCAGCGTTGCGCGACGGGATTTCGTATCCTCGGTCGCGAAGGGAGCATTTACTTTCGGCCGGATGGCTCGCTGGTTGCGGCGGGCGACATCGATGGCGCTTTGCCTCCCGATTTTAAGTGCTGGCACTACGCCTTGATCCAGACTGGCGAAACACGTTGGGATTTCTACTACGTGGCTGACGAGTCGGCCAACCATCGTGACATCGAAACTTCTCTGGCTCGGCTGTTGGGTGTCGGAGTGCGCGTGAATACGTTCCGAAAAAAATTCATCGCGCCGGCGGCGAGCGGGAAATTTGCGCTGCTCAAACCGCTCGCGAAGTAGCGTGCGGTGCGCTCGGTCCGGTCATGTTTTAGGTCCGCGCCGACCGCGCTGACGCCCGAAGACGACCCAGCTGATGATCGCTCCGACCAAGATCAGGCCGTAGGTTCCTCGTGCAGGGAGGTGGTTGCGGAGCGGAACGCCGGTCACTGCGGCCAACTCGACCTCCAAGCCGGTTGATGGTGGGGTGGTAGGCGGCATTGCTCCAATGGGCCAGATTGGCCGCGGAGCCGATGCCTGTCACATCGTTGGAAAACAGCGAATGAGCGTAAATCAGGGAGCCGAGTGGAACGTTGAAATCGGAGAGGCCGATGCCGCAACTGGCGATGCCTTGAGTTCCGGTAACGTCTCGAATCGAAGTGGCCCAGTGATCATCGCTTGATGAGCGGAAGAGTTCGTCAGCGAAATTTGCGACCGGATTAGTCGCCCCGTAATCGGCCGGCGTCGCAGTTGCGAGTTTGCCGCCGTGATGGGTCGGGGCGTTGGTATAGGTCACCCCGTTGGCGGTGATCGGGCCCAGCGATAGGGTGAGGGCAATTTTAACGCCGTCGTGCGCGGTCAGCCGCGCCAAGCTACGGTCAAGCCCCGTGAAAGCCACGGCAGCGGTGGCCGCGATCCCCCCGCTGCCGCTCAAAATAAAGTCGAGCCACTCAATGCGGCCTGCGCTGGCGTTGGTCAAAATGGCGAGAAGCAGTGTCATCCACCGGTTTTAGAGGGAAGGTTGGCTCTGAAAAGCCGCCAAAAATCTTCGTGGTCGGGGCGATTGGTCCAGCGGGACATTCACTGATAGCCCTGGACGGAGACGACTTCTGCTAACGTTTAGGTTCGCTAATAACAAAGTTCAAATTCGCTTCACCCGTTTTCTGCCCCTTTACATCGGTCAAGCGGTGCAAGATCGTTTAACGTTTTCCATTCGTAACCCGTTTTACCTCGATGAATCTCGTCCGCAACCTCTTCGGCTCGTCTATCGGTCGCAAATTCATCATGGCGCTGACCGGTCTCGTCCTGATCGGCTTCGTTTTTGGTCACTTGGTCGGAAATCTCCAAGTCTTTGCGCACCCGGACAAGATCAACGGCTACGCCCATTTTCTCCAATCGCTCGGGCCGGTATTGTGGTTGGTTCGAATTGGGTTGTTGGTGTGCGTGGGCCTTCACATCTGGGCGGCTACGGCGCTGACGCTGGAAAGCCGGCGTGCGCGCGGCAGCGAGTCTTATGGCGTCAAAACCTGGATTCAGGCCGGGTTTGCTTCGCGCTATATTCGTTGGTCCGGCTACGTGGTCCTCGGATTTATTCTTTATCATCTCGCGCATTTTACCGTGGGAGTGGCCCAAGCGGACACGTATAAGACCGCGCTCCCGGCCCACACGTTGACGTCAGACTATCATGTGCTCGGCTTCACCGTGGTGCCGGCGGGCACTCGAGTGCACGACGTCCATCAAATGGTGGTACTGGGGTTTCAACCGCCGCTCGTGTCCTTGTTTTACATCGTCGCGG
Source organism: Opitutus sp. GAS368 (assembly GCA_945869845.1). Taxonomy (GTDB): domain Bacteria; phylum Verrucomicrobiota; class Verrucomicrobiia; order Opitutales; family Opitutaceae; genus Tous-C4FEB. The sequence continues at coordinate 25,629 of CAMBRG010000006.1, read as the reverse complement.
TCGGGCTGCTTTCGCTGCATCTCTTGCACGGTATGGACAGCCTCTTCCAGACGCTGGGCTGGCGTAATGCGAGTTGGTCCCGTTCGCTCCGGACGGTCGTCACGTTGCTCTGTGTGGCGTATTTCGCGGCGAGTCTTGTCATCCCCGGCGCTGTTTTGACCGGCGCGCTGAAACCGGCACCTGCGGTCAAAACCGCCTCCGCTCAATAGTTTCTAAATTCTTACGTCTATCGCCATGGCCACTCTCAATTCCAAAATCCCGACTGGTCCACTCGCTGAAAAATGGCGTAAGCACAAGACGGAGATCAAACTCGTCAACCCGGCCAACAAGCGAAAATACGAGGTCATCGTGGTCGGAGCCGGCCTAGCCGGCGCGTCGGCGGCGTCCTCTCTCGCCGACCTCGGCTACAAGGTGAAGTGCTTCGTGTTTCACGACAGCCCGCGCCGGGCCCACTCCATCGCGGCGCAGGGCGGGATCAACGCCGCCAAGAATTACCAAAACGACGGCGACAGCGTTCATCGGCTTTTCTACGACACGCTGAAAGGCGGCGACTATCGCGCCCGCGAGGCCAACGTCCATCGCCTCGCCGAAGTGTCGGTCAACATCATCGACCAATGTGTCGCGCAGGGCGTGCCCTTTGCCCGGGAATACGGCGGCCTGCTGGCCAACCGTTCCTTCGGCGGCGCGCAGGTTTCGCGCACATTTTACGCCCGCGGTCAGACGGGGCAGCAGTTGCTCCTCGGCGCTTACTCGGCGTTGTCCCGCACGGTCGGTGCCGGTGCGGTCGACCTGCATACCAACTCTGAGATGCTCGATCTCGTGGTCGTGAACGGCCAAGCCAAAGGCGTCATCATCCGCAACCTCGTCACCGGCGTGATTTCGCGCCACTCGGCCGATGCCGTCATTCTCGCCACCGGCGGCTACGGCAACGTCTTCAACCTCTCCACCTACGCGCGCGGCTCCAATACAACCGCGATTTGGCGCGCCTACAAACGGGGCGCCTGCATGGCCAACCCCTGCTACACGCAAATTCACCCGACCTGCATCCCGGTGAGCGGCGATTATCAATCGAAGCTGACGTTGATGTCCGAATCGCTCCGCAACGACGGCCGGATTTGGGCGCCAAAAAAATCTGGAGACGCCCGCACCGCCGCCGACATTCCGGAGTCTGAGCGTGATTACTTCCTTGAGCGGCTCTACCCGAGTTTCGGCAACTTGGCTCCACGCGATATCGCTTCGCGTGCCGCCAAGCGCGTGTGCGACGAAGGCCGCGGGGTGGGCACGACCGGGCTTGGGGTGTATCTCGATTTCGCCGATGCGATCGGCCGCCTGGGTGAACCCGCCGTGCGCGAGCGCTACGGCAATCTGTTCGACATCTATCACGAGATCACCGCCGAAAATGCCTACAAGGCACCGATGCGAATTTATCCCGCCGTCCATTACACGATGGGCGGGTTGTGGGTGGATTATAACCTCATGTCGAACATCCCGGGCTTGTTCGTGCTCGGCGAAGCCAACTTCTCCGACCACGGCGCCAACCGCCTCGGGGCCTCCGCGCTCATGCAGGGCTTGGCCGATGGCTATTTTGTCATCCCTTACACGGTCGGCGATTACCTTGCCGGCCAGAAACCCGGCTCGCGTCCGTCGACCGACGGCGCGGAGTTCAAGCAGGCTGAGGACGACGTGCGCGGCCTCTCGAACCGGCTGTTGGCGACGAAGGGCAAACAGCCCGTCAGTTATTTCCACAAGAAGCTCGGTAAGATCATTTGGGATCACTGCGGGATGTCTCGCACCAAGGCGGGACTCGAATCGGCGCTGCAAAAAATCCCCGCTCTGCGCGAAGAATTTAACGCCACCGTCAACGTTCCCGGCTCGGCCGAGACCCTTAATCAATCGCTCGAAAAGGCCGGCCGGGTGGCCGATTTCATCGAACTCGGCGAGTTGATGTGCCGGGATGCGCTCACGCGCGAGGAGAGCTGCGGCGGTCACTTCCGCGAAGAACACCAGGAGGCCGACGGCGAGTGCAAACGCGACGACCAGAATTTCGCCCACGTCGCCGCTTGGGAGTATCAGGGCGACAGCAAGGCCCCGCTGCGCAACACCGAGCCGCTCAACTACGAGTTCACGAAGATGAGCGTCCGCAACTACAAGTAATCCATCCCTGTCCACCATGGTCGCCGTAAACACCCAGAAACTTTTCTCCGTCACCCTCCGCGTCTGGCGCCAGTCCGGCCCCGCGCAGCCGGGCAAGTTCGTCGATTATCCCGCAAAGGATCTCAACCCGAACATGTCGTTCTTGGAGATGCTCGACGTGGTCAACGACGAGCTCGCGGCGCAAGGCATCGAGCCGATCGCCTTTGCCCACGATTGCCGCGAGGGTATCTGCGGCACGTGCTCTTGCACGATTAACGGCAAGCCCCATGGCCCCGGCAAAGGCATCGCCACCTGCCAGACCTACATGCGCTCGTTCAGCGACGGTGATACCATCGTCGTCGAGCCGTTCCGGGCGCGGGCGTTTCCCGTCATCAAGGATCTCGTGACCGATCGGGCCGCGTTCGACAAAATTCAGCAAGCCGGAGGGTTTATCACCGCGCGCGCGGGCTCCGCGCCCGACGCCAACGCCCTGCCGATCGCGAAGGGTGACGCCGACCTCGCGATGGATGCCGCCCAGTGCATCGGTTGCGGTGCGTGCGTCGCGGCCTGCAAAAACGCTAGCGCGATGCTCTTTGTCTCGGCCAAAGTTTCCCACCTCGGTCTTTTGCCCCAAGGCCAAGCCGAGCGCAACCGCCGCGTGCTCGCGATGGTGAACACGATGGACGCACTCGGTTTTGGCAGTTGCACCAATCAATACGAGTGCAGCGCCGCGTGCCCCAAACTCATCTCTCACGATTTCATCGCGCGGATGAACCGTGATTACTTGAAGGCGTCGTTTCGTTCCGCCTTCAAGGCTGCGCCCGCCAACACGGGTGGCGGCGGGGCGTAAGCTCTTCAGTCAGATCGGTAGGGACGGCTCTCCGAGCCGTCCGCCTCGTCGGCCGCGCCGCGCCGGGCTTACTTCGCGGCCGAGGTGAGCGCCCGCAGATCGACGCTGCCGGAGTTGGAGGTCTTGATATTCAATTCCTCTTCGCCGCTCGTCACGTAAAGCACGCTCTCAATTTTGTAGGCGGCGGTTTGCTGTTCGCGCACCGCGACGAGTTGCCGCATCAGGGCGAGATTTTCGAACCGCACCGTCACGTCCTGCGTGGTGCTGGTGAGCGCCGCGAGGCCGACCGGGTCTTTGCTGAGCGCTTTGCCGACGTAGCTGCCGTTGAGATAGACCTTGTGGCTCGAACCCGAGAGCCCGATCGGAATCACGTTTTCGTTGGAGTAGCGCAGGGTCAGCAACGCGCTGGACTCGAGTGCGGTCGCCTCAGCGGGCTTGATATCGACGAGGCTCACGGTCACGCCGGTCAGTTTGAAGCCGCTGCCACAGCCGGCGACGAAGGTCATGGCGCAAAGACCAAGCAACAGGCCCATACACCGCTTGAAAGGGGAGTGATTCGACATGGGGCCGAGGCAAGTCGGTCCCCTGCCAAATCGCAAGGCCGCGCTCAGAATATTGAAAGCGCCTGCGCGCTCTCGAGGGCAAACCAAGCCGCCCCGGCGATGGCCGCCGCGACGACGGCGTGACGCACCAGCTTGCGGCCGCGCAACAGGGTGTCCTGCAGATCGGTATCGAGGGACCTCCGATTGCTTTGCGCCATAAAACTGACGAACCTCGGATCGCGCAGCCGACTGCCACGGCGATCCCGGGCCAATCCGAAGCGGATGGCGGGGCGGTGGAGGAGGTTGGCGAGAAAACGCAGCACGATGAGGCAAAGACGCAATTTTGGATTGGTTTTTTCAAGGCGAAACTCGCACCGTGTCGGCTTTTCCCGCCCTTTTAATTCCCATGCATCATTTCCGCTACATTGGTCAGAATCTAAACTGCGAGTCGGTCGATCTCGCCGAGGTCGCCCGGCTCTACGGCACGCCGACCTACGTCACGAGCGCGGCGACGATGGCGGACAACTACAACCGGTTGGCCGGCAGCCTGAACGGGCTGGATGTGCAGATCTGCTATGCGATGAAGGCCAACTCCGGTCTCGCCGTGCTCCGCCACTTCGCAAAGTTGGGCGCAGCGTTCGATTTGGTGAGCGGAGGCGAGCTCCGCCGCGTGCTGGCCGCCGGTGCGGATGTGAAGCGCAGCGTCTTTGCCGGCGTCGGCAAGACCGAGGCCGAGATTCAGCTGGCATTGGAGAGCGGGATTTTCTCGTTCCACGTCGAGAGCGAACCCGAGCTCGCCCGCATCAACCACGTCGCGGGCAAGCTCGGGGTGAAGGCGCCCATCGCGATCCGGATCAACCCCGATGTCGACGCCCACACGCACGCCAAGATCACGACGGGCAAGAGTGACAACAAATTTGGCATCCCGCTGAAGTTCGCCGCCGCCGCCTACGAGGCCGCGGCGAAATACCCCAACATCCAGCTGCGCGGCGTGCAGATGCACATCGGTTCTCAGCTCACGGAAGTCGGCCCGTTTGCCGAGGCCGTGGCCAAGGTCGCGCCCTTCGCCGCCGAGTTGAAGGCGAAGTATGGCATCACTTATTTCTCGATCGGTGGCGGCATCGGCATCGTCTACAAAGACGCCCTCGCCAGCGGCAGCGCCGCTTGGTGGGACGCCCAGCCCGCCGGGACGCGTCCGCTCACGCCTGAAGCTTACGGCGCGGCGCTCGTGCCCCTGCTTCAGCCGCTCGGGCTCAAGATTCTGCTGGAGCCCGGCCGCTTCATGGTCGGCAACGCCGGCGTGCTCCTGTCCAAAGTGGAGCACCTCAAGCGCGGCTCCGGAAAGAGTTTCCTCATCGTGGACGCCGCGATGAACGATCTCGTGCGCCCCGCGATGTATGAAGCCTTCCACGAAATCGTGCCGTTGCACCGCGACACGACGCGCCGCGCGCTCGTCGCCGATGTGGTCGGCCCGATCTGCGAGAGCGGAGACTGCTTCGCCAAGGACCGGCAAATCCAAGAAGTGGGCGAGGGCGAGTATATCGCGTTCATGAGTGCCGGCGCTTATGGCTCGACCATGTCGAGCCGCTACAACACCCGCGCGCTGCCGGCCGAGGTGATGGTGCAGGGCAGCGCCTTTGAGTTGGTAAACGCGCGCGAGAGCTTCGAGTCGATGATCGCCAACGAAAAAATCCCGGCGTTTTTGAAGTGAGAAAAGAGCCGGCGGAAACGAGCCCGAGTCGGGGCGTCCCTCGTGGACGCCCCCGGGCGGCGACGAGCGCCGCCCCTACGACCGAGGTTCGCGAAATTTCTTCCGTGTCTTCCGTGTATTCCGTGGGCAATAAGCGGGCATGAAATTCTGCGTCGTCGGAGCCGGAGCTTGGGGCACTGCGTTTGCGGTGCATCTCGCGCGGCTGGGCCGGCCCGTGGTGCTCGTGCCACGCCGGCCGGAGCAGGCGGCCGCGCTTTTGGCGACCCGGGAGAACCGGGACTATCTTGCCGGGATCGCGTTGCCCGAGTCGTTGGCGATCACGGCCGATCTTTCGGCGGCTCTCGGCGTGTCGACCGTCGTTTTGCTGGCCTGCCCGTCGCAGGCCTTGCGGGAAACCTCCGCCCGGGTGCTGGCGGCGCGGGGCACGGGCACGCCATTGAAGCTCGTGGTGAGTTTGTCGAAGGGCCTGGAGGTCGGCTCGCATCTGCGGCCGGCGCAGGTCATCGCCGCCGTGCAGCCCGATGTCCCGGCGGGTGCGCTGACCGGCCCGACGAACGCGGCCGAGGTCGCGCGCGGTTTGCCCGCCGCGATGGTGCTGGGGGCCGGGCGCGATGCGCAAGCGTGGCTGGCCGACGTGCAGGCGGCGTTGAGCGGGCCGACGCTGCGCGTGTACACGAGCGATGATTTGGCCGGCGTCGAATACGGCGGTTGCCTAAAAAACATCTACGCCATCGCGGCGGGTTGTGCGGCCGGTCTCGGGCTCGGTGACAACGCCAATGCCGCGCTCCTGACCCGGGCGCTCGCCGAAATGGTCCGGGTGGGCGCGGCGCTCGGCGCGCGGCCCGAGACGTTCTACGGCCTGAGCGGATTCGGCGATCTCGTGGCGACCTGCCACGGCGCGTGGAGCCGCAACCGGGAGTTTGGCCAGCGCATCGGCGAAGGTCGGAGCGCCGCCGAATTGATCGCGCATCGGAAGACCGTCGTCGAAGGCTACCGGACCACCGAGTCGTTTCACGGATTATGCGTGGAGCGGAAGATCGACGCCCCGATTTTGCGCGAGATGCACGCCATCCTGTTTGAGGGCAAGGCCCCGGCGCTCGCGTTGCATACGCTGATGTTGCGCGGGCTGAAACGCGAGTAAGCGGGCAGGGGAGCAGAGGGAGTTCAGGAAGCGCGAGCGGTGCTGAGTCCAACGTTAATCTTTCCCGAGGGTGCGGCGTTGGCGCGCGGACGCGAGGTCGTCGCGAGCACCGATGCGACGGCGTTGACCGTGGAGAATCTCCGCGCGGCGTATCGCCGGGGGATTTTTCCGTGGCCCGGCGGCGTCACCGAGCTGATCCCTTGGTGTTGCCCGCGCGTGCGGGCGGTGTTGGTTTTCGACGAGCTTACGCCGGGGCGCACCCTGGAAAAGGCAGCGCGAAAAAGCGGTTGGAGTTACTCGATCGACCGCGCGTTCCCGGCCGTGATCGCAGCGTGTGCCGCGGCCAGTCGGCCCGAACAAGAAGGCACGTGGATCAGCCCGGCCGTGCTCGAGGCCTACACTGCGCTGCATCACGCGGGGCAGGCGCACAGCGTCGAGGTGTGGCAGGGCGAGGAATTGGTCGGCGGACTCTACGGCGTGGATGCGGGCGGTTTTTTTGGCGGGGAGAGCATGTTTCACCGCGTGGATAACGCCTCGAAATTGGCGATCTGGTTTCTCGCGACTTATCTGCGCGAGCGCGGGCAGGCGTGGATGGACATCCAGCAACTCACGCCCCACTTGGCGCGGCTCGGTGCGCGTGAAGTGACGCGCGCCGTTTTTCTGGCCGGCTTGGCGAAGGAGTTGGGCGCCGGCCGTGAGTTGTTTCCGCCGCGTCAAGACCCGCTGCCGTGACGGCGGGGCGCGATGCCGACTCAGCGCTTCACTTGTTCGATCGCCTCGACCTTGCCGCCTTTGAAAATGATCCGGATGCGTTCCTCGACCCGTTCGCGATAAATCGAGTCATAGACTGGCTCGAAGTAGACGATGGGCTGACGGGTCTTGGGATCGATCACGACGTAACGCCGATAACCAACGAGGGCCGAACCGAGATATTCTTGGCTATAGCTGTTGTAGATCCAGGTCTCGTCGGAGCCCGTGGCGCTCGTCGTGGTGAGGCGCTCATCGGGCGCCCCGTGCGACATATAGACGAGGTCCGTTGAGAACCCGACCTCGATGCGGCCGAGTCTGATTTTGTCCTGTGTCGGCGCATCGAGCGCGGCAAAGACGGCGGACTTTTCCCGAATGCGGCTATCGATGGTGCTGCATCCGGTGAAGAACAACGCGAGGGCCAGCGGAAGCGCGGTGCGAAGGAAGCGAGTGATCATAGCAGAGGGGTGTTGCGGGCAATGTGGGGGCGTCGTGCCCGGATGCAAGCGGCCGGGCTTCTTCGGTGCGTTACCTGTCCTGGTAGCCGACTACTGTTTAAATGGCTTCGTGCTACCTGTACCCGCGATCCCGTCCGGCTTCGCCACCTCAGCGCTCACCGTCACCGGGTTCACGCTCACCTGGTCCGCCGCCACCGGCTACGAATTTTTTAGCAACGGCATCACTGCCGCTTTGCCGCCGGCGCCGAGACCCGTTTCGCCGTCTTCGATTACATCGGGACGTTCTATAATCGCACCCGACTCCACTCAAATCTCGGTTGCATCAAACCCGTCACTTTTGAGTCCACACTAAAACCATAAATTATCCCCGTCTTCGTGTCCGAGTAATCGGTGCAAGTCCAAGCTGAGTCTGTTTGCCGCGTGTAGTTTCTTGCGATCTCAACAAGATTAAGCCGCATTCAGTCTTTGTCAGTCGCTTGGCCACTATCGCCCCCTGCTCATGGACATTCTTCGCACCCACTCTGCCATCGTTCAGGATTACGAAGCTTACATCAAAAGCTTCCTGAATATCGCGGATGACGGCATCCGGCATAAAGTCGATGAGTCGTTAAAAAGCGGCACGCTCTGGCCGTCACCGCTCCTTCAATTCAATCCATCTTTTGAGGTGGCTGGAAATGTCGGTACCCTCACCGAGCAGGGACTGGTGCATCCTGCCTTCGCGGATATTTTTCGCGACGCGAGGTCGGGGCAGCTCTTCAATCTCTACCGGCATCAGGTTGACGCCATAAAGCTAGGTGCCGCCGGCAAGGGGTTCGTAGTAACATCCGGCACCGGTTCGGGAAAATCGCTCACCTACATCGGGACGATCTTTGATTATCTGCTCAAAAACCCCGGCGCGAAGGGCATCACGGCGGTGATCGTTTACCCGATGAACGCACTCATCAATTCCCAGCACGCGGAATTTGAGCGTTACAAGGCCAACTACACCGCCAGCACGGGAAAGGAATTCCCCATCACGTTCGGGCAATACACCGGGCAGGAAAAAGAGGATCGGCGCCAGCAGATGCGCGATAATCCGCCGCAAATCCTGCTCACAAATTACATGATGCTGGAGCTGCTGCTCACTCGTGTTCGTGAACGCCCCTTGCGCGACGGCATATATGCGAATCTCCGCTTCCTCACCTTTGACGAACTTCACACTTACCGTGGGCGCCAGGGTGCCGACGTGGCGATGTTGGTGCGCCGCATCCAGTCGCAATGCGGCCATCATCTCGTCTGCATCGGCACTTCAGCTACCATGGTGTCCGGTGGCACACTGGCGGAGCAGCAGACGCAAGTGGCCGCAGTCGCCACCAAGCTGTTCGGCCGCCCCTTCGCGCCGACGCAGGTGGTCAACGAGCTCCTGACCCGATCGCTCGATTTCGATGGCGCGATACCGGGACGACAAGCCCTCGCCAAAGCTGTTGCCTCGCCAATTCAGCCGGACGATAGCGTTGCTAAACTCAAATCCCACCCCGTCGCAATTTGGCTAGAAAACTGCGCCGCGCTTGAGATTCGTGAGGATAGGTTGGTTCGGCGTCGCCCTTTGGACTTTCTGGAAATCGTCAACCAGCTATCCGAGGCATCTGGTGCCTCGCCAGACGCAGCACGATTTTATCTGGAGCAGCTCCTTCAGTGGATCAGCTTGGCCAACAAACGCCTTCAGGACTCAGGCGAACGCTACACGCTTCTCCCTTTCAAGCTTCACCAATTCATCTCCCAGACTGGTTCGGTTTACACGACCTTGGATCAGGACGGCGAGGGCCGGTTCATCACTCTGGAACCCGGTCTCTTTCGTCCCGATGACGAACAGCAAAAACCCATTTTCCCGAATGTCTTCAGCCGCGCCAGCGGCCATGCCTTTATCTGTGTCACGCGCGTCGGTAGTAAGCTCGAACCTCGTGAGTTTCTAGAGCGCGAATCTGACGAAGACAGCGAGACTCAGGATGGCTACTTGATCGTGGGCGAAGGGATTTGGAACTCCGAATCCGATATGGAGTTGATGCCGGACGCTTGGGTGAAGGCGAACCGGCAAGACATCTTCAGTCCGCGCAAAGACTACGCCGGTCGCTTTCCAACAAAGCTCTACTTCGACGAATTCGGAAACTGCTCGGAGGGTTCGCCCAAGCGCTGGTGGGGATGGTTCATGCGTGCTCCACTTTTGTTCGATCCCACCAGCGGCACGTTCTACGACACCAAAACCAAAGAGGGCACCAAGCTTACCAAGCTCGGCAGCGAGGGACGCAGCACTTCGACCACGATCACTACTTTTACCATCCTAAATCAGCTCGCGGATGCCGGCTATCCGCGCGGGGACCAAAAGCTCCTCAGCTTTACGGATAATCGCCAGGATGCCGCCCTTCAGGCCGGCCATTTTAATGACTTTGTTCAAATCGTGCGTCTCCGCGCAGCGATTCGCAAAGCTCTCGATGATGCGCCCGGAAAGTCGCTCACTTTTTCCAATCTCGGTGAAGCTGTTTTCAAAGCGCTCGGTCTTCCCCTGACCGAGTTTGCGAACACAGCCGAAGACAATGCTCCGCCCGCCACCATCCGCCTCTATCGTGAGAAGTTTCAGGACTACCTCCTTTACCAGGCTATTGCGGACTTGCGGCGCAGCTGGCGAATCATCCTGCCCAATCTCGAACAGTGCGCGCTCCTTCGCATCGACTACAGGGACCTTGAAGAAAATACCGGCCCAGAGTCGGAAGCATTCTGGGCCGACGTCCCTGTCCTCTCCGTTCTAAGCCACTCGGATCGCGCTGATTTTGTTCGCACGGTTCTGGACTTCTGCCGCCAAGACTACGCGATCGAGAGTGACCTCCTACACGAATCACGGCTGCGTCAGGCAGAGAAAGATTTTCGCTCGATGCTTCGCGCGCCGTGGACGCTCGACCGCGACGAAAAACTCCGGGAGCCGCAACATATTCGGCTCCATACGCTGCGCCCCAATACCGGGCTGAGCGCAGTCAGCGCGGGTCCGGCCAGCTCACTGGGGAAGTTCATCAAGCTCTTCGTCGAACGCCAAGACCTCAACGTTGATCTCCGCAAGGCGAACTACGATGCCTTCATCAACCGTCTTTTCGGGAAACTTAAGAGCGCCGGCTATCTCGCAACCTCGAAGGCTCGCAGCTCAGAGAATCAGGAAGTGGAGGTCTATCGTCTTGTGCTCCACATGGTCGTCTGGCGTGCGGGTGATCGTGAGACCGTTCGTGTGGATGCGGTGAAGCAACGTTCTTACAAAGGCCGCGCCACGGTTCAGCCCAACGCTTTCTTTCAACGCCTCTATCTCCGCGACTTTTCGCAGACGAAGCGCCTATTGGGCGAAGATCACACCGGGCAGCTCAATACCGACACGCGCATTGATCGCGAAGCTAAGTTCCGCAGAGGTGACATCAGCGCCTTGTTTTGCTCTCCCACCATGGAGCTGGGTATCGACATCAGCAACCTGAGCGTCGTCCACATGCGCAATGCACCGCCTAATCCTGCGAACTACGCGCAGCGCTCCGGTCGTGCCGGTCGCAGTGGGCAAGCCGCGCTCGTGTTCACCTACTGTTCGAGTTACTCGCCGCATGACCGCCACTACTTTGAGCATAAGAAAGATCTGGTCGCCGGTGCAGTTCAGGCGCCAAAGCTCGACCTCTGCAACCGCGAGTTGCTCGCCTCGCACCTGAATGCGCTTCTTATCTCGCTTGTTGGGCTGCCAGGGCTTGAAGCCGAAGGTTCAGGCCGTCCGTCACTCATGCGCTTCGTGATAGACGATGGGCATAAACTCGAACTGAGTCCCGCCGTGAGGTCCGGTCTCGAGCTGAGCCCCGCTACTCGCTCTCAGGTCAAGGCGACCTTCCAGCGCGTCGTGCATGATATCGCGGACGAGCTTCGCGCCAATGCCGCTTCTTGGTTCACCGATCAGTGGGTTGACCAAAACCTCAGCAAAGTCGCCGACCACCTCGATCAATCGCTCGAACGGTGGCGTCATATTTATCGCTCCGCGCGCATTATTCTCACCCGTGCCACGCAGCGCATCGAGGCGGGCGTCCTCACCCCCGGTTCCGATGACTACCGGAAATTCGACCGCCAACAAAAGCAGGCGTCTCATCAGCTCGGTTTGTTGCGCAACGAAGGTGGCGGCTTCGCCGAACTTTCCGAGTTCTACCCTTACCGCTACCTCGCCTCAGAGGGATTTCTTCCGGGCTATAATTTCACCCGTCTTCCGCTTCGGGTCTTCATCCCCACACCCGATGGCACCGCAGGGGAATTTATCTCCCGCCCGCGCGCCATTGCGCTCCGCGAATTTGGTCCGCTCAACATCATCTACCACCGGGGCCGCAAGTATCGCGTCAATCAGCTCGTCACGCAGGATGCGGAAAGCTCGCTTCAATCCGCCAAGATCAGCACCAAGGCTGGATACTTCTTTCCTCGCGATCAAATGGACCGGGAGATTTGTCCGATGACGGGCCTTAATCTCGCCGATTCCGCCAATCGCGAAACGCTCCAAGATCTCATCGAGATGTCCGAGTCTCGAACCGAAGAGATTGAGCGCATCTCATGTGCCGAGGAAGAGCGCATTTCGCGCGGTTTTGATGTGCAGGTGTTTTTCTCGATTGATGGCGGCCACTTTGATCGCGTGCGCAAGGCCGTGGTCAGCACGTCCGAAAACACCCTGCTCAACCTGCGCTACATCCCGACCGCTCGCCTTGTTCACGTGAGCAGAAACTGGCGCGCTCAGCCCAACCAAGACGGCTTCCCGCTTGGCCTCGTCTCGGGCGATTGGCGACAGTCGATTCCGCCAGCGGACGACAAGCGGCCCGAAGTGTTTAAGCTCGTGAAGCTCTTCACGAGCAATCTCGCCGACGCGCTCTACATTCAGCCGGTGCAACCTCTCGGACTGAACGCGGATGGCGTAATCACGCTCCAGCACGCGCTCAAACGCGCCATTGAGTCCGTCTTCCAAGTGGAGCCTGCCGAGATTGGCGTCGTGTCCGTGGGCGACCCGGATTCGCCCAATATCCTGCTCTACGAAGCGTCCGAAGGCAGCCTCGGTATCTTGTCCCAGTTTGTCGAAGACGTCTCAAAATTCCGCACCGTGGTGGATAAGGCCATCGAGCTGTGTCTTTACCATGAGGAGGCCTATAAAGCCCCAGCGTCCTACCGCGACCTTCTCAGCTACTACAATCAGCGGGACCACAAACGAATCGACCGTTTCACCATCAAAGATGCACTCGAAAAGCTACGCATCAGCTCCGTCACACTGTCGACCAACGCCAAGTTCTCCAGCTACGAAGACCATTACCAATCGCTGCTTCGATCCATCGACCCCACATCCTCGACTGAACGAAAATTTCTTGATCACCTCTACGCTCAAGGCCTGCGCCTCCCCGATGCCGCGCAGCGACGCGTCGAGGGCATCTTTGTGCAACCGGACTTCTACTACGAGCCACGTATTTGGGTCTTCTGCGACGGATCACCCCATGATGATCCAGCCGTAAAGGCGGACGACGAAGCGAAGCGGCAAGCCATCATCGCGCGGGGTGACGAGGTCTGGGTTTACTACTACCTCGATGATCTTGCCGCCAAGCTCACGGCCCGGCCCGACATCTTCAAAAAGGTCAAATGAGCCCTGTCGCCACCTACCAGCCGGGCAAACTTGTCACTCTTCGTGGCCGCGACTGGATCGTGCTCCCGTCCGATGATCCCGATCTATTGATGGTCAAACCGCTTGGCGGCTCCGACGACGAGACCACGGGCATCTACCTTCCGCTCGATCTCCCTTTTGATCGCCCCTCGGATGCCCGTTTTGAGAATCCTTCTCCCGCCGACTTGGGAGACATCTCGACCGCCCGCCTGCTCTACGACTCGGCCCGCCTAGCCTTTCGCAATGGCGCCGGACCTTTTCGATCACTCGCTAAGCTTTCATTCCGCCCGCGCTCCTACCAGATGGTGCCCTTGGTCATGGCGCTTCGCCAGACGCAGGACCCCGTTCGCCTCCTCATCGCCGACGACGTAGGCGTCGGCAAAACCATCGAGGCCCTGCTCATCGCTCGCGAGTTCCTGGAGCGGCGCCGCATCAAGCGCTTCGCCGTCATTTGCCTGCCTCATCTTTGCGAGCAATGGCAGGCTGAGATCCGGGACAAGCTCGACATCGAGGCGGTCATCATTCGCTCCAATACTCGCGCCAGCCTCGACCGCCAGATCCACGGCGACACCAGCGTTTACGATTTTTATCCCTACCAGGTAATCAGCGTGGACTTCATTAAGTCCGATACCCGGGCCAACGTTTTCATCAACGAATGCCCGGAGTTGGTGATCGTGGACGAAGCCCATGCCTGCGCACGCCCCACTGGCGCATCCACTACCCAACAGCAACGCTTCCACCTGCTCAACCGTCTCGCCGCCAAGCCCGATCAGCACCTCGTCTTCCTCACCGCCACCCCGCACAGCGGTAAACCCGAGGAGTTCCACTCGCTGCTCAGTTTGCTCAAGCCCGAGTTTGAGACCCTCGACCTCCCCACCGCGAGCCAGGCCAAACGCCGCGAACTCGCGCAGCATTTTGTTCAACGGAAACGCGCCGACGTAGAGAAATGGATGGGCGAAACCACGCCGTTCCCCGAGCGCGATCCCATCGAATGGGCCTATGACCTGTCGCCCGGCTACGACATCTACTTCCAAAAGATCCTCACCTTCGCCAAGCAGCTCATTGCTACCGAGCCCAAGGGCGGCCGCACGCGCAAGGTCCACTATTGGACTGCCCTTGGCCTCCTGCGCGGCGTCATGTCCAGCCCCGCCGCCGGCGTTGAAATGCTTAAGGCCCGCCTCGAAGGCATTCCCGCCGCCGCCCCGCAAGACAGCGAGGATGCCCCCGGCGCCAATCCCATCGAGTCCGCCGACCTCCTAGACCTCGCCGAAAATCCCGTCGCCGACACCGAATTCGGCTTTGAAGGCGACAATTCACCCACCGCCGTTGTCGAACGCCTTGATTGGTCCGGTTACCAGCGCCAGCAGCTCCGCGAACTCGCCGCCGGCCTGGAATCCCTCGCCAACCCCAAGTCCGATCAAAAACTCGCCGCCGCCGAGGCGATCCTCGACGAATGGATGGAGAAGGGCTTCCACGCCGTCGTCTTCTGCCGCTACATCGCCACCGCAAACTACCTCGGAGCCCAGCTCGCACCCTTGCTGCGGAAACGATTCCCCAAGGCCGATATTCAGGTCATCACCAGCGAACTCCCCGACGACGTTCGAAAGGCTCGCATCGAGGAGATGGGCGCCGACATCACCCGACCTCGCGTGCTCATCGCCACCGATTGCTTAAGCGAAGGCGTCAACCTTCAGCGCCTCTTCACCTCCGTTCTCCACTACGACCTCCCGTGGAATCCCAATCGTCTAGAGCAACGCGAGGGCCGCGTCGACCGCTTCGGCCAGACAGCACCCATGGTCAAAACCTGCCTCCTCTACGGCGGGGATAATCCCATCGATGGGATCGTGCTCGACGTGCTGCTTCGAAAGGTCCGGGAGATCAAAAAGAGCACCGGCATCAACGTCCCATTCCCCGAGGATTCGCAGAGTATCATCGACACCATCACTCAGGCCCTGCTGCTCAATCCCGACCGCAAGATCAGCCGCAGCGGGGATCGTCACCAAATTCAGTTCAGCTTCGACGAGTTTGACGAGGCCTCGAAATCGAAGGCCGCCATCACCCGCAAACTCGACGAGGCTGCCGAGCGCGAAAAAGCCTCCCGCAGCATTTTCGCGCAAAACAGCATCAAGGCCGACGAGATTGAACAGGACCTCAAAGAAGTGGACGAGGCCATCGGCGACCCCAAAGCCGTCGAGACCTTCGTCGTCACCACGCTAAATGAGATCCTCGGCGTGCAGATTTCCCCTCTGGCAAAGCTGCCGGGCTGCTACCGTCTCGTGTTGGGCAACCTGCCTTCCACCTTGCGTGCGCTTTTGCCGAAGGCCGATTCCACACTCACGATCGGCTTCACCTCTCCCACGCCCGACGCGGTTTATTACGTCGGCCGCAATCACCGCTTCGTCGAGCAGCTTTGCCAGATCGTCATGGCCAACACGCTCGCAAGCGAAGGCCGCCGCGCTGCTCGCACCGCCGTCATTCGCACCGGCCAGGTGCAGACTAAAACCACTCTCCTTCTCTTCCGCTGTCGCAACGTCATCGCGGAGAAAGCCGGCCGCCACCAAATCGTCGCTGAGGAGATGGTGCTCTGGGGCTGGCGCGGCACTCCCGAGCAAAAAGAGTTCCTCGACCACGCCACCGCCAAGACCTTGCTCCTCGCCGCCCGCGCCTCCTCCGATCTCTCCGCGCAAGCCCGAGGCAGTTTTTTGGAAAACGAATTGAACCTGCTCTCCCGCCTCAAGGCCGAGTTCGACCGCGTTGCCGAAAACCAATCGCTCCGGCTCGTCGCCGCCCACGAACGCTTCAGCGCCCTCATGGACGCAAAGAAATTCCAGGTCGTCTATCCCGTCCTGCCGATGGACCTGCTCGGCGTTTACATCCTGCTGCCGGAGTGAAGTGCATCAACAATCTCGCCGTCCTCTGCATCACCATGCTTTCGCCCCACATCTCGCTGGCTACGGAGGCTAAACCTAAGAGCCTTTGCCCTCGCACTTGTTGAAAATTCGTGCTCATTTTTTCAACATGTCTAGTCTAATAAAACCCTACGGTTCGCTTTTATCCAACGCCTTGCGTCGAATTCGGGCAAAGGGTGCCTGCTGGGCCTTTACGCCCGGCGACTTCGCAGACCTAGGCGACCCGCGCTCTGTAGGCATGATCTTAACCCGCCTCTCTCGCCAAGACAAGATCCGCCGCGTGCGCCGCGGCCTCTACGAAGTGCCGCGCCCCCATCCGCTTCTCGGCACTGTTGGCGCCGACACCGACTCCATCGCGCAGGCCATCGCCCGCCGCGACGCCCTCAAACTTCTGCCCTCTGGTGCCCACGCCGCCAACGCTCTCGGCCTCAGCAACCAGGTCGCCGCGCGCACCACCTACGGCATCGCCGGCCGCTCCCGCGTTCAGTCCGGCTCCGGCAAATCCGAGATCACCTTCCGGCATCGCTCGCCCCGCGCCATGGCACTCGCCGGCCGCGCCAGCGGCTGGGTCGCCGAGGCGCTACGTAACATCGGCCGAGCCAACCTCACGCCCGACCGCCTCCGCCCACTCCGCGACCGCCTCGGCGCCAAAGACCGCAAACAACTGCTCGACGACCTCCGCTACGTTCCCGCCTGGATGCGCCCCCTCTTCCTCGACCTCGCCCGCGATGATTCCCAAGCCGCTCCCTGATCTTTCGCGCGCCGACCTGCTCGCGCTACTCGCCGAAGCGGAAAACCGCTCCGGTATCCGCGCCCACATGATCGAAAAAGACGCGTGGGTTTGCTGGACCCTGCGCCAGCTCTTCGCACTCCCCGACGCCCACGGCCACTTCATCTTCAAAGGCGGCACCTCGCTCTCCAAAATCTGGAAAGTCATCCAGCGTTTCTCCGAGGACATCGACGTATCCCTCAGACGCGAGTGGCTCGGTTTCGTCGGCGAACGCGACCCCGAGTCCGCCCCCAGCCGCAAACAGCGCACCAAGCTCCTCGACGAACTCTCCGCCACCTGCGCCGCCAAACTGTGCGACGAGGTGCTCCCCGCCCTCCGCCAGCGCTTCACCGAGACGCTCGGAGCTTCCGGCTGGACGCTCACCGTCGCCGACGAAGACCCGCAGACCCTGCTCTTCGCCTATCCCTCCGCCTACTCGCTCGAAAGCGGCGCCCCCTACGTGCGTCCTTTGGTCCGCATCGAATGCGGCGCCCGCTCTGATCGCTGGCCCGTCGCCGAGCACCCCATCGCGTCTTACCTCACCGAGACATTTCCCGACCTCTTTCCCTCGGCCCCCTTCACCGTTCCCGTCCTAGAGGCGGAGCGCACCTTCTGGGAAAAGGCCACCATCCTCCACGCCGAGGCCCACCGCCCGGCGGACAAAGCCACGCCCGACCGCTTTTCCCGGCACTACGCTGACCTAGCAGCGCTCGCCGCCCACCCCGTCGGCGAAGCCGCTCTCTCCCGCGACGATCTCCGCGCCCGGGTGGTCGTACACAAACAGGTCTTTTTCCCCGCCGCCTGGGCCGCCTACGAGTCCGCCGTGCCCGGCACCTTCAAACTCATCCCGCCCGCTCCGCGCCTCGACGCTCTTGCCGCCGATTACCGCGCCATGCAGGACATGTTTTTCCGCCCGCCTCCGAGTTGGGAGCAGATCGTCGCCAACCTCCGCCAACTGGAGACGCGCATCAACGCGCCCGCAGGCTCCCGCACCGCATGAGCACTCCTTCCTTCGACGACCTCTGGAACGCCGTCACCCTTTGGGCCGAGCAGCAGTCCGCGCTCATCCTCGCCCAAGGTCGCGCCCTCACCCCCGCAGAACTCGCCTTAGCCCGCCAGGTCGGCGTCACCCAGCCCGAGCGCGTCCGCGTCCTTACCGTGCCCGAGGTTCCATTCCCCGACGACCCGACCCTCCGTGCTCTCGCCGATCAAGTCGGCCTGTTCCCCGAACGCACCGGCGGCATGACGCTCGGCCACGGCATCTTCATGCGCGACGACCAAGCCGCACGCGCCGACATTTGGCCCCACGAGTTCCGCCACGTCGCGCAGTATGAGTGCTTCGGCTCCATCAAGACCTTCATGTTTTTCTACCTGAAAGAGCTGCTTCATTTCCGCTATGGCCCCGGCCCACTCGAAACCGACGCCCGCGCCGCCGAATCCTACACCTAGCTCAACCTCATACTCATTTCGTGTCTTTCGTGTGTTTCGTGGTTAAAAAATTTCTGACCTCCGACCTCCGTCGCTCTGACCTCTTTCGCCCTGTCGTTCTGATCTTTCGCCCGTGACCTTCCCCTCCCTCCGCCTCGAAGGCGCCATCCTCTCTCCCGAGCTGTTCGCCCGGGCCGACGACCTGCCCGGCCAGCGCTCGGCCGAGTTCGGTCTGCCCGCCGGCTCCGTCGTGAAGGATGAGATCGCTCGCGCCTGGGCCGACGCGCAGGACTACTGGCGCATCTTCCAGCGCAAGCTCGACGCCCTACCGGCCAACGCCTCCGCCACCACCGAGACGCGCAACCTCTGGGTCGTCCCCCTCCTCGGCCTTCTCGGCTACCAACTCGAACGCCACGACCGGGGCCTCGATCTCCACGGCAAACTCTACCCCATCTCCCACCACGCCGCCAACCGCGCCGGCGTTCCCGTGCACATCGTCAGCGTCCGCGAACCCGCCGGCCTCGACCGCCGTCCCGAGCGAACCTCCGGCCCACGCATGTCGGCCCATGGCCTCGTGCAGGAATACCTCAACCTCGCCGACCAGACCTACGGTCTCGTCACCAACGGCTGCCTCCTCCGCCTTCTCCGCGACAGCTCGCGCCTCGTCAAACTCACCTACCTTGAGTTCGACCTCGACCGCATCTTCACCGACGGCCTCTACGCCGATTTCGCCCTCCTCTACCGCTTCCTCCACGCCTCGCGCCTGCCCGCCTCCTCCGAGGCCACCGCCGAGAGTCTTATCGAGCGCTACCACCTCGATTCCGTCGAGGCCGGAGCCCGCATCCGCGATGGACTCAGCAAGGCCGTCGAGACCGCGATCAAATCCTTCGCCAACGGACTCCTCGCCCACCCGCGAAATGACGCCCTCCGCGCCGCCGTCCAGTCCGGTCAACTCACCCCCTCCGCTTACTACTCACACCTCCTCCGCCTCATCTATCGCCTCCTCTTCCTGCTCGTCATTGAAGAGCGCAATCTCGTCTACCCCCTCTCGCCCTCCGCCTCCAAGCGCGACCTCTATTACCGCTTCTACAGCCTCCAGCGCGTCCGCCGCCTCGCCGACACCCGCCACCTCGACGACCCGCGCAAAGACGACGCCTGGCTCGCCGTCCTCGCCTGCTTCCAGCTCTTCGAGGCCGGCGGCCCCGGCCCCCGCCTCGGCATCGCCCCGCTCGCCGGCGACCTCTTCCGCCCCGACGCCATCGGCCTCATCCGCGACTGCCACCTCGACAACGCCACCACCTTCCTCTGCCTCCGCGCCCTCTCCCTCTACGAAAACGAGGACGCCCACACCACCATCCGCGTCAACTACGCCGCCCTCAACGTCGAGGAGTTCGGCTCCGTCTACCAAGGCCTCCTCGAATTCGAGCCCGTCTTCCACACCAACGGCCCGCGCCCCGCCTTCGCCTTCAAACAAGGCGACGAACGCGCAGCCACCGGCTCCCACTACACGCCCGACGATCTCGTCCAGCCGCTCCTCAAACACGCCCTCGATCCCCTCATCGCCCAAAAGCTCAAGGAGCCCGATCCCGCCGCCGCCCTCCTCAGCCTCCGCGTAGCCGACATCTCCTGCGGCTCCGGCCATATCCTCCTCGCCGCCGCCCGCCGCATCGGCACCGAACTCGCCATCGTCCGCACCGGCGAAGAGCAGCCCAGCCCTGCTGCCTTCCGGGCCGCCGTGCGCGATGTAATCCGCTACTGCATCTACGGCGTGGACTTGAACCCCCTCGCCGTTGAGCTGTGCAAAGTCGCCCTCTGGTTGGAGGCGCACAACCCCGGCGAGCCCCTCAACTTCCTCGACCACCACATCAAGTGCGGCAACGCCATCGTCGGCTTCGTCCGCCGCGAAGAGCTGGAGCGCGGCGTGCCCGACGAGGCCTTCGTCACCCTCCCCGGCGACGACAAAGACCTCGCCGCCCACTTTCGCCGCAAAAACAAGGACGAGCGCGCCGGCAAATCCCAGACCACCCTCAACCTCGCCCCCGAGCTAAAAGCCCAGCTCGATGCCATCGTCACCCGATCCAACGAAATCTGCGGCCTGCCGGAACGCACCCCCACCGAGATCGAGGCCAAGAAACGCCGCTACGAGCAATTCGCGTCCAGCCCCGACGCCTGGCACCTCGGCCAGCTCGCCGCCATTCCCATCGCCCAGTTCTACACCCCCAAGACCGAGGCGACCAAGGCCCACCTCTTCACCGACGAATCCTTCCGCGACTACCTCACCGGCAAAGCCACTCCACGCGCCGACGCCCTCGCTGCCGCGCGTGCACTCGCCGAGCGAAAGCGCTTCTTCCACTGGTTCCTTCAGTTTCCGGAGATCATCGCGCGCGGCGGCTTCGACTGTATTCTCGGCAATCCGCCATATCTAGGCGGCAAAAAAATCAGCGGACTATACGGGGATGGGTGTCTCAATTATTTCTTCTATGCTTATTCTCCTGCCGGAGGCTTATCCGACTTGGTAGTTTATTTCCTGCGGCGAATTGCTGGGTTACTTCGTCAGGGCGGACAATCAGGCCTCATCACAACCAAGACGATAGCCCAGGGTGACACACGTGAAGGAGGCCTTTCGATTCTGCTCAGTCAGGGCATTTCCATTAACTATGCTTCGCGTAGTATTGTCTGGCCGGGTCGCGCTAATGTGAGGGTATCGTTACTCAGCTTTATTAATGGGGCTTGGGCCAAACCCGCGTTACTGGATGGTCGCCATGTCTCGCACATAAACGCACATCTCGAAGACGAGCTCACGCAGGGGGAGGCCGAAACCTTAACTGCGAATTCCAAAGGCAGTTTCATAGGATCAATAGTTAATGGAGCAGGTTTTATTCTTAGCCACGATGAAGCCCACCGCCTTCGCCTTTCAGAGGCGAAGAGCGGCGAGGTCATATTTCCTTACCTCATAGGGGACGATCTCAATAGCCGGCCGTCCCAAAACCCGTCGCGAGAGGTCATTAACTTCAAAAAAATACAGTTAGTCGAAGCGGAAACCTATTCCCTCTGTATTGATCATGTTCGTCAGACGGTAAAGCCGCTGCGTGATGCATTAAATCGAAAATGCTATCGCGAGAATTGGTGGCAGTTTGCAGAGTTGTGTTCGAACTTGTATGAGCATGTCTCAGGCAAAAAATGGTGCTTAGCCACTTCGCGCGTCACTAAATATCTCAGCTTTTCACAGGTAAATCCGACTTGGGTCTTTGCGGACACGGTGGTGGTAATAAACCGCGATACATTCTTCGATTTCTCGGTCCTCCAATCATCTTTTCACTCAGATTGGGCATCTAAATACAGCGGTGGATTAGGTGGCACATTGCGTTACACACCGTCTCGTGCGTTCGAAAGCTATCCGTTTCCCAATGAAAATGCCTCACGCGATAATCTGACTAGAATTGGTGATCACTACCACGAACATCGCCGCGCCCTGATGCTTCGCCTCTGGCTGGGCCTGACCGACATCTACAACCTTTTCCATGACCGCGACCTCACCCCCGCCGAAGTCGCCCGGGTGAGCAAGAAGCCCGCCGAAGCCGAGGCCGGTTATCAGGGCATCCTGAAACTCCGCATCCTGCACCGTGAGTTGGACGAAGCAGTGCTCGCCGCCTACGGCTGGACCGGCCAGGTCGCCCTCGGCCACGACTTCCAGGAAGTCGAGACGCTCCCCGAAAACGACCGCGTCCGCTACACCATCAGCCCCGCCGCGCGCAAAGAACTCCTCCGCCGCCTCCTCGCCCTCAACCACCAACGCGTCGCCGAAGAAAAAGCCCAAGCCGCCACGTCCCCCAAGCCCGCCAAAAAACCCCGCAAATCCAAGTCCGCCCCCAACGAGCTCGGCCTCCAAATCGAAGGCGAACTTCCCTTGTGAGCGATGGAATGCCTTCAGCTCGATACGATCTGCTCGCGCCTAGACGCTAATTCTCGTTAGCTTAGGGACTTTCTTTGCGGCCGACGACAAAGCCGATAAGACCGAATAGAGCGCCTGAGATAATCGGCAAGACTGTGCTCCAGTAGCTTCCAAAAACTTCCGGGTGCCAAAAGGGGTCTGGCCGTTTTTTGTTGGTTCTTGGTTGAGTCGATCGGCGAGAGAGGGTGGGGCATGACGCGAAAAATGTGGATCGACTTTCCAACAAGATTCCGCCTTTAATCTAAAAGCCAGCCAAACAGTTGCCACTCGGGGCCACGGCTACAATGTGTGATTATCCCCACCACCCAAAACGTGACCGAACTAACAAAAAACGGCCAGACCCCTTTTGCCCCCACCGACCCCTTTTGCCCCCACCCGCGATGGTTCAACGACAAGTTCGTCGAAGCCGTTACCGGCAAACAGCGCGTGCGTAAAGTTTACTACCACCCATGAAGCTTTTCCGTGTCCTGCCGTGGTTGCTTTGCGCATTGCTTGCCGCCTGCGGCGGCAACGGACTGGCGGCGATGAAGCCCGAAGTTGACGTTGAGATCGTGAACCAGTCGTCGCGTAATTTGGAGAATGCACAGGCTCGCTTTGGTGAGAACGCTTGTGCGTGGGGACGCTTGGTAAGAGGCGCTACCGCAATTTATCTTTATTTTCCGCACGCGATAACGACTCAGACGGAGTTGCACTGGGATGAACCGAGCGGGCACCGAGCCGAGAAGTTCGACCTGAGTAAAATCTATCCGCGCGGCAAATCCGGCCGGCTGACGTTCACGATCCACGACGACCGCGTCGAGGTAGGCTTTCGGGAGAAATCCTGAAGTGAATCCGACAAGCTAATTACCCAAGCCGTCGATCCAACGGTGTCTGGGGTGTTGAGCGGTATGATCCGGAGAGATAGGTGACACTCTGTCCGGGGTGATAGGTAACAGTTGGGGCGCACGCGGAAAGTGCGCCGACGAGCGGCGGCCCGACGAGGGGCGCTAAATGGGGGCGGTTGACTCCCACTGAAAACCCGCGGGCCAGAGGCCCGTGCTACATCGGCGATCCACGGGCGACAGGGCGGGTCGGAGACCCTGCCCTACTTTTTTACCAGCGGACTTTTGCGGGGAAGAACTCGCGGATGAGTTCTTCGTAATACGGCTTCAACTTCGCGACGTCGGGGGCTTCGTGGCTCTTGGTGTAGAGGTCGTAGGTATTAAACTTCAGCACCCACGGCATCAGCGCGCGGTCGGCGGGCGTGCAGAACTGGTCATACGCGCCTTCGCGGTGCCACGGGTAAAAGCTGTGGTAGCGGAGCATCGCGAGGCCTTCGGGCGGGAGATAATCTTTCGCGACGTGATAGATGTATTCGTCGTGGCCCCAGGAGAGGACGACGTTGTCCAGACCGCAGCCGGGCTCGTAGATGCCGTTGGGCGTCTGGAAGCGGGCGACTTGGCGGTCGGGGTTGGCGGCGAAGAATTGCGGGAAGACATTTTTCTCCGAGAACGCGCAGCCGGTGGCAAAGGTGTCGCCGACGACGGCCCATTGCGGTTCGCCCCAGAGGCAAAGGATTTTGCCGAGGTCGTGGATCAGGCCGGTGAGGATCATCCAGCGCGGTTGGCCGTCGCGGCGCATGGCCTCGGCGGTCTGGAGGAGGTGCTGGAGCTGGGAGAGATCGGTGTCGGGATCGGAGTCGTCGACGAGCTGGTTCAAATATTCCATGGCTTCCCAGATGCCCATGGTGAGGCGGGTGCGGCCGAGGAATTCTTCGCGTTTGGCGAGGGCGAACTCGTGGGTCTGGAAGGTGTGATTGAGCCGGTAGAATTCGCGGACGGAGGGGCGGGCGTCGGCTTCGTAGACGCGGAAATCTTCCTGCTTTTTGGCGGGATCGGTGCCGACGCTGGGCGTGCCGCGGGCGGGGGCCGGAGCGGGCTCGGGGTACTTGTCCTTCAAGAAATCCTCCCACTCGTCGAGGCTGGCGAGAGGTTGGTCGCTGGCGGGGGCGGGGTCGGAGGGGGTGATCATGGGGATTTTGAACTAAGAGTTTCGGCTCTCGATTTCCGATTCCGATTTCCGATTGCGGCAGGCGGAAGGGCGAGAACGGGATTACACCTTGGGGCGGGGGCGGAGGTGGGCGAGACCGCCGTCGATGGAATAAGTCTGGCCGGTGACCCAATCGGCGTCGGGCGAGAGGAGCCAGGCGATGAGGCTTGCGACCTGATCGGGACGGCCGATGCGACCGAGGGGGTGCATCTTTTCGGAGAAGGCGCGGGCGGCTTCGCTGGCGAGGAGCGGAGCGGCGAGCGGGGTGTCGACGAGGCCGGGTGCGACGGAGTTCACCCGGATGTTGCGCGGCGCGTAACTGGCGGCGGCGGAGCGCACGAGGCCATCGACCCCGGCCTTGGCGGCGGCGATGGCTTCGTGGGCGGGCAGGCCGGCTTGGGCGGCGACGGAGCTGATGAAGACGATGCTGCCGGCGCTCTGCGACTGCATCGGGCCGAGGGCGGCGCGGAGGCCGTAGAAGGCGGAGTTGAGGTTGAGGTCGAGCACGTGCAGCCATTCCTCGGGGCGGGTTTGGTGGGCGGGCTTGATCACAATCGAACCGACGGCGTGGACGTAGCCGTCGAGCCGGCCGTAGTGGGCGACGGTGGCGGCAACGGCGGCTTCGAGCTCGGCGGGTTGGGTGGCATCGGCCGTGAGGGTGAGCAGCGAGGGGAGCTCGGCGTGGAGGGCGGCGAGTTTATCGGCGTTGCGCGCGTAGCCGGCGACGTGGGCGCCGGCGGCGATGAGGCGGCGGGCGAGGGCGGAGCCGATGCCGCCGGTGATGCCGGCGATGAGAATGACGGGAGGAACGGAGGGGGACGCGGTTGGATTTTCGCTGGACGACATGGGGCGAAGCGTGTGGCGGTTTGGGCGAAACGCCAAACTGGCGGGTGAATTTTTTCGCGCGAGGAAAATGCCCCGGTCGGCGGGCCCGCGAGATCAGTTCCGTGGGGCGGCGATCCGGGCAAACCCCACCCAGCTGAAAGACAACGTGGCGGCCGTACGGTTTAAGCCGGCGGCAAAGTGAGCCGGCGGAGGTGAGTGGTCAGCGGGGAGCCTGTTGCCCCGAACGGCCTAAAGGGTTTAGGCGACGGCGCTGATTTTTTGGAGCGCCGGGCCGGTGCGGCCGGGCAGCATCACGCTCTCGCCGAGGTGGCGGCCGACGAGTTGGCGACCGAGCGGCGAGGCGACGGTCACCACCACGACGGTTTGTCCACCGATCACAACTTCGAGACCGCCGCGGTGCGGGCCGAGAAAATAAACGGCCGGTTCGCCGCCGACTTCGAGAGT
>CAMBRG010000005.1 GCA_945869845.1 Opitutus sp. GAS368 | reverse complement strand
CGGATCTTCAGAAGCGGCTTTGGGCCTCGGAAAAACGGGCCAAAGATCTCGCCGACCAACTCGCCGCCAAGCGCGACTCTGCCGGCAGTGAAGAGATCATGGCCGAGGTCGAAGACGGCGCCGCTCCCGGCGAACGTGGCCCTCGCGGGGACCGCCGTACTCGCGGTCCCGGCGGACCCGGCGGTTTGACCAACGCCCTTTCAACCCTCCAAAAGCCCGAGATCCAACGCGCTCTAGCCTTGCAGCAAAAGGGTCAACTCGACGCCCGCTACGCCTCGCTTTTCAAGAATCTGAACCTATCGCCCGCGCAGCTCGATAAATTCAAAAATCTCCTCGTCGAACGCCAAACCTCCGCGATGGACGTGTTCACTGCCGCCCGCGAGCAAGGCATCGACCCGCGTCGCGACCCCGATGGCTTCCGCAGCCTCCTCGCCAGCAACCAAGCTGATATCGACGCCAGTATCAAAGCCTCGATCGGTGAAGAAGGGTTCAAACAATATAAGAGTTTTGAACAGACCATGCCTCAGCGCGCCACGGCCGACCAGCTCAGCCAACGTCTGAGCTACACCGCGACTCCGCTCACCGCCGCGCAATCTGCCTCGATGGTCCAGATCCTCAGCCAGACCGCCCCCCAGCGCGCCGCCGCGACCACCGGAAAGGTCTCGGGCCGGCCGGCCGGCGTCTCTGAGTCCGCCGGCAGCGGGCGCGGTAGTCCGACCGTAATGATCGCCGCCAATCTTGGCGGCGGCATGCCCGGCGGATTCGCTGGCACTGGCAACACCGGGATCCCAATCACCGATGCCGCGGTCAATCTTGCCCAGGGCGTACTCAGCGGCCCGCAGATCGATGCCTTAAAGCAACTCCAGCAAGAGCAGGCGGCTCAACAAAAAATCAACCAAACCTTTCGTGAGACGATGGGCGGCAACACCGGCGGCGGTGGCGGCACGCCCCCGGCGAACGCCGGCGGCAAGAAAAAGGGCGGCTGAAGTCCGGGTTGATCGGACTCGCCCTTCCGGCCCCGTAGGCCCGACCGCTGGTCGGGCCTTTTCCTTTTCCGGCGTCCCCCGGGACCCGGCCCGCGTCTTCCGCGGAAATTTCCCTTGTCGCATAATTTTCCGGTCGGCACGGTGTCGGCGATTCTCTTCATCCAACACGCCCATGATCGTCACTACTGCCCAGCTCTTTAAACACGCTTACGGTCAATACGCCGTCGGCGCCTACAATATTAACAACGCCGAGCAGGCGATGGGCCTCTTCAAGGGCGCCATTGATTCCAAGGCTCCGTTCATCATCCAGATTTCCAAAGGTGCCCGGAAATACACCGACAAGCGCATGCTCGAAGCGATCATCCGCTCGGCTGCAGAAATCTTTCCCGAAGCTATTTTTGCCGTCCATCTTGATCACGGCGACGAGCAGACCTGCTACGAATGCATCGATTCCGGCTTTTTCAGTTCCGTCATGATCGACGCCTCGCACGATCCGTTCGACGAGAACGTCGCGATCACCAAACGCGTCGTCGATCGGGCGCACGCCAAAGGCATCTCGGTCGAGGCCGAACTCGGTATGCTCGGCGGCGTCGAAGAAGACATCAAAGTTGAGGAAGGTAATGCCTGCCTCACCGACCCCGTTGAGGCCGAAGACTTCGTCAAAAAGACCGGCTGCGATTCCTTGGCCTGCGCCATCGGCACCTCGCACGGCGCTTTTAAATTCAAGGGCAAACAATCCCTCCACTTCGACGTTTTGGAAAAGATCAAAGCGCGCCTCCCCGGTTACCCGCTCGTCATGCATGGTTCGTCCTCGGTCCCGCAGGACGAAGTCGCCCGCATCAACGCCGCCGGCGGCCAGATCGCCGGCTCCATGGGCGTCGATGTAAACGAATACCTTCCCGCCGCCAAACGTGGGGTCACGAAGGTCAACATCGACACCGACGGCCGCCTCGTCTGGACCCGCGTCCATCGCGAATACTTCCGCGACAAGCCCGGTGATTTCGATTTCCGCCCACCCGGCAAAATCTTCATCGAGGAATACGCGAAATTCATCGCCAGCCGCAACGTCCTCCTCGGCAGCGCCGGCCAACTCGAAAGCCTCCGCGCCTCCTTGGCTAAGTAAACCGACGCGTCACCTCGCCATCGGAACAGGCCGGCGCGCTTTCTGCCCGCCGGCTTTTTTGTGCCGTAAAGGCTTCGCTTCCCTAAGTCGATTTTCGCAGCCTTTCCATCCCACTGGCTGCCCGACATGGATCAAACCACGAACTTTTGAAGTGAATCAAAATGCAGGAAGCACGTTAATCGAACAGCGCATCGAGGAACTCAAGTGCGACCTCTCGGAGGGGAACTTTTGTGTGCGCGAGTTTTTCGGCGTCAACGAGGCGGCGTTTCTGAGCGTGCTCTTCGCCTTCATCCTGCTCGGCCTCTACCAACGCCAACTCGACCCCGCGTGCCCATATCGGCAACCGGCCACCTTGCGCAGCCAGGTCTTCGTCGCCGGGGCGATCCTCGGACTCGTCAGCAAGCAGGTCGCCCTCAAATTATTGCAGGCCTGGGGTGGCCTCGCGAAGCATTGGCCGCTTTTGGACTCCATCTTGCAATGAATGCCTCCCACTTCGCCGAAGTTGGATTGCGTGCTACCCGCAACAGTGCCGGCTGGCGCCAGCCCCTAACGTCTTGGCCGAGGTGCCACCTCATGCCTCGCGCGCAACTTCGGCGTTCGGGTTCAATTCACTCCCGTTTTGTGGCCCGGGTATCAGGTCTGAGTCCGCCGGTATCAAGGTGCGGAGCTAGGGAGCGAACTCATTCGAGGCGGCGGACCCAGATGCGGTTAAGGCGCAATACTTCACCGGCAGGCGCAGCTGCGACCTCGGCCCGCAGCGTGGCAGGACCCGAGGGTAGGGTCAGGATGCCGGCGACCGCACGCTTGAACACATTGGACGTGCCGGTGCGGGCCGGCGTGAACTCCACACTCGCGGACCCGATGCCGATCTTCAGGCGGCCCCCGACGTTCGCGCCGGCGCACCCATAGTCGAGCGCGAGCTCGTAGCGGCCGCCTTGCGCGACGACGATTTTCCACTCGGCCGCCTCCCCCGGTTTAAACCAACCCTCGATCGTGTCCCAATCGTAGGCCTCGAAAACATACTTCGTGTTCTCGCCGCTCGTTTTGGCCCAGCTCGGCTGGAGCTCGACGGGATTCTCGTCGGCGTGGCCCACGGGAATCGGCACCGGCGCATAGTTCATCCCGCGGGTGACGTCGCCATACCAGCGCAGGAATTCTCCCCGCAGCGCTTTCACCTTGGCCGGTTGCTCGGTCGCGAGATTTTTCTTTTCGCCTGGATCATTTTCGAGATCGAACAGGCCCCAGTTAGTCTCGCCTTCCTTCGTCCGCGCGCCACCGCCGGGCCCGACCAACTTGAAACGTTGATCGCTGATGCCCCAATTGGCATCCGGCGTGGGCAGCATTCGGTTCCACGAGTGATAGACATACTCGTGATGCCGGTCGCCTGTGCCAGCGCGCAGCAGCGGTACGAGGCTGCGACCGTCGATCTCGCGATCGCCCGGAACTTTCGCTCCAGCGAGTTCGCACAGCGTGGGCAACAGGTCCACGTGCGAGGCCTGGCCACTTACTACTCCTCCGGCGGGAAATTTTTCCGGCCAGCGGACAAACAGCGGCGAGCGCACCCCGCCTTCGTAGACCTGCGCCTTGAAGCCGCGCAAATCGCCCGTCCAGTGTTTGCTGACTCCGCCGTTGTCGCTCATGAAAAATACTACTGTGTTTTTGGCCAGCCCGCTTGTTTCGAGATGCGCAAGCAGGCGGCCGAGGTTCTGATCGACCCGCTCGACCATCGCGTAGATCCGCGCCTGCATCAGCGGGAGCCCTTTCTTGAGATATTTTTCGATCATCGCGTCGCCCTTCGGCTGGTGGGCGTGCGAGGTGTCCATCTGAAACGGCGAATGCGGCGCGCTATAGGCTAAGTAGCAGAAGAACGGCGCGGCGGGGGCGCGGCGTTTCGATTCGTCGATGAAGTCGATCGCCGCATCCGTGACGAGTTCGGTGACATAGCCGCGCGATTCGACCGGCCGCCCGTTGTGCACGAACTGGTCCGCGTATTCGTAGCGCTCGATGTGACCTTGGTAGTGACCGAGAAACTCGTCGAAACCGCGCTGCTGCGGCTGGTAGCCGTGGTAGCGTCCGAGGTGCCATTTGCCGAAAAGCCCGGTGCGGTAGCCCGCTCCCTTGAGCAGTTGCGCGACCGTGATTTCGCCAAGCGCCAGCGAATCGCCGCCGAAGCGCGTGTTGTAGATTCCCGTGCGAAAGGCGTAGCGGCCCGTCATCATGCCCGCGCGCGTGGGCGAGCACACCGGCGCCGCGTAGTAGCGGGAAAAACGCACGCCGCTCTGAGCGAGCGCATCCATGTTCGGCGTCTCGATATGCGGGTTGCCCGTGCTGCCGAGATCCCATTCGCCTTGGTCGTCGGTCATGACGACGAGGAGATTGGGTTGGCTCGCTGCAGCTGGCTCCGACCCATAAAGAAAACACCCGGTTGCCCAAACGAGCAGCGGCAGGCGAGCGATCGGACTCAGGGCAAGACGAAGCAGACGCGGTGTTTTCATGGGACTTCTTGGTTCGCGGCCCTGGTGCTCCAGTACCCGGGAAAAACTTTCAGCGGATCGGCCGAATTGGAATCGGTGCCCTTGGGCGCGCTGTTCCATTGCCAGAAATCCCTGAACAACGCCGCGGGGTTCGGGGCGGCCCAACCCTGCCAGGCGGCACGGTCATCCGCCACGATGCGCGCCCGCGACTGCATCCATTCGGCCTGCACTTCACCGAACCACGCATCATGTTTGCGGGCCAGGGCGGCGACAATGTCGGGCTGCGCCGCGGCTAGGTCGCGCTGCTCACCCGGATCGGCCCCGAGATCGTAGAGGCGCGGAGCCGGCTGCGGCGCGGACGTCGGAGCGGCGAGTTGGACATCGAGCGGCATTTCCCAATGCGGGAGCACCAGGCCGCGCCGATACGAGGGATTGTCGCGGCCGCTGTCCTTGACCAGCGCCGCCTTGTCGCCCGGCCAGTACAGTTTCCACCGACCCTCGCGGATGGCGGCGTTGGCGTGCCGCACGGGAGCGTAGCGGTTGCGTTGAAACAGCAGCGGGCGCTCGGCGAGTGCGGGCACGAGTTTTCCCTCCAGCAGCGGCATGAGATTCGAGCCATCGAACGGTTTGGCCCCGGCCGGCGCACACTTTCCCGCGAGGCTGTAAAGGGTAGGCAGCCAGTCGCAGCCGTGCACCGGCGTGGTCACGACGCGACCACTCGGGATGCGTCCGGGCCAGGCGACAATACCAGGGACGCGGATGCCGCCTTCCAACGTCGACTCTTTTTCTCCGGAGAAAACGCCATTGAAACGCAGCTGCGAGCCGAGTTCCGGATCGCGCCGCAACACCGGACCATTGTCGCTGGTGAAGACAATGATCGTTTGTTCCCACAAGCCTTCGTCCTTGAGCGTCTGAAACACACGCGCCAGGCCTGTATCCATCGCCTCGATCATCGCATAGGTAACGACCACGGCCTCCGCCGCGTCCGGGCCGAGGCGTTCGCGGTACTTTTTGACGAGCGCCGCCGGGGCCTGCAGCGGACTGTGCGGGGCGTGATGCGCGAGGAACAAGGCGAAGGGCCGCCCGGTGCGCCGCCGGATGAAGGCGATGGCTTCGTCGTTCAACGCATCGGAGAGATAGCGGCCGTCATGCGGCGCCGCGTCGTCGTTGCGCAGAAGATTCCATTTCCAGTAATCCTGTCCGCCGTTTGGAAACCCATAAAACAAGTCGAACCCGCGTCGGTGCGGCAGATGGTCCCGATGATAGAGTCCGTTGTGCCATTTGCCGATGAGCGCGGTGGCGTAGCCGGCGTGGCGGAAGTAATCGCCAAACGTCTTCTCTGCAGGATCGAGCCGGTCGAGTCCACGGTTGCTCGGCACGTCCACGGCGCCGGTGCGGTGATTGTAACGGCCGGTGAGATAGCTTGCGCGGGCCGGCGCGCAGAGCGGCGACGGCGTGTAATGGTCCGTTAAGCGAACGCCCCTCTGCGCCAGCGCGTCGAGCGCGGGCGTATCGACGTGAGGATTGCCATAGCACCGCAAGTCGCCCCAGCCGAGATCGTCGGCGAGGATGAAGAGGATGTTGGGCCGGCTTGCGCCCTCGACCGCGCCGAACGCGGCGAACGGTGACATGAGCAAGCCAACCATGAGCCTGATCGCGAGCCGTGCGGCGGTGGGGTCGAATCGGAAGATGGCTCTTCTCATAAATCGGAGAGGGGTGTTCCGGCCCGCCGGTTTGACCCCGCCAGATGCCAGACCTCGGCACCTCGGATGACATGACGTTGTTGGCACCAAGCGCCAAGCTTATGGCAAAAGCTCTGGCGTGTCATTGTTATGCCGGTGAGAAAACATTCAAAAACGCGTTCTTAGAGCCCTGTCGACTGGGTTGGCATCAAAACTTCAGCGTGTTTGTCCACACCCACGTGAATGGGTCGTTGCGGAATCCGGCGTTATCGGGCACGCCGGTCGCGGCGTTGGGGTAGACCTCGAGCTTCTGCACGTTGAAGACGTTGTTCACGTTAACCTGCGTAGACCACGCGAAGCGGCGGCCGAGCTTGAATTGGTAGCGTGCGATCAGGTTGAGTATCGCCATGTCATTGCCCTTGAGGGCGCGGCGTAGGTTGCCGGCCGCGGCGTCATTGTAATAGTAGCGGATAGCGTCGAAGTCTGCGCGACCGTTGATGCCGAGGCTCGCGCCGCGGAGCCGGCCCTCGCGGAAATCGTACATACTCGTAAGGGAAAACGAATGGCGCGGATAGCCGGTGGTGCGCTCGCCGCCGCGGCGGGCGAGAAACACCGGCGTCGGCGGAGTGAACCCGAGCTGGTGCTGCGCGATCGGCAGGCCGAGCCGACCGGTGCCGACTCCGGGAGTGGTAAGGCCGAGCGCGGCGGCGTTGAGGATGCCGCCGTTGTCGCGGCCAA
This sequence comes from Opitutus sp. GAS368, assembly GCA_945869845.1. Taxonomy (GTDB): domain Bacteria; phylum Verrucomicrobiota; class Verrucomicrobiia; order Opitutales; family Opitutaceae; genus Tous-C4FEB. The sequence continues at coordinate 58,573 of CAMBRG010000005.1, read as the reverse complement.
GCTGCGCGCGGTAGTTGCCGGCGGCATCGCCGTTGCGGAGCATCGCGACGGTCATAACCTGCGTGGCGACGCCGTCGGCGTAGGTTTTGCCGTCGGCGGCGACCCGCGTGGCCGGGTTCACGGGCACAAGGAGCGGCGTGCCGTCGCCGAGCAGCACCTGCCCCGCGGTGCTGGTGTTGAACTCGTCGTTGTAATAGAACGGAAGCTCGACCCGCCCGCCCTCGCGGCCCTGGCTGAGCGCGTAGCCGCCCATCAGGCGCCACGCGGGCACAGGCCGCGCGGTGAGCGTGACTTCGAGACCGCGTGTGCGCGCGTCGTACTGGTAAGACGGGCTGCGGACTGTCGCCCAGTAGCTGCCGTTGATACCCGTCGGGCCGATTGTCTGCTGCGTAGCGGCGTCGAGGGTGGTGAACTGGTTGCGGCTCTCGGTCTCGTAGAGGGTGATCGAGCCGGACAGGCGGCCCTCGAAGGTATTGAGCTTGAACCCACCCTCAATGCTCTCGCCGCGGCCGTTCTCAAGCGGTCCGCCATCGTAGCGCGACTGAGCATTAAGGCCACCGGGCGTGAAGTTCGACGAGTAGCCGACGTAGAGCGAAACCGGCGACGAGAATTTCCACACCGCGCCGAGGTTGCCCGTCGTGCCTTCGCCGGCGGTGACGAGTCCGGTGTTGTAGAGCACCTGCTTTAGCTCGTCGCGTCGCACCCCTGCGATCGTCTCGACACTGCCGCCGAGCCATGTGGTGAAGAGGGCGGCAAACGCGCCGCGGCTGTTACCATGGTCTTGGTTGGCGCCGGCAGAGCCGCCGTTGAAGCCGAGGGGATTGCCCGGAGCGACGAAGGCGGGGTTGGGGTATTTTTGGTAGTCCCAGACGTAGGTGCGCCCGGCGAACGTGTAGCTTCGAGGCCGGCCCGGATCGACGAAGCCGCCGAGGTTGCTGCGCACATCGACCCATTGGTTGGGCATTGCGGTGCGGCCGCCGTTGGCGGTGTTGAGCTGCGCGCGGTTGACGATGAATGCACCCGCGGAATCCACCTCAAAGAAACTGTAACTCATGTTCTGCCGGTAGTGCGGGTAATCCACGCGCTCGGCGCCGAACACGAGCTTATTTTGCGTGAAGCGAGTGAGTCGGAACTCGGCCTCCAGCGTCGCGCGCAGGCCCCACTCGGTCGCGCGCACCTCGGAGCCGCCGGGCCGGTATGCGACGGCCCACGCGTTGAGCGGGTTGCCGCCGGTGAGCGGTGCGTTGAGCGCGGCGATGCCCTGCGAGGTCATGTTATCATTGAACGCCGAGCGGTGCGTGCCGACGATCTGGCCTTGCAGCCACGGTCCGAGGCGTGACGACAGCGTGGCCGTCTCGAAGTGCTCCCAGCGCCGGCGCGTGAAGGAATTGCCGCCGAGCACATCAACATTTTCCCAGTTTATCATCCCACCGGCGATCTGCGCGAGTGCGGGATCGCGGCGCGCGAGGAGGACGGCGAGAGGGGTGTTGTTGGGCACGAGCGTAGGGATGCCGGCGACCAAGATGCGGCGGTTCGCTTGGATCGAGGTATCGAAACGATCCTCGAGCTCGAAGCGCAGCACGGTGTTCGAGTGGGGCAGCAGCTCCACCGCGGCCTCGACGTAGCCGCCGGTGGTCTTCCGCCCGATCACCTCGCGCCAGAAATTCTGATCCGACTTCAGCGCGGCGAGTCTCAGCGCGACGCGGCGGTCGAGCAGCTTGCCCGAGAAGTTCGCATCGAACTGGTAGCGCAGCGAGCCGAACTGGTCGGTCTTGAATTCGGTGCTCGCGAACCGCCCGCCGAACTGGGCCTTTTTGGTCGCGACGTTGAGAATGCCGCCTGCGGGGTTGTTGCCGTAGAGAAGCGACTGTGGTCCGCGGATGACCTCGAGGCGCTCGTAGGCGAAGCCTTCGGCGAGGTTGCCGAGATACATGAAGCCATTGCGCCGAGGAAACGCCTGCAGGCCGCGTACGCTGAACGTCTGCATGTTGAATCGATCGCCGGCGAGCGCGCCGTTGGCGGCGGAGGAGCCGCCGCCGTTCTCGCCCGCGCCGATGCCTGTCATGCGGTTGGTGAGCAAATCGACGACATCTGATGTGCCGAGGTCCTGCATCATCGTGGCGTTGAAAATCTCCGCCGTGATCGGCAGCCGATCAAGCGAGCGGTTGGTGCCGGTGAGCGACGTGGTGTTGAGCGCCTGATAGGTGTCTGAGGCATCGGCCGTAACCTCGAAGGGACGGAGGATCACGGTCGGTGCCTTGGCCGCGTCCGTGGTCGCCGCCGCACCGGGTCCCTTCGTCTGGGCGGACGCGCCGTTGAGAAGGAGCACAGCCGCCAACGCGACGCACAGGCCGGTCAGGGAGAGGCACAGGAAAGGCGGCCGAGGGCTTGCCTTAGTTCTGGCGGCAGAGGACGAAGTCCAGACCCGCGCGAGTGCGATCCATGGACGTCGGATCGAAACGATGCGCGTGTAGCGTTTCCAGAGCCAAATAAGTGGGGTCAGCATGTTCGCGTGGGGTGGGGTGCACTAAGAAAAAAGCTGGGGATCTTACTGGCCGTCGCCAGAAAGGACGTGTCGTCATTCACGCCCTTAGGGGCGGACCGCATCGAGCCGAGGAATCCGATTGAGAGTGTAGTAGGCGCGGTCGTACCTCAACGCCTGGCCCGTGATCGAATTCAAGGGCGCCAACGTGAGTTCATGCACGTAGCCGGGTCGCAAACCAGCGCACTGCAGATCCACCTGACGGCCATCTTCAGACACCTTCACCGACCGAACCTCGACGGGCCTAGTATCGGTTTCAGGACTGCCGTAGGACGCGTGATACAAATACGTATAGCTGCTCAACCGGAACTGATCCGGCCGGACCAACAACGGCGTCGCCAACGGTTCCGTGAACGTGAGCCGGAAGCCCTCCGGCCTTGCCTCCATCGTCAAAATCTCGAACGGAATCCGTCCAGTCCAGCGTATCCGCTCTAGGCCGAACGAACGATTCCCGAGCGAATTCCAGCCGCGGTTCGACTCACCCACGATCATCGACCCGTCTTTCAGAAAGGCCATCTGCAACACGGCGGACTGGAGCTGGTCCATGAAAGGGAAACACGCGCCTTGATATTCACCGTCCACTTTCTCGAGGAAAACCCGATTGACCTGCGACAAGGTGAAGTCTCCGACAAAGACCTGGCGTTCAAAGGGGCCAAAGCCTCCTCCCGTGAGATTGCAGACCAACCCAGTCGTGCTCTGCCCCATTTTCACATAAGGAAACCACACAGCAGGCGGAGTCAGGCCGGGCACGCGCGCCGCGGCCTCCACCACCGTCAAGCCCTGCGGGAGGGTGCCCGGATCCTGGACCGGCGACTCCGGCCGGCGGGTGTCGGGAATCGAGTCGGCGTGACCGTAGAAGCGGCCAGGCTTCACATGGATCAGCGGACAGCCACCCCACCAGTTTCCCTGCTGGTCCGTGGCAAAGACATCCCCTTCGGCGTTGAGGCCCAGTCCAAACGGCGAGCGGAACCCGGCCGCCACCGGTTTGAGATCGCCTCCCGGCTCCTGACGCATCGCCCACCCGCGCCAGAGCGGAGGGCCCCCGCGATGACCGGAAAGCTTGGCCGGGTTGCCGATGGTGACATTGAGAGTGACCCACAGATTGCCAGCCGGATCGAAGACCGGGCCGTAGGCATACTCGTGGTAGTTCCCCGACAATCCCCACCCCTTGGCCACGGTTTCGTACGTCTCCGCCACACCGTCGCCATCCCGATCCTCCAGTCGGGTCACTTCGCTCCGTTGAGTCGTGTACAACGCTCCCTGGTGCAGGGTCAGGCCAAGCGGTTCGTGCAGTCCCGAGGCAAAACGTGAAAAGCGGGCCTTCGTCGGATCCTCCAGCGGATTCTCCAGAATCCAGACCTCCCCTTTGCGCAGGGTCAGCGCCGCCCGTCCGTCCGGAAGGACGGCGATTCCACTGACTTCAAACTTGGGCTCGGCCGGCAGCGTGTAAGGTATCCTTTCATATGCCACCGGACGCGCGGTTGGTTCAGCGGACCGCGCGGTTCCAAGGAGGCCGGCCCCAGCCAGGCTCGTCGCCACGAGCCGAAGCCAGCTAGCATGCCGGCGCCGGTCGCCCGCGGTGAGAGCCGGGTGTGAGGACGGAAATCGGGTGATCATGGCAATATCTCCTCCAAGGTCGCCTCTCCCGCCGGATTGAAAATCACCTCGCGCGGTACCGATCCGGCGGTGGCGCCGCGGAAGTACCAGCCGGGCGTTCCGCCCCGCAGCGCGACAGTGCGTCGATAGCCGCCGGAGCGTCCGTCCGGACGCAGGGTGTCGTCGACCCGCAGGGGGCCTACCTCATAGTGGAAGGAGGGGATCCCATCCGAACCCACCGAGAATCCTTTGTACCGATACTCAGCGCCCTCCGCGTTCAGCAGAGGCCAAGGGGCGTCCGCGGATGACAACCGGGCCAGCGCGCGCCACTCAGGCAGGGCCGTGATCGCCTCGCCCAGCGGCCGGGCCGGCGTCGCCGCCCGCTCTTCCCACGTGGTCATCGCGTCCAAGAACCGTCCCTGCCAGGTCAACGCCCAGCGAACATCGGCCGCGTCGAACGCTGCATGTCGTCCCACCGGCGTGCCCAGCGCAACCGCCTGCAAGCCTGCGCCATCGAGAAACGTCCGGAAGACGATCGGTTTTCCCGACGTCTCGGGCTTGAGTTCGAACTCGCCCTTCTGCAAAAGGCCCTCAGGGAGCATGAACTGATCGACCTCCCGGAGGTAGGTCCACAGTTGCTCGACTTCAATTTCGGCCTTTGGCCGCCCCATCAACATCGGGGGCATCAGGGTGCCCGGTTGAACCGACTGGGGATTGAGGAGCAGTTCCTTGAAGTACTCCGGTTTCAAACGGTCAACCGTTCGGTCTAGGGGAATCACGGGCATGCCGAGGGACTTGCGATCACGGACACCGTGACAGGTGATGCAACCGAGACCGCCGTCCTGGGTTCCCATCAATGCACGACCGAAGACGGACCGCTGGTGGAAAGGCCGGCCTGAGGTGTCCATGGTGATGGGCTCGCCCCGGCGGTCCGCCTGTTCCCACGCCGCCAACACGGGCTCCGTAACTTCGCGACCGAACCGGGGCATGCGGGCTGCCATGTACGGGCGCACCCCGCCACCCTCGCCCCAGAGCAATTTTCCCCACCACGCACGGGTTAATTTTCGCCCCGTATGCTCGAGGGCCGGGGGCAGGTTGCCCATGTCACCCAGCGAATGGGCGCCCGAATCGGTCACCTCGAAATAGCCCGCCCGTGCAGGTTCGACGCCTCCGCGCCCTCCCCGGGCGTGACAGGCGTAACAATTCATCCGAGCCATGAAACGCTCGACTTCGCGATGCGGGGTGGCAGCCAGAAAATTTGAATCGCCCCGTATTTGGTGAATCGCCCGCCGGAGCGCGCTGCGCTGGACCTCATCCAATGAAAAGACTGGGGCACGACCCGCTGGCTTTTCAGCGAGGCAACCGCGGTCGAGGGACGCGGTCGCGAGATCAACAGCCGGCATCGCCGTGTGACTCAGCAGAGCCGCCGGTTCATCCGCAACATGACAGGCCACGCAACCGCGGGAGAGGAACAGGGATCGGCCTTCGGCAATTTTGGCGGGTTGGCCAACGCTCCGTTTGGGCGCGCGGTCCGCCTTGTCATCACGCTGAAGGTAGGCCGCCACGTCCGCCGCTTCCTCGATGCTCAATCCGCTAGAAGGCATGCGACCGTCTGGGCGCACGGCGAGCGGATCGATTAAGAACCGGGCGAGCGCCGCGTGATCATAACGGGCTGCCAAGCCTAGAGGCACCGAGGGAACCGTGGCCGACGGGGGTGCAATGCCAGCAATCGCAGGCAAGGGCGCATCCGCCCCGGGAGCATGGCACGCCACACAGCCTACTTGGTGATAAATTCGACGCCCCTGATCGATCGATCCTTTTGGAACCGGCTCCACCGGCGAGCCCAAAGAGGCCAAATAGGTGGCCAGCGCCTGCGCCTCGCGAGAGCTAGTAGCAACCGCAGGCATCGCCGTACCTGGCTTGACCTCGGCCGGAGCCAGCACGAACGCCGCGATTGCTTCTTCCGACAGTCGGGAACCCACTTCGGCAAGCGAAAGCCGAGGCTTTCCGGCCAATGCCTGGGACGTCTGCCCTGAGGTCGAAAGGCGGTGACAACCCATGCAGTTGAGTTCGGTCATCAGCAGCAAACCGCCTTCCGCCTCAACGACCGGATCAGAAGCGGATCGATGGAAACGCTCGAACACCTGAATCATCGGCGAGGCTGCAAACGTCGCCGCGGCCAGCGACCCGAAGAGGATTAGTCCGCGCAGACACGAGGGACGAGAGCGGGAGGCGGGCATGAGGGAGACTCTAACGAGGCAAACCAGAAAGGACCGATTCAAGGTGACGTCGCGCGCGGTTGATCTCCTCCGTGACGAGGGTCGCAGTTTCCAAAATGGGCCGACCCCGAGGGGTCGGATGCATGAAAATCTCAGTCAATCCGTCGAAACGAATGTCCCGCAAGGCCTGTAGCAGCGGTGCGTAATCGAGCGGACCGCGTCCGGGCATCTGCATTCGTTCCTCCTCCAACGGCATCGGCTTCATGCAGCCGCGACCGTACTCCCATGCGTAGAAAAGCAGGAGGCGCGGGCCCAGTTCGCGGATCAACCCTGCCAGCAACGCCGGATCCTGCGGTAGATGATAGGGGGCCAAGGCGACGCCGATCGGCTGCCCCGTGGAAAACTCGAGCATCCAGCGCAGCGAGTCAGGTGTATTTATCAGGTTATTACTGTGATTCTCGATCGCGACCTGCACCCCTGCCTCTCCGGCCAGCGCCAAGGTTGGCTTCATGTTCTCGACGAAGCGTCGGACCTCCTCCTTGAGTTCCGGACCCGCCAGACCAACCGCACCTTTGCCGCCCGTGACGATCATCCTCCCCCCCATCGCCGCGACGTACTTCAGCTCTTCCGCGAGCCCAAACGGCCCGAGGTCGAACCGCGTGGTCAAGCCCAAGGACACCCCGTGACGCTTCAGAGCCTCGGTCAGCCTGGCCCGACCCCATTCGTCCGCCTCCTCCCGCTGGGTGCCGTGCTTGCGTGGCCAAAGGTCGATGACGTTCGCCCCCGTGAGGGGGACCTCCGGCAGAATCTCCGTCAGGGAGAGTCCGCCATAGAGGCTCGATGCCACGGCATAACGAAGCTTGAAGGGCCGCAATGTAGCAGCGCAGAGCACACGTCCGCCCAACAGACCGGCCGCTGTCACTGCGGTCCCGCCAACAAAGGCTCGTCGAGTGAGGGTAGAATGTGGGTCCATACAGAATTCAGGGGAGACAACCGGCAGGGGAACCGAGACGCGCTTCCAAGCGAGAGCGCGACCGGCAATAAAACGCATCCTCACCAACAATTGTCTATTGTCAACAATTTCAACAACTCAAACAACATTGCCAATTAACCCATTCCCAACTCACCTCCGCTCATGAAGCTTGCCGCTAATCTCCAAGAGCAGGTTGCGTCCCACTTGCGCCGGCGAATTCTCTCCGGCCAAATCCTTCCGGGCACACCGCTGCGCGAGCAAAATCTGGCTGTGGAGTTCGGAATCAGCCGCGGTCCCATACGCGACGCGCTGCTTCATCTGACCAAGGAGGGCCTGCTTCTCGCGAAACCGAACGTCGGCGTGCGCGTCGCGGCCGAACCCTCCGCCTTCAAACGGCATGTCATCGTTCATCTGCGACGTGAAATCGAGGCCTCCGCGGTCACCGCCTGGTTCGCGACCCGCGATCCCGCGCTACTGAAGCGCCTCGACGACAACCTGAGCCAATACAAGGACGCGTGCGGCGGCAGCGATTTGGGCCAAGTGGTGGAACTCGACATGGCTTTTCACCGCCTAGTGGTAGAAACAGCGGACCAAGGCAGCCTAGTGGACCTCTGGCAGCCGATCATGCTGCGCATGTTTCTTCGCTACTCCCGCCATCGCGATCTGATGGAGAGTTACAACGAGCACGCCGGTATCGTCCGGGCCATGCACGCCGGACGCGAGTGGGAAGCCCTCGAAGCCCTGAAGCTGCACATTGTGTGAGGCGACCCGGCCAACAAGAAACCGCGCGAAATACCCAGCGATAATAGATGGCCTCGCCGAGGCGGCGACGAACCCTTGGTCTCGCCTGCCTGATCCGCGACCCGCCTAGTTTCCTAGGACACCGCCGCGGCCTTGGCTGGACGGGCGCCGGCCACGGCTCCGCGTGCCTCCAAATCGTCCACCGTCCCGGCCGCGTAACCAATCTCCAACAGCACCTCGCGGGTATGAGCGCCCAGTTCGGCCGCGAAGCGACGCGGCTCGGGCGGCGTGCCGTGCAACCGCACCGGCGTTCCGAGCAGCCGAAAGGCCCCGGCGGTCGGGTGCTCCATCTCGACCACCATCGCGTTGGCCTTCATTTGCGGATCCTCCGCCGCCTCGACGATGGAATTGATCCGAGCGCACAGCACGCCCTTGGCCTCCAATTCCACCAACCATTGTGCGGTCGTCTTCTCGCGAAACCTCGCGGCGAGCATCACATTCAATTCGGCCCGGTTCTCCGCTTGGAGCCCATGGGTGAGAAAGCGTTCGCGCTGCGAGAGGTCGTCCAAACCGAGCGCCAGCGAGATGTCTTTCAACGAATTGTCACTGAACACTGGCGAAACCTCAATGTAGCCATCTTGGGTGGCAAACGACTTGTCGATGATGCTCTCATTCGCGATCACGCCGGATACCTCCGTGATTCGGCCGGCGTTCAACTCTGCCGGCCCCTCCCATGAATGGGCATGGAATGCTACGCTTAACAAATCCGTGGTCACGCGCTGCCCCACTCCTGTCCGCACCCGGGCCAACAAGGCCATCAGAATGCCCTGCATCAGCATCAGTCCTGCCGCGTAGTCGGCCGATATCCCCGCCGGAATCGGCGGTTTCGACGGGTCGGGCTGCACGAACCAACCTGCCTCAGCTCGCGCCATCAGATCATGGCCCCCACGTGCCCGGTCGGCCGACGGCCCCTGATCGCCCCAGCCACCTGACCAAGCGTAGACGATGCGCGGATTAATCCGGGCCAGCTCTTCGTATCCAAACCCCAGCTTCTCCATCACGCCCGCACGGAAATTGTGCACGACCACGTCCGCCTTCGCCACCAAGTCATAGACCGCCTGACGCCCCAGCGGGTTCTTCACATCGATGGCGACGCTGCGCTTGTTACGATTGAGTCCGGCAAAGGGCAGGCTCACCCCGTGGACAAACGGGCCCCACCGCCGGCTCCAATCCCCCACACCCGGCCGCTCCACCTTGATCACATCCGCCCCGTAATCGGCCAGAATCTGGGTCCCAACAGGCCCCTGGTAGACGTGCGTAAAATCGATCACACGGATTCCCGAGAGTGCGGAGCAACTTGGATTCATCATGCACTATCCACCAGCCACGGGTTGTTTATTGTCAACAATCTGTTTGACAAAAACACTCGGCTCGCACGGATTGCAACCTGAGCCTACCCCGCGCTCCCTAAGCCCATGCAGACGACCCTCGCCCTTTCATTCAGCGAATCCGTTGCAACGATCACGCTTAAAGCTCCCGAGGGAAAGCCGCCCACCCTTGATCATGGCGTTATGGATGCCATGGAGTCCGCCCTCGCAGAAATCGAAAGCCGTTCAGCTTCAATGACCGCCGTGCTTCTCCGCAGCGCCTCTCCTAGGTTTTTCTGCGCCGGCGCGAATCTCAACGTGATGGAGACGATCAGCGCCCAAACGATCAGCGCCTGGGTCCGCCGTGGACACGTTTTAATGAACCGTCTGGAAGCTCTTCCCCTTCCCGTCCTCGCGATCGTCCAGGGCTACGCGATGGGGGGCGGACTTGAGCTGGCCATGGCCTGCGACTTGATTTTTGCCGCTAAAGACGCCCGCTTCGGCCAATCTGAAGCCAAGCTTGGTTTGGTGACGGGCTGGGGCGGCTGCTACCGACTTTCACGGCGCGTTGGCCTAGCCCGCGCCAAAGAGCTGGCCTTCACCGGAAGGATATTTGACGGCGTCGAGGCTCAGGCCATGGGTCTGACAACCTGGTGTGGGCCGGTCGACCAGCTGGAGCCCGCGGTTAAGACCTTCGTCGACGCGGTCGCTGCGAACAGTCGCACCGCCCTGCGCGAGACCAAGGCCATTCTCGCCACGTGCGACACGACCACCATCATGGAGAATGCCGATATTGAGGCCAATGCCTCCAAACGCTGCCTAGTGGACGGTGACGCTCCCGTCCGCCTCAAGGATTTCTTTGCAGCTCGTCGCTCCCGGCTCTCCCCCACCCAGTGAAAGGCCGCCCCCCGGGCGATTATCTACGCTTTTTGTTAACAATGCACTTGACGTAATTGTTAACAAAAAACAAAACCTCGGCGAGCCGTCATACCTCCGGCTTTCGCAAAATCATGCGGAAGTGCACGCGTAGCCCCTCTTCCCTTACTTTCTTATGAAAACTGCCCCTACACAACGTATCTGTCGCGGTCTTCCGGCCGCTCTTTTGATGCTCGGTTCCTCGGCCTTGGCCCAACAAGCGCCCTCCCCCTCCGGAACGAGAGACTCCGAGCAGGCAGTCACCCTGGATGTTTTTACGGTTAAGGAGAACCGGGCCCGCGCCTACGGTTCATCCAATCTAGCCTCCGCCACCCGCATGAACACCCCGGCGGAAAATGTGCCGCAGTCCATCAGTGTCATCAATGAGGCGCTGCTGAAGGACATGGCTGCCTATTCTTACGAGCAGGCGGTGCGCTACACGCCGGGCGTAACCCAGCGGCAAAACGTCCAAAACGGCAGCGTGATCCGTGGCTTCATCGTCTCGAACCGGTACCGCAACGGCTTCCTCGTCCCGGGCTTCGAGACCGATATGATCAATCTCGACCGCATCGAGATCATCAAGGGACCCTCAGCCTCAATCGCCGGTTCGTCCGAGTCGGGCGGGTACGTCAATTTCATCACCAAGAAGCCGCAGATGAAGGAGTCGATTGTTGCGTCCGCCACCATGGGCTCACGCAGTTTCCTGCGCGGCACGGTCGACGCCACGGGGCCGATCGCGGGCACCAACATGGCCTACCGGCTGAACGCCATCCACCTGACGTCCGACAGCTGGCGCGACAACGAGAAGATCCGTAAGACCGCCGTCTACCCGTCCTTTCTCTGGCAGGTGACCAAGAAGACCCAAATCTCGGTCGACATGGAGTACTTCGACGGACTGACACCGGGCGGCTTTAGCACGCCCTACATCGCCCCGGTGAATACAGTCAACCAGACCGGCACAACCAGTACCTCGCAGGCCGTCGTTATCCCTGCCGGCGTCATCCCCAAGTTCCGCCTCGGTCAATGGGCGCCCATGTCGGTCAACACCAGCGGTGAAGTGGGTATGGGAAATCGGGCCGAACTCTACTCGCTCTTCGCCACCGTCACCCATCAGTTCAACGACGTCTTCGCCGCCCGGCAGGCGGTTTCCTACTTCGACAGCACCACCAGCGCTTACCGGGGCACGGTCGCCAATTTTTTTGCCTACAATAACAACGGCGAAATTTTCTACGAACGCAACGCCACCCGCAACACGGGCGAGGCACAAATCATGCGCGCCCAGGGCGACGTTGTTGGAACCAAAAAGTGGTTCGACGATAAGCTGGGGTCCACCGTATTGGTGGGCTACGACGTCGGCCGCTCGGATAGCGTTGGCACCACCGCCGCGGGTCAGATGGAGGCATATGTTATCAGCAGTCCGGTCTACGGCCTACCGCTGCGCACGCCCATGATCAAGACGGTCGACAACACCTCCAAGGGCGGCAGCTTCGGTTACTTCGCCAACGCCCAGATTTCCGGCTTCCAGGACCGTGTCATCCTGACCGGCGGCCTGCGCCGTGACCAAGGCAAAGCTTCTTGGACGCGCAACAACTTCACCGGGGCCTTTACCAACGTCCGGAAAACACCCCGGGTCGAAAGCCCAATGTACGGCCTCACGGTCAAACCACTGAAGTGGCTCTCCGCCTACGCCGTTTACAGCGAGGCCGGCGCCGCCAGCCGCCAAGTCGCGATCTTTCCCGGAATCCCCCTGACCGATCCACGTCAGATCCTGAAGACCGCCACTCCATTAACCACCAATAACGAGTTCGGTGCGAAGATCAGCCTGCTGGACGGCGCCTTCGCCATCAACGTCGCCCACTTCGAAATCGTCCAAGTCGACAACGTTCGCGCTAACACGAGCAACGACATCATCACCGTGCCCGGCGGCTCCATAAACATCATCGAAAGTGGGAACACCGCTAAGGGTTTGGAGGTGGAATTTAGCGGTAGCTTAACTCGAAATTTCGCAATAGTCGGTGGCTATGCTTTCACCGAAACCGTGGCACCCGGCTTCAAGGAAGGCGGTATAGCTCCGCGCGAAATTCGAGGCATGCCCAAGCACAAAATCCAAGCGTTCGGCAAGTATGACTTCGTCGGCACCAAGGCCACGGGCTTTTCCATTCGCGGCGGTGTGGTCTACCAAACCTCTGTCTGGGGCATCGCCGAGAATACCTACCGCGTGGCCGGAGCTACCCGCTGGGACGTGGGGCTCAACTACCGACGCAACAACTGGGATTTCGCCCTCACCTGCGAAAATCTCACCAACGTGATCTTCCCGCAGTCCACCATCGCCCCTGGTTCGAACACGGTGGACGCCCCCCGTACGGTTTACTTCGGAGCCACTTTGAAGTACTGAGGAGACAGACCTCTTGGCGAGCACTCCGTACCGTTCTGCATCCCTGCCACCGCCCGCCCAGCGCGGTGGTCCGGATGCCACGGTGCCAACGACCCGCGGGCCGGACGATTTTGTCCGGCCCGCGGGTTGTGCTTTTGGTCCTTCCCGCACCGTCATCCGCGTAATCGCCTTGCTCGGCGCTGTGTCTGCCATCGGGCTGGGCGCGGCTCCCTCGGCCGCCGTTCCCGATCGGGTCGACTTCAACCGCGATGTGCGGCGGATCCTTTCGAACACCTGCTTGAAGTGCCATGGCCCGGACGTGAAGGGCAGCCCTTCTGGTCTGCGTCTGGACCAAGCGAATTTCGCTCACGCGCCCCACCGGAACAAAAGCGGACGAACCATCACGGCCCTGGTGCCCGGCAAACCTGAGGACTCGGAGGTATGGCGTCGCATCACTTCAAAAGATGCGACGACGGTCATGCCGCCGCCAGACTCTCTGCACCAACTCACGACGACGGAAAAAAACGTCCTGCGCCGCTGGATCGAGCAGGGAGCCGCTTACCAGGGACATTGGGCCTACCGCCCCCCTGTCGAGGTGCCACCACTCAAGGGCTCCCCCGCGCTCGCCCGCTTTCAGCATCCAATCGATCAATACCTTGCCGCCGAACTGGACCGTCGGGGCATTGCCTTCTCCAATGAGGCTGACCGGCGCACGCTCTTTCGCCGCCTGAGCCTAGACCTGACCGGACTGCCGCCAACCGCCTCCGATATCGAGGCCTTTGTCGCCGATTCCCGCCCCGACGCTTACCACGCCGCCGTCGACCGTCTACTGGCTTCGCCGCACTACGGTGAACGCATGGCGGTGCCGTGGCTGGACCTGGTCCGATTTGCGGACTCGACCGGACTGCACGGCGACCAGCGGTTGAACAACTTTCCCTACCGGGACTACGTCATCGACTCCTTCAATCGCAACAAGCCCTTCGACCAGTTCACCATCGAACAAATTGCCGGCGATTTGCTCCCCAACGCGACGACCGAGCAGCAGGTGGCCAGCGGATTCAATCGTTTGAACATGGTGACGCGCGAGGGTGGCGCCCAGGTGCAGGAATACCTAGCCAAATACTCCTCGGACCGTGTGCGCACCGTTTCCACCGCGTGGCTGGGCTCAACCTTGGCGTGCGCCGAGTGCCACGATCACAAGTACGATCCTTTCACCATCCGTGACTTCTACGCCTTCTCCGCCTACTTCGCCGACGTAAAGCAATGGGGCGTCTATCGTCATTTCATCTACACCCCGGAAACGGAACTTGCCGTGCACACGGACGACTACCCGTTCCCCCCGGAAATCGAGGTCGAAAGTTCTTACCTGAAAGCTCGGGACGCACGTTTGCGACAACAGCTCCAGATGATTCATCTAGAGGGGGGACGCTCCCGGCTTGCCCGCCCCGAGGGCAACGCAGAAGTGGATGCATGGGTGCGCCAAGTCGCACCGCACGTAGACATGGCGTCCGGCGGGTGGGTGACAGCCAAGCCCGAGACCGTTGACACGAATCCCCAAGTCACCGCCATCCTCCTGCCCGACGGTAGCGTGCGGTTCGAAAATCCCGTCGGCTATGCGGAAAAACGCTTCAAGCAGCCGCTCACGCGTCATGTGCTCCACCTGTCCACACCGGCTATTCCCCTTTCGACCCTGCGCCTGGAGTTGCTACCCGATCAGGTCCACGGAGGCCTGATCAGTCGCGACCAACGTCTGCATGTAGAAATCTCGGTCCAGCTCTCCATCCATCGCGCCGGCGCCGCCAAGCCGGAGGCGGTCGAGGTGGCCGAGGCGTTCGCGGAAAACGAGACGGAGAATTTCTTCAACGGTCGGCCGCGCGTATCGCTGCGGGCACTTTGGCGATCAAGCGCAGCGCTCGCACACACTCGCCAGTCAGCGGTCTTTCAACTCCGTCAACCACTGATGCTCGAATCTGGCGATCGACTGATCGCCACGATTCACACCGCTCCAGTCAATTTCCACCAGCGCGATTACCTCGGCGAGATCGGCCGCATCCGCATCTCGGTGTCGTCCCTCGGCAGCCGGCTGCCGGGCGAGGCCCTGTCCGGCGAGGACGCGTCCGCCTTCTCTGCCCCCAAGCCCTCCGCTGCGCAGCGGGAACGGCTGGCGGCCCTCTATTTTCACGCGACCCAGGCCTTCGCTCAACCGGGGACCGCCGAACTGCTGCGAGAGATCCTTGAATGCCGCGAGGGGCGCGCGGCCACGATGGTCACAGTGGCGGCACCGCCTCGCACGACCCGGGTGCTGGCCCGAGGCAATTGGCAGGACGAATCCGGCGAAATCGTCACCCCGGCGCCGCCGCGCTTTCTGACCGAACACCCTTCTGAACCCGGCGCACCGCGCCAGACCCGGCTAGACCTCGCCCGCTGGATCATGTCGCCTTCCAATCCGCTGACCGCCCGCACGTTCGTCAACCGGACGTGGAAACTCTTCTTTGGCACTGGTCTCTCCTCCGCGGTCGAGGATCTCGGCATGCAGGGTGAGTACCCCTCCCACCCGGAACTATTGGACGCGCTGTCCGTTCGTTTTCGCGACTCCGGGTGGGATATCAAGGCGCTCGTGCGCCTGATCGTGACCTCCCACGCCTACCGCCAGGCCTCCCGCGAACGCGCGGACTTGCGCGAAATCGACCCTCAGAATCGCCTCCTAGCCCACCAATCCGCGCGCCGGCTGGACGCCGAATTCATTCGGGACCACGCGCTTTCCGTCGCCGGGCTACTCCACCGCGAAATCGGCGGTCCGAGCGCGCTGCCGTACCAACCTGCGGGCTACTACGAGCAGTTGAACTTTCCCCTGCGCGACTACGTGGCGGATCGCGATGAACGTCAGTATCGGCGTGGTCTCTACCAGCATTGGCAGCGCACTTTCCTACATCCGATGCTGGCGAATTTCGACGCACCGTCCCGCGAGGAGTGCACCGCAGCTCGCACCGACTCCAACACGCCGCAGCAAGCGCTGACCCTGCTCAACGATCCGTCCTTCGTCGAGGCCGCCCGAGTCTTCGCCGAGTCGCTCCTGCAGGTGCCGCCCGCCCAACGGCTCGATCTGGCGTTTTTGCGCACTCTCGGCCGCCCACCCGAGCCCCGGGAACGGGCCTCGTTGGAGCAATTTCACCATCAGCAAATCTCCGTGTTCCGTGCGCGACCCGCAGACGCCGCCGCCTTCACCTCGATCGGCCTAAGCTCCGTCTCGCCCGGAATCGACCGCGTCGAACTTGCGGCTTGGGCTGCGCTCACCCGCGTCTTGTTCAATCTCAACGAAACGATCATGCGCTACTGACCCAGTCCGCACTCAGGCCCCGTACCCATGTCACCGCCCGATCTTTCCTTTCTCCGTCAGCGGCAAATTGCGTGGTCGCGCCGCACCTTTCTGGGCAAATCCGCCCAGGCCATCGGCACGCTGGCCCTGAGTTCGCTGCTGACCCCGCGAGCACTTTCCGCTGCGGCCGGCCCGCCGGTCAACGATGGGCGCTGGCGCGGGATCCTGCCCTCGCCCCATTTCCTGCCCCGGGCCAAACGCATCATCCAGCTCTCCATGGCCGGCGGGCCGTCACACGTGGAGACGTTTGACCCCAAGCCGAAGCTGAACGCCCTGCACGGCCTGCCGTTTCCGGCCGCTTTCACCGAGGGACAGCAGCTCGCGCAGCTCCAACATGAGCGGGGCGGCCTGCGGGCCCGCGGCTCGCCCTTCACGTTTTCCCGGTGCGGCCTAAGCGGACAGATGATCTGCGACCTGCTGCCGCACACCCAGACCATCGCGGACGACCTCTGCATCGTACGGTCGATGCACACCGATCAAATTAATCACGACCCGGCGCATGCGTTCATGAACGCCGGTTCGATCATCAAGGGCCGGCCCAGCTTCGGCTCGTGGATGCTCTACGGCCTCGGCGCCGAAGCCGACAATCTGCCCGGCTACGTGGTGCTAATGTCCAACGGTCCGGGCAACGACCAGCCGATCTCCGCCCGCCAGTGGTCCGCCGGTTTCCTGCCCAGCAAATTTCAAGGCGTGCAGTTTCAGAGCAAAGGCACGCCGGTTCATTACGTCGGAAATCCCGATGGCATCTGCCAGAGCCTACAGCGGCAATTGATCGATGAGCTGGCTGAATTGAACGGCTACTGCGCGGAGCGCACGCTCGATCCGGAAATCCAGACCCGCGTGGCCCAATACGAACTGGCGTTCAAGATGCAGACCAGCGTGCCGGAATTGGCCGACCTTCGCCGCGAGCCGCAGTCGACCCTCGACCTTTACGGCATCAAGGAACCGGGCGACGGGTCTTTCGCCTCCAACTGCCTCCTCGCCCGGCGTCTGATCGAGCGCGGTACTCGTTTCGTCCAACTCTATCACCGCGGCTGGGACCACCATTCGGAAATCGACAAGAACCTTCCGCTTGCCTGCAAGCTGGTGGATCAGGCTTCCGCCGCCCTCGTTAAAGATCTCAAACAGCGCGGACTTCTCGAGGACACCTTGGTCATCTGGGGAGGTGAGTTCGGACGCACGCCGATGGGACAAGGCACCGGCCGAGATCACCACATCAACGCCTTCTCCGTCTGGATGGCCGGAGGCGGTATCCGACCGGGCATTACTTGGGGATCGACCGACGAACTTGGCTACCGCTACCTGCCGGACGGCCAAGACATGCATGTGCACGACCTGCACGCCACCCTGCTGGCCGCCTTCGGGATCGACCACGAGCGCCTGACCTACCGCTATCAAGGTCGGGACTTTCGCTTGACCGACGTCCACGGCCGCGTTGCCCACGGGATTCTGACGTGAGGTTCCCTCCAACCATGGACCGCTGGGCGGTGGATTTTCCGCTCCGCACCTCCTGATCATGGAACCTTGGCTCCAACTGGCCGGCCGCCTGCATCCGATCGCAGCCCATTTGCCCATCGGACTATTCATTCTGCTGGCGGTAATCGAACTCGCAGGCGCCTTTCCCGGCGGCCCCCGGCTCACCGCGCAGCAGCGGAGCTGGATCCTCAGCCTGGGTTTTCTCGGCGCCGCGACCACCGCCAGCTTCGGCTGGCTGCTGGCGGGCTCCGGGGACTACGACGACACAATCCTCGAACGCCACCGGTGGCTGGGCGTCGGCTTCGCCGCCACCACCGCGGTCCTCTATTTCCTCCGCCACCGTCCGGGCGCCTACGCCGCCGGCCTCACCGTCAGCGTGGCCTTGCTCGGGTTCGCCGGACACGCCGGGGGCACTCTCACCCACGGCGAGTCGTACTTGTCGCTTTCCACCGTCGCCGCGGCCTCCCCCGCTCCCACCCGAGTGGAAGACACGCGGCTATTCGACGACATTATTCACCCCATCCTTCAGCAGCGCTGCGTTTCGTGTCACGGTGCCAGCAAGAGCCAGGGAGATCTGCGCTACGACACCCGCGAGTTCCTCGTTCAGGGAGGGAAATCAGGCCTGTCCTTCAAGCCGGGCGACGCCCACGGCAGCCTGCTGATCAAGCGCGCCCACCTGCCGCTCGAAGCCAAACAACACATGCCGCCCAAGGGAAAACCGCAGTTGACCGAGGACGAGCTGACGTTGCTGGAATGGTGGATCGATGTGGGTGCGCCGTTCGATGTTCGCGTCTCCGCCATCGAAGTGCCTCCCCTGATCCTTGAACGACTGGCCGCCCGGCTCGGCTGGGTTCGGGAACCCACGCCGGACCGCGCCGTCGTGCTGGCCGCGGCGGCGGCGCTGGAACAACGCCTCGGCGTCCTGTTGCGGCCCTTGACCCAAGATGGCCCGTGGCTGGCCGCGAATGCGCGCGTGAAGCTAACGGCGTTCGGCGATGCGGAGCTCGCGGCCCTTGCACCGATCGCACCCGCGCTGTACTGGCTCGATCTTGGCGAAACCGGGGTCACCGATGCGGGTCTCGGCGCGCTGGCGGCCATGAAAAACTTAAGAAGGCTCCAGTTGGACCGCACCGCCATCACGGGTACCGGCCTGCGGGCCCTTTCCGGGCTGTCCCACCTAGAGACCCTCAATCTCCACGGCACGCGCTTGACCGACGCGGACCTGTCCGCGCTCGAGAGCTTGCCCCGCCTGCGTTCACTCTACCTTTGGCAGACGCAAGTCAGCGCCGAAGCCGCGGCCCGCTTGGGGCAAAAGCAGACCGATCACCGCCGAATCGCCCGCTGGCGAACGGAGATGGCCGCCTTGGAGGCGAAGATCCGAGCCGAAACCTTTCGGGCCAACCTCGGCACCGACACCGAATCTCGCCCCCCCTCCCCTCCCGCTCCCACAACTGCCCGTTCGCCATGATTACTTCACCTGCAGCCACATCTCCCTACTCAAAGGCCAAGCCGAAATTGGCGATCGTGTTGATCACCGCTTTTCTCGGCTGGATGTTTGATGGATTGGAAATGGGGATGTTTCCGTTGATCGCTCGGCCCGCCTTGCAGCAAATGCAGCAGACCCTCGGATTGGGGGCTTCGGACGCATTCGTCGGAGAATGGATGGGCTACATCACCGCCGCGTTCCTTATCGGCGCCGCCGGCGGCGGGGTGCTCTTCGGATGGCTGGGCGATCGGATCGGCCGCGTGCGGGCCATGGCGATCAGCATTCTCTGTTATTCACTGTTCACTGGTTTGGTTTATTTCGCCGAATCACCCTGGCAGCTGCTGATCACCCGTTTCGTTGCTGCACTCGGCATGGGCGGGGAGTGGTCGCTCGGAATCGCCTTGGTCATGGAGGTGTGGCCGGAAAAACACCGCCCGTGGCTGGCGGGCGTGATCGGCGCCGCCGCCAACGTGGGCTTCGCGCTCATCGCGGTGATCGGGCTTTTTGTTCAAGTCACGACGGAATCATGGCGCTGGATCGCCCTCGTGGGTGCGGCTCCGGCCCTCCTGACCTTTTTCGTGAGAATCTTTGTGCCGGAATCAGAACGCTGGCAAGAAAGCCAGCGTTCGACCGACCGTCATGAGCCTTTGCGCGAGGTGCTCCGGCCTCCCCTGCTGCGCTCCACCTTTCTTGCGATGATCTTGGCTTCGGTCGCCCTCATCGGAACCTGGGGCTCGGTGCAATGGCTGCCGCTCTGGGCCGATCAAATGGCCCAGCGGGCGAGCGTGCAGGTAGCGCTCGCCGAACTCTCCCTGACGGGAACCCATGCGTTGCGGGCCGGCGAAGCTCTGTCCCCCGCCGTAGTGAAACGGGCTGGTGAACTGAAAGACCACAACGCCAAGGCCTACACGCAGATCAACTCGGCGCTGGGCGCGGTAGTCGGCTGCCTGCTCGGCGGCTGGTGGGGAGGCCTGCTCGGCCGGCGGCAAGGCTATTTCATCCTCTGCCTGCTATCCCTCGGATCCTGCGCTTGGCTCTTCCGCGGCTTTGACACCTACGACGGCCGTTTCCTTGCAATTACGTTTCTCGTCGGCGGCATCACCGCCGCCTTCTATGGTTGGTTCCCGCTGTACCTGCCGGAATTATTTCCCACGCGGGTGCGCGCCACTGGGCAGGGACTCTCCTTCAACGCCGGTCGCATCCTCGCGGCTGGCGGCGCCCTGCAGATGGGCTCCCTGATGCAACACTTCAATGGCGACTACGCCCGAGCCGGAGCGGTCATCACGTTGATCTACCTCGTCGGTCTGGTCGTGATCTGGTTTGCTCCCGAAACGCGAGGTCAGCAGCTGCCGCCCTAACATTGCATTCAGCTCCGAGCGCACCCTCGCCTCAGACGACGCGTCCGCTCAATCAGTTTCCGACATGCAACTTTCTCCTCCACTTCCGTTCGCCTTTCCCTCCACGCCGCAACGTCCGAACGTTCAGGTCGTGCGCTGGGGCATCATCGGTTGTGGTGACGTAACCGAGGTTAAGAGTGGTCCGGGTTTCCGCTTGGCCGAGCGCTCTCGCCTCGTCGCCGTCATGCGCCGTAACCGCGACCTTGCGGCCGACTATGCGCGGCGTCACGGCGTGCCCCGCTGGTACGACAGAGCCGAACAGCTGATCGCCGACCCGGAGGTAGACGCGATCTACATCGCTACGCCGCCTGACTCGCATCTCTCCTACGCATTGCAAGCCGCCGCCGCTGGCAAACCGGCGTACGTGGAGAAGCCGATGGCGCGCTCCGCCGCGGAATGCGACCGCATGGTCGCCGCCTTTCAAAAGCGTGAAGTGCCTCTCTACGTCGCCTACTACCGCCGTGGCCTACCTCGCTTTTGCCAAGTCAAGGAATGGATCACTGCCGGGACGATCGGCCGAATCACCGGGGTGGACTATCACTTTGCGTCTTCCGCCCACCGAAGTGACGCCGGTTGGCGAACGAGTGTGCCGTCCGCTGGCGCCGGACTGTTTCTCGATCTTGGTTCGCACGCGCTCGATCTGCTCGACTTTTTTCTTGGCCCGCTGGAGCACGTCCAAGGCCGCGCCGTCAACCGCGCCACGCCCCAAGATGCGGAGGACTCGGTCGCCCTGCATTTCTCCGCCGGCGGCGTGCTCGGTGCCGCCACCTGGAATTTTGCCTCCGGCGTGGCCCGCGATATCTGCCGGATCACCGGGACCGAGGGCTGCATTGAGTACTCCACCTTCGATAACGTCCCCCTCCGACTCACCACAGAAAAAGGCACGGAATCGGTTGAAATCGCCCATCCAATCCACGTTCAGCAGCCGTTAATCCAACAGGTGGTCGATGACTTATTGGGCCGCGACCACTGCCCAAGTACAGGAATCTCCGCGCGCCGGACATCCCTGGTTATGGACACCGCCCTGACCGCGTATTACGGCGACCGCAGCCGCCCCTTCTGGGATCGTCCCTGCACTTGGCCCGGTCGGCACGGGGCGGACGCCGGTAAAGGCAGCGTTTGATTCCGAGCAGTACTTGATACAGAAAGCCGTTCTTTGGACGAAAAACGGGCGTCTCTCTGATCAGCGGGTCCCATGCTGGGGCGGAGACCGGGTATATCGTCATCAATTCGCTCCACTCGCTTCAACCGCCATGGATGCGAACTATTGAAGCGAATCAAACCGCGGGGTTCATAGTGAAACATCTCCGCGGGTTTGCAGACGTGAAGTTACTGGGAGAAGATTCCCGCGACGGGGCTTAGCCGTCGCTCGAATTATCAAACACCACGCCCTCGTAGCGCTCATGCTCTGCCGACCGAACCCAGCTGCCCTAATTTCTATCCCTTTTGGACCCAACCGCTCCTTATCTTCCTCCAGCTACGATTGAAGAATTCAAAGCACGCGTCGCCGCTTCAATCGCATCGACCGTGTAGTGCAGATGGCTCCGCATCTCCCGATCCGCTTTCATCGGATCACGGGTCATGAAGGAGCGGACCAGTTGCTCGTGAAAATCCACTGGATGCGGAACTCGTTGGCTTTTGATCCACCGGGTAGTTAGCAGCACCCTCGTGCTAGATCTCTTTAGAGTTTCCTCCAGGGAGGCGTAGCCCGTGGCTCGCACCAGGCCGAGGTGAAATTCCAAGTGCATCATCTTACCCTCCTCTTCGTCGTAACCCTTGGCCGCAATCCAGCCATCCAACATCCGGGCCCTTTCAAGCAACTGCTCGAAAACTTCATCGGAGCCGTGCTCCGCAAGCAGGCGTACCACGTGTCGTTCGATTGCCTCGCGCAAAACAAACTCATCCCGGAGCATTTCAGTGCTGAGGGCGATCACGCGCGTGCCATACATTTCTTTGGTCTCGACCAAACCGTCATTGCCAAGCCGGCCGAGCGCCTCGTTCACAATGGAGAGGCTCACGCCGAACCGTTTGATCATTTCTCGCCGCACCAAGTGAGTTCCCGGTTTGTAGGCGCCTGAAGTGATGTCCGCCTTGATCGCGGCGTAAATTTGCGAGGACTTCGTTTGAAATGTGTCTGCCGGTATCATGGATTAAAAACTGGGCTCCGCGTTGAATGGAACCGGAGTCGTAGAAAACCTTTTGTCCAGTCGGTTCAAATTGCCAGAGCGTTATTGGCCGTAACGAACCGAGGCTCGATTCAAGGCGTCTGCCCGCCCGAAGGCGAGGGATCCGAAATGAGATACCCAATAAAATCCCTGAGTTCCGTCGCGGTCATCGACTCCAACAAGCCCGCCGGCATGAGAGACATCGGCAAACGCTCGACTGTTTTTACCTCAGCACGATTCAGCTTCGTCTCGGCGTTCGACAGCTGGAGCGTCACCACCTCCGCTGTCTCGCTCAGGATCGAACCCGTGAGCACGCGGCCATCATGCAGAGTTATCACGGTGATTCGATAGTCCGCCGGGACGGAGGCGTTGGGATCGATGATATTGAGCAACAGGTAATCGAGATCCTTGCGCCCCGAACCCGTAAGATCGGGGCCGATATTCTGGCCCTGTCCGAACAATCGGTGACATACCGCGCAGCGCTGCTCGAAGAGCGCCGCACCGTTGGTCAGATTTGCCTCCGCCAAAACGGCGGGAGCCAGTTGATGCTTGAGCCGCGTAATCGTGGTCGCCGTCACTGCGGCGGAACGACCTACCGCGCCCCACACTTTATCCAACTGCGCTGTCAGCGCGGGGTCCCCCAATCGAGAAATCTGCCGGGCTTGACTTGGAGATATCGCCTTTCGGTCGATTTTCCCCAGCGAGATCTGGTCGAGGAGCTTTCGCGCGAAATCGGCGCGCGAAGCGAGGGTTTCAATCGCGACGATCATTTCCGCCGGTTTCAGAACCGAAACTGCGGCGAAAATCGCATCGGGCACGCGCCGATCGCCATAACCCGATAACGCCTGAAGGACCGACTCCGCGATCTGTCCGGTGCGGAGCAAACCAAGCAAGTCGTCGAGCAACCAACTCGGCCGAATCTCGGTTAGCTTCCTCAATGATTCCTTCCGAAGTGCGGGCACCCCATTGGGGTCGTTGATTTCACGACGCAACGCTTCGATGGCTTCCGAATCCCCCAAAGTCGCGGCGAGTAAATTTGCCGGGCGCCGAACCCCCGGTTCGCCGGTTCTCATCAACTGCCTCAATCGCTCTTGCGCTCCGTCGGGAGCTAGCACTCGGCCCGCGCCCTTGAGGCCCTCCGAAGTGCCGGTGAGCAAGTCTATAACGGCGTCTTCATCCTTGGCCGACTTGAGGCCGGCAAACAACGCCCCACCCGCCGCCGCGTCTTTCGCCATCGCTGCGGCCAGCCGCCGCGCAGTGAAGCGGCGAAGCAGCGGAACGCGACTGTCCAAGCCGACCGGCCCGTTGACCGCCGGGTTCAACGCGATCTCTGGTTGCAATCCATACCAGATCATTCGCGCCAAGTTCGGATCGATATCGGTCGAGCTGCGCGCGATCAGCGCCCGGGCCAAATTGATGCGGCTTCCCGGCGCGAGACGCTGGAGAGCCGACGACAGCGCCAAGCGCACCAGCCAGGAAGACTCTTCGGCGGCGAGTCTCGCCAACGGTTCCGCCTGCTTTAAGCCGTCTTCTTTTTCCATCAACAGCCGCACCGCCCAGTGACGAATATGCTCGTCCGGGTGGGTCAACCGCTCGCCTAACCAAACCGAATCGGCTCCGCCCGATACGTGCAGCGCCCACAACGCGCGCAGCTTTCGGGTGACTTCTGAGTTCTCTTCGAAGATCTGGCGGAGTGCGGCGTGCGCCGCCGTCATGTCGGCTCCGACGGCCGCGCGTTCCTGAAGCAATCGGCGAGCGTGCCGAACAAACCAATCGTTCCGATGGAGTTGAAGAGAAACGAGCGCGGCATCGGATTCCCGGCCGAGATTAACGTCCACCTTGCGAGGAGCACCCCAGGAAATTTTGTAGATCCGTCCGCTCGACCGGTGGACGCCATCTCGGTCGTGGCATTCACCGAAATCCGCCCAATCGGTCATCACAACATCGCCATCGGGTCCATATTGGAGCGAGATCGCTCGGAACCAAGGATCGTCGACGGTTAGAAAGTCGGGCCGGTGCGTTGCCACATAGGAGCCGGTGCCCGCCCGCCGACTGATCGCATCGCGATTGATGCGGCGGCCATGGATGTTGCTCATGAGAACGGTGCCGCGAAACTCCTGTGGCCACCGGTCACCGAGGTAAATCATGGCGGCACTGTGCGAATGGCCGCCACCAAGTTGGTCGTTGGTGCCGGCAATCCGGCCGTTCTTATCCCACATTCCGCCGCTCCAATGCAGATGGTCGCTCGCAGGCGACATCAACTCGTAGCTATAGGGATCCGGGTGCCCGCCGCGATCTTTCCATCGTTCCCAGCGCGCACCCGGCACCAAGTGCCAGAAATGGTCGACGACACTGGTGCTGACAAAACCCTGCCCGTAGTCGTCGAAATCCAACCCCCACGGGTTGATCGTGCCGTCGGCGACTGCTTCGAATACGCGCCGAGTCGGGTGAAACCGCCAGATGCCGCAGCTCACCTCGATGCGCCCGGAAGTGGAAGCGCCAGGTAACCCAACTAACGACGGGCTCTTGATGCCGTGGCGCCCGTAGAGCCAACCATCGGGACCCCAGGACAGACCGTTCACGGTGTTATGCTCGGCATTTGTCGTCCAGCCATCGAGGAGCGCGAGCGGCTCGCCGTCGGGAACATCGTCACCGTTGCGATCTGGAATAAACGACAGCGTCGGCGCAGTGGTCACCCAGACGCCGCCGAATCCGATCGCTAGGCCGGTCAGCCGGTTCAGGCGGTCGTGAAAGACTTTCCGCGAATCAAAAATCCCGTCGCCGTCCGTATCTTCGAAGATCAAAATTCGATCCCGCTTCTCGTCGGTGAAATTGGAGCCCGCGTAGGAGTAGCATTCCGCCACCCAGAGCCGGCCGCGATCATCGTAAGCGATCGCGATGGGCTGTTGGACGTCGGGTTCCGAGGCCGCGAGCGTGATCTTAAATCCGAGCGGCGCGTGCAGACGGCCAACTGCTTCCCGCGCCGGAAGCGGCTCGCCCGTCAACTGAGGGTTGACCGAGCGTCCGCCGTCTGCGGCGAATGCCGTGCCCACGACTCCCACTCCCATCCAGACGACCCAACTGACAAGCGACCAAGGACAGCGGGCGACCATGGATGGACGGACTAAAATCGAATCGGCACCGAGATGAAGAACCGGCGCAGTGCATATTGCGAGTTTCCCGAGATGAACACGAGATCGTTCATGATGTTATTGCAGCGCAAGCGCACCGAGTAGCGCCCATTGGCCCACGAGTAATTCACCCCGGCGTCGAGCAAGTATTGGTCGGCACGGAAAGACTCGTAGGTGCCGGGGGCCATGACCCAGCCCTTGAACATCAGCTTTCCGCCGGCGGTGACTTCGAAGCCGTTGCGGTTGTTGTCCCGTAAATCATACCGGGCGTTGATCATCGTAGAGTTGATCATCGCCTCGATTGGCACGATGCGTCCATCGGAGGCGCGTTTTTCACCGGTGATACCGTTGGCCCCCGTGAGAATAGTGAGTCGTTTTGTAAGCTTGCCGTTCAGTTCCAATTCAAAGCCACGGGCGTTTTCGCCGTCTGCTATGTAGTTCCGATTGAACGAAACGGAACCGACCCCATTACGGCTTGGCTCAGATTTGAAATCGTTCAGAATAAATCCGTTACGAACAATATTGAAGAGCGCAAAGGACGCAGTGAGCTGATTGTCGAGCAAGCTCGCTTTCACCCCGATCTCGTCCATCTCGGCCTTCACCTGCGACGTGAGGCGCTCCTGCAACCGCGGATCGTTCGGGTCCCAGCCGACCGCTCCGGCACTGGGCAAAATGTTGCCGTAAAGGAGCGCATTGACCCGCGGATCGGCCTGCTCGCTATGGACGTAGTAGACGGATAGCCAATCCACGGGCTTGTAGCTGACCGAGTATCGCGGGACGTCGGTTGTTAGGTCGGCGGGCGTGGACAAGACGTTCGTCCGGCGGTTGAGCGTTTCAATACCGCTCTTATCCTTCCGCCAGCCATACATCACACTAAGCTTATCGTTGAAAAAAGAGCCGGAGTATTGCCAAAAATAGCCGAATCCGTCGCTCTTGCTCTTGGTGTCGGTGGTATAAACTTGAACATAGGTTTCCGGATTGAATCCGGCGGGCAGAGTGTAGTTGGGGTTATACAGAAGCTGGGTCAGACCGCCCTGCTGGCCCGAGCGAGTATCGTTGTTGCCACGCACGACATCGTAGCCGGCAAGCAGTTGGTGAGAAGTTGAGCCGAATTTGAGCTCATAGAGCACATCGCCTTGGACGCGCGTGCTATCAATGTCCCTAAACTCCCGTAGATAGCTCAGGCCAACTTGGAAATCGTTAGGAAAGGCGGGGTTGCGCAAGGCCGTCGGCGACATCGCGAAGCGCCGGAGTTCCTCCTTGACGTCGTTACGCGCGATACCCTGCCGGATGGAAAGCGAATCACTGAACTTGTGGGTGAAGAACGCGGAAAGCGTGGTGATATCGCTCTCACGTCCCCGGCCGGCCCAGCCGAAGACGCGTTCTTTCGGAATGTAAGCATCGCCTCGAAATGGATTCCATTGCGCCGGATTGTTGGGATTGATCTGACCCAAGGAGGCTTGGAGGCGGAACTGTTCATTATTCTGCCAATAGGCTTCCCCCACGGGGCCGCCGCTTTGGTTGTAGGCGTAAGATGTGTTTATCAGCAGGCTGGTCTTGGGCCCGATTACCCAACGAAACGAGGGCCCGATGCCATATTTGCGCGAACGCATCAATTCTCCGCCGCGCGGGCCATCACCTTGTTCGTAGAAAAGGGGTATGCGGTAAGCCATGCTCCCGTTGGGCGTGATGCGCGAGTTGTGATCAAACTCAGCTCGGTAAAACGAATCTGAACCGAGCGTAATGTCACCGATGTTGCGATTCGTATTGAGCGGTGATTTCGAAATAAAGTTAACCAAGCCTCCCGCCTCGCCGCGGCCCATCGCGGCGGACGCCGGTCCTTTTACATACTCGATCCGATCGTAAAGCCCGCGGTCGCGTTGGACCGCTAGCGGGGCAATATAGCCGTCGACATAGGTATTGGAAATTTGCAGTCCGCGGATATACATAATCTCCGGCTGGTGCGTGTTGGAGCGGGGCTGGACGTTGGGCACGTATTTCGTGAACTCGCGGCTGTCGAAGACGAAGGCATCGTTGAGAAACTCGGCGGTAACGACACCCACCGATTGAGGGACGTCTATATAACGCAGATTGAGACGTGAAGAAGAACTCGAATACTGCGCCCCATAGCCTGCCGAGGCACCTTGGACTTCGAACGCAGACAGCTTAATAATTTTCTCGGCGGCGGGATTTGCGCCGGGGTCGGGCACCGCCGAAGGGGTCTGGGCAAGGAGCGCAACGGGAAGCAAGAACAGGCCTACGGCCCGGAAGACTGAGTGAGTGGTTTGGGAGTGTATGTGCATGATTTTTGATGGGGGACGACAGGGGTGGGCGACGCTACTTTTCCAAGGCTCGGGTGAGCGCGGCATACGCTTTCTCGGCGGCGGCAATCGGATCGTAATCGGGCCGGCTAAAAATTTGGCTGCTTACTTCGACCACCACTGGGCCGCGATAACCGTATTTCTCGAGCAGTTGAAAATAGGCGGCGTAGTCCGTCGTGCCATCGCCGGGGAGCAAGAAACGAACATCGTTACCGTCTCGCCGTGCATCCTTGATGTGCACGAATTTAATCTGGGAGGCGAGCGGCCGCAGGCTGTCTTCAAGGGAGATCCCGGCGAGCGCGTAGTGACTATAGTCGTAGGCGA
This sequence comes from Opitutus sp. GAS368, assembly GCA_945869845.1. Classification (GTDB taxonomy): domain Bacteria; phylum Verrucomicrobiota; class Verrucomicrobiia; order Opitutales; family Opitutaceae; genus Tous-C4FEB. Next base: position 30,170 of record CAMBRG010000005.1, on the reverse strand, counting down.
CGGCGAGGTTCGATCCACCGGCCTCTTGGAGCATCCAAAGCAACTTGTCGGGAGTATTCACCGCACTTTGGACGTGCGCCTTCACCCCTACCGTAACCCCATGGCTGCGCCCGATCGCGTTCCACTCGCGCAGACGCGCCGCCATCAGGACTTTTTTCTCCTCCCAGTCCTGCGGCGCACCTCCCATCACCGTTTGCACGATCGGAGGTTTAACTGGGTCGATTTCGGCCGCAAAAAGGGCGGCGATCCGCAGATTTTCTAGGTGGGTCGCGTGGGCCTTTTCGTCGGCGGCCAAACTGAGATTGATGAGTAAGCTTGATACCGGAAGCCCCGACGCGGCGACCTGCCGCCGCACCGTCGTCCGTGTCTCTTTGGTGAGATTCGCCGGCTCCGTGGGAAAGCCCGCAATGAGGGCGAGCTCGATGTTGCGATAACCGATCCGCGCGCATTCGGCCAACGCCCGCTCCAGCGGGAGCGTTTTCATGCCATAGAGACTGAACCCCAGATTGAAGTCATTCCGCGCGGTCTTCGCGCCCAACCTTGGCAAACCCGCCACCGTGGCTCCACCCGCCGCGACCGTCATGAATTCGCGCCGTGTCATCGTTATTTCAGTAGTTGGCTGCGAGTTTCGACGATCATTCAAGCCGCCGCCTCGAGACGCTGGCGTTCGGCTTCGAGCAGGCGCATCCAAGATCCCATGTATTTCCCGTGGTCGTGGAAGGTGCGACCGCTGACGAGATTTCCGTCCACGACGCAAGGTTCGTTCACAAAAATACCTCCGCACACCTCGACGTCGAACCGGCATTTGCCCACGGCCGCGATCCGCCGACCTCGGATGCAATCGGCGCGCGCCGGGATTTCGCAGCCGTGGCAGACGCTGGCGATCGGTTTGTTGTGTTGAAAGAACCAACGGGTAATGTTGATCAGATCCGGATCGTCGCGGATGTATTCCGGGGCCCGCCCGCCGCTGAAAAATATCCCGACATACTCCTCGGGCTTGATGTCGCGAAACGCGATGTCCGCCTCGATCGTATATCCCTCCCATTCTTTGGTGATCGTCCAGCCCGGCTTCACCTCGTGCAGGACCATTTGGTAGCGTCGCTTGTCGGGTGCCGCGACCACGGGAATAAACCCCGCCTCTTGCAGCCGGTAGTAAGGATACAGCGTGTCGACGGTCTCGGTCGCATCGCCAACGATTATAAGAACTTTATGTGCCATTGAATGATAAAGGGGGGGGAATCCCGAGGATGAGGTAAGGTGAGGCATCCGGAATACCGCTCACCAGTTGAGGTGATTCTAGCGTCATCTGCTGTCAATAACTTAATGATCGATCACATCGATCTTTGATCTTGATACCCATTTCTGCCCCCTCACTGTAGATTCTGTTTACGATGCGCGCCGCTGTTTTCGGCGACTCTGCCTTTAACCCCGCCTGGTCGATTCCCCGAAAATCACTGCTGCCGTGCCCCCGAAATCTAACCTTCCAATTCTCCCGGCTTCCCCCTCGCCGCTCCCACCCGTTGCGGTCGCGACCGACCGGCGAAATCTCGTTCTTGTCGCGGCCTTCCTCGGCTGGATGTTCGACGGTTTGGAGATGGGAATTTTCCCTTTGGTCGCCCGACCCGCTCTGCTGGAAATGCAGCAAGCGGCGGGCACAGTGGGCGATGGCTATATCGGCCAATGGATGGGGATCATTACGGCGCTTTTCCTGCTCGGCGCTGCGCTCGGCGGTCTCGTCTTTGGTTGGCTCGGCGACAGGGTCGGTCGGGTTCGGGCCATGAGCCTGGCAATCCTCTGTTACTCGCTGTTCACGGGGATCACGTATTTTGCCCAGACCCCGCTGCAACTCGGAGCGCTCAGGTTCGTAGCCGCGCTGGGAATGGGCGGAGAGTGGTCGCTGGGTGTGGCCTTGGTCATGGAGGTCTGGCCGGAGAAACATCGTCCCCTCCTAGCCGGGGTGATCGGAGCGGCAGCCAACGTCGGTTTCGCCGTCGTGGGGCTAATCGGGATCTTCTTTCCGGTGACACAGGATTCTTGGCGTTGGGTGATGTTGATCGGCGCCGCGCCGGCGTTGCTCACATTTTTCATCCGCCTTTATGTGCCGGAGTCACCCCGCTGGCTCGAGGCCGCGCGGGCCGGACCGGCGCGTCCGCTTCAAGAAATGCTTTCGCGCCCCCTGCTTCGCCTGACTTTGCTTGGATCGCTCTTGGCCAGCATCGCCTTGATCGGCTCATGGGGCTCGGTGCAGTGGCTGCCCCTGTGGGCGGACCAGATGGCCGGTCCCGGGGAGCCGCGGGCGAAAGCCTTCGTGCAAACGCTGACGGCGGTCGGTTCGATCATCGGTTGCCTTGCCGGGGCCTGGATCGGCGGCCGCTTGGGCCGGCGTCCCGCGTTCTTTCTGCTCTGCCTCGGCTCGCTGGGCAGTTGCGCGTGGATTTTCCGCGGTTTCGACCACTACAACTCCGGATTTCTGGCCATGACATTTTTGGTGGGCGCGACTACGGCGGCGTTCTATGGCTGGCTCCCGCTTTACCTGCCCGAGCTTTTCCCCACTCGCGTGCGCGCGACGGCGCAGGGTGTAGCCTTCAACGCCGGACGGATTCTAGCCGCCGCCGCCGCCATCCAGATGGGGGCACTCATGAAGGTGTTCGACGGCAGCTACGCCCGGGCGGGCGCAATCATCACGTTGGTCTATGTAGTTGGACTAGTTGTAATCTGGCTCGCACCAGAAACCAAGGGGCGGCCGCTCCCGGAATAATCCGGGCCAATTTCTTGGCACCGATAGCAGCTTTTCGGAAATGGCGCTCATCAATCCAAGTGAATTGAAAGACTCCTACGATGTCATCGTCGTGGGTTCGGGCGCCGGTGGCGGTCAGTCCGCCTACACCTTAACAATGGAGGGTGCCAGCGTGTTGATGATCGAAGCGGGCAGAAACTATGACCCGGTCAGGGAGACCGCGATGTTTCAAACCAACGCCGACGCTCCCCTCCGAGGCGTGGGCACGCCGGACAAACCGCGCGGGTTTCACGATGCCACGGTCGACGGCGGTTGGCAGGTGCCCGGTGAACCCTACACGAACGCCTCAAGCAAGCCCGAGGAACAGTTCATGTGGTGGCGCTCACGCATGCTGGGGGGCCGCACCAATCATTGGGGCCGCATCTCTCTCCGCAACGGGCCCTACGATTTCAAGCCCCGCAGCCGGGATGGCCTCGGCTTCGACTGGCCTCTCGCCTATGAAGACATCGCGCCCTACTACGACAAAGTTGAGATGCTTGTCGGGGTGTATGGCGACAGCGAGGGGATCGAGAACTCGCCCGATTCTCCGCCCGGCGTATTGCTCCCACCGCCCAAACCCCGCGCCGGCGAACAGCTCGCACGGAAACACGCCCAATCTTTAGGAATACCTGTTGTCCCCGTCCATCGCGCCGTACTCAGCACGCGGCTTAATGATCGAAACGTGCCCGTAAAACTCCACCCGGGCAACCTGCGCGCTCAACGTCTCGTCGCGGAGTCGATGCGGGCACGCTCGGCATGTTTCTGGGCGACGCATTGTCATCGCGGTTGCTCAATCGGCGCGGCTTACCAGTCAACGACCGTCCATTTGCCACCCGCGATGGCGAGCGGGCTACTCGACCTTTTGACGGACGCGATGGTCCGCGAGGTCACCCTCAATTCTGCTGGTTTAGCTAATGGGGTAGTCTTCATCGACAAGAAAACCGGCCACGAGGGCCGGGTGCGTGGCCGGGTAATCGTGCTGGCCGCAAGCTCAGCGGAGACTGTCCGAATTCTCCTGAATTCGAAGTCGGCGTCGTTTCCCAACGGCCTAGCAAACTCAAGCGGCCTGGTTGGAAAATACGTGATGGATACCGTCGGGGCCTCGCTCGGCGGGCAGATCCCTAGGCTGGAAAATTTACCTCCGCACAACGAGGACGGTGCCGGCGGCTTGCACGTCTTCATTCCTTGGTGGCTTTGCAAACCACAAGGGCAGGGCAAACTTAACTTTCCCCGCGGCTACCACGTCGAATTCGGCACCGGGCGAAGCATGCCGGGCATGGGCATCGCCAACGGCACCGTCTCAATGACAGGCGGAAGCTACGGGCGGCAATTCAAGGAAGACATGCGCCGCTACTACGGATCGTTCGTAGGCTTTACCGGCCGCGGCGAAATGATCCCGAACGAGCAGTCCTTCTGCGAACTCGACCCGGCCGTGAAGGACCGTTGGGGAATTCCGGTCCTGCGCTTCCACTGGCAATGGTCAGATCACGAGCTGCGACAGGTGGTGCACATGCAGCGCACATTCGCCGATTTGGTCGTCGCTATGGGTGGCACGGTGCGCGGTCAGCCTGATTCGGACGGGCGCCGCGCCATCGTGCAGGGCGGCGCGGTGATCCACGAGGTGGGCGGCGCGATCATGGGCGCCGATCCGAAAAAATCCGTCACCAACAAATGGGGTCAGACCTGGGATGTGAAAAATATCTTCCTGGCCGATGGCGCGCCGTTCGCGAGTAACGCCGACAAGAATCCCACTCTCACGATCATGGCGCTGGCCTGGCGCGCGAGCGACCACCTGCTCCGCGAAATGAAAAAAGGAAACCTGTGAGACAGCCTGCGCTCTTACTTGGCCTCTGCGCTCTGGGCACCCCTGTATTTGCCGACGCACCCGTCGATGCTTCGAAACTACCGCCGCCCGCATCGCGACCGATCGATTTCACCCGCGATGTTCAGCCGATCTTCGAGCAATCCTGTTACTCGTGTCATGGCCCGGAAAAACAACGCAGCGGCTACCGGCTTGACGACAAAAGCATCGCGCTGGCCGGGGGCGAAAGTTCAGCGCCCAACATTCGTGCCGGAAAGAGCGCGGCGAGTCCGCTCATTCACTACGTTGCCGACCTAGTCGAGGACATGCTCATGCCAAGCAAGGGCGACCCGTTAACTGGAGAACAAATCGGAATCCTCCGCGCGTGGATCGACCAAGGAGCCGTTTGGCCCGACGACGGTCGGGCGCCCGTCGGGGAGAAATGGAAATCACACTGGTCGTTTCGTCCGTTGGCTCGTCCAGAAACGCCGCCTGTTCCCCCGGGCGGGGCGAAAACTCCGATCGACGCGTTCATCGCGGTGAAGCTGAAGGAAAACGGCCTCGCGCTCTCGCCGCCGGCCGACGCGCGGACGCTTATTCGCCGGCTGAGTTTTGATCTGATTGGATTGCCGCCCACGCCGGATGAAGTGGACGCGTTTGTGGCGGACAAATCCCCGGATGCCTACGCCCGTTTGGTCGAGAGGCTGCTCGCGTCACCGCGTTACGGCGAACGATGGGCGCGGCACTGGCTTGACGTCGTGAAATTTGCCGAGAGCGACGGTTTCGAGCGCAACAATCTCCGTCCGAACGCGTGGCCCTATCGCGACTACGTGATCCGTGCCTTGAACGAGGACAAACCCTACGACCAGTTCGTCCGCGAGCAGCTCGCCGGCGATGCGCTCGGGGTCGACGAAGCGACGGGCTTCATCGTCGGCGGATCCTTCGACTTCCTGCAAAGTTTCGAGCCACCCTATTTTAACCTCGGCCAACGCGGGGACGAACTCTCCGAGTTCGTCGGCACCACGAGCAGTGCGTTTTTGGGCCTCACCGTGGGCTGCGCGCGCTGTCACGATCACAAATTCGATCCCATTTCGCAGGCCGACTACTATTCGATGGTCGCGGTTTTCCAAGGTGTAGAGCACGGCGAACGTCCGTTGCGGCCGCGCAACCACGCCGCGTTGATGGCACAGGCCGCGGCGCCGCGGCGCGGTATCGCGTCGATCGACGCTCAGCTCGCACCGTTTCGGCCGCTGGTGCGGGCCAAGCGAGTGGTCGCGCTGGCACCCGAGAAGACGAGCGAGTCTGTTGCCTATACGGCAGGGTCGGCCCGCGGCCAGGCAAGCGACGCGGGCGACGAGCTGCGGCTACCGACCTTGAATGAGAACTTCCGCGTGCGTCCCGCGGGCGGCGACAGCGCATCGGCGTGGCAGCCATGGGGCGCGCTTCCGGTCGGCCGCTTCCGCGTCTGGCTTTCGTGGGGTGTGGCACCGGAGCACGCGACGGCGGTGCGCGTCACGCTCGACGGGCGCGAAATCGCACAGGTGAGCCAGGCCAAGTTTGCCGATGGCTCACCGGCGGTCTCCGGCGAGAAACGCTGGAGTGGATTTTACGACGCCAACATCCACACGCTGACGAGCGAAAGCCGGCTCGCGCTTATCGCAGTCGGAAGCGGCATGCTGTCCGCCGATGCAGTCCTCCTCGAGGAATTGAAAACCACCGCGGGCGAGGCTCCCATGCACACGCCGCATCTGCGGGCGCCCGTGGTCGTGAAGACCAACGAAGAGCGCTTCGAACCGATCGACGCCAAGTTCGTGCGCTTCACCGTCCTCGCCTCGAACACCCCTGAGGGCTACATCGACGAACTCGAGGTCTTTACTGCCGGCGAGTCGCCCCGGAATGTCGCCCTAAAGGAATTCGGCGCCACCGCGACTTCGCCCGTGGTCGACGGCGAGGACGGCAATCCGTTTTACGTGAATGATGGCCGCTACAACGAGCGTGCGGCCTGGAATTCTCCCGCCAAGGGGCCGGGGTTCGTGCAGATCGAGTTTCCGAAAGTGGAGCGGATCGACCGTATGCTGTGGAGCCGCAACCGTAGTGATCGTCAGCCCAAACTGGACGACCATCTTGTCACGGGATATCGGATCGAGATCTCGGTCGATGGGCGCGCATGGACGCAGGTGGCTGGGTCCCAGGATCGTCTAGGCGATGCGTGGCGGAAGCGCGTGCCAGACGTGCCGACGCTCAGCTCCGTGCCGACTGCGCGCGTAATGGAAATTGCCCAGCTGGTCGCTGAACGCCGGACCCTCCGCACTGAGGTGAAGCGTCTGATCGACTTTCCGCCGGTCTACGCGGGCAGGTTGCGCGAACCGGGCCCGACGTTTCGGCTGCACCGCGGCGAGACGTTGTCACCCCGCGAGCAAGTGGCGCCGGCCGGGCTAGCCCGGTTTGGGAAGAAGCTCGAACTGCCCCGCGACGCTCCGGAGCAAAAACGCCGTCTGGCCCTAGCGGACTGGCTCGTTGATTCGGAAAATCCGCTGCCGGCCCGAGTCATGGCGAACCGCATCTGGCACTATCACTTTGGGACCGGTCTCGTGGACACCCCGAGCGACTTCGGAATGAACGGAGCCAAGCCCACGCACCCGGAGCTGCTGGACTGGCTGGCGACCGAGTTTGTCGCCCGTGGCTGGAGCATGAAATCAATGCACCGGCTGATCCTGCTTTCTGACACTTACCGGCAGTCGTCGCGCCCGCACCCCAAAGGACTCGAAGTTGATGCTGCGTCGCGGCTCCTCTGGCGCTATCCGCCGCGACGCTTGGACGCCGAACCGTTGCGTGATGCGATCATCACCGCGGCTGGCCAGCTGGATCTGCGCGAGGGTGGTCCGGGATTCTTCCTGTTCGAAGCCAATATCAGCCAGAGCAACGTCCAGACTTACGTGCCGAAGGTTGATTTTTCCGGGGACGATTTCCGGCGCATGGTTTATCAGACGAAACCGCGCGCGCAGCTCGACGACGTCTTCGGCGCGTTCGACTGTCCCGACGCCGGCCAGATTGCGCCGAGCCGCACTCGGTCAACGACACCGTTGCAGGCATTCAATCTCCTCAACAGCCCATTCATGATGCAGCAGACGACGGCCCTCGCCGCTCGATTGGAGCGGGAGGCGGGCCCGACCGCCGGCGCGCAGGTGCGGCTGGCGTTTCGACTGATGTTTGGTCGCGAGCCGGCGCCGGTGGAGACGACCGCCGCAGTCGCGATGATCGCGGAGCACGGCCTGCCGCTTTTCTGCCGCGCGCTCTTCAACACGAACGAATTTGTCCACGTTCACTGATTCGACCATGAACCCCTCCCCTCTCTCGCACGCCGGACGCCATCTCCTCAGTCGCCGTGATTTCCTTCGCTGGGGTGGAACAGGACTCGGAGGCATTGCGCTCGCCGCCCTCCTGGCCGAACAACGCCTCAGCGCGGCCGGGGCTCCGTGGCGTCCGCAGATTAACTCTCGCACGCCCTACGCGCCACGCCCACCGCATTTCGAGCCCAAAGCCAAACGCGTGTTGATGATCTTCTGCTCCGGGGCAATCAGCCACATCGACACCTTCGACTACAAGCCCGAGCTGATTCGGCTGCACAACCAGCCCATGCCGGGCGGCGAAGGTCTTATCACCGGCCAGGGCATGCAGGGGAACGTCATCAAACCGCTCTGGGAATTCAAACCCCGTGGACAGAGTGGCAAGATGGTTTCCAACCTTCTGCCCGATCTCGCGGAACTCGCCGACGAGATGTGCTTCATTCACTCGATGACCGCGAAGTCCGCCGCGCACGGTCCGGCAGAAAATCAGATGAGCACAGGTTTCATCCTCGATGGTTTTCCCGGCATCGGTTCGTGGGCGACGTATGCGCTCGGCAGCGAATGCCAGAATCTGCCCGCGTTCGTGGCGATTCCCGATCCACGCGGCGTGCCGCAGACCGGTTCGCGCCATTGGGCTGCCGGGTTTCTGCCCGCAGCATATCAGGGCGTCACCTTCAACGCCGACAAACCGATCCCGCATCTTAACCGACCGGCTGGTGTCACCGCGCAGAATGACCGCGCGACTTACGATTTTCTAAAACTGCTCAATGATCGCCATCTCGCGGAGAATCCCGGTGACACGGAACTCGCGGCGCGGATCTCGGCCTACGAACTCGCCGCCAAAATGCAGCTCGCCGCGGCCGAGGTCGGTGACTTTGCCAAAGAGAGTCTGCAGACGTTGCAGGCCTACGGGGTGAACGATGGCAACAAGACCAAAGCGGGATTCGCCCGCAACTGCCTGCTCGCGCGTCGGCTTCTGGAGCGCGACGTGCGTTTCGTGCAGCTCTTCAACGGTGCCTACGCCATGGGCGAGGGCGTCGGCAACTGGGACGGACACAAACACATCGTCGATCAATACACTACTCACGCGCCCATCCTCGATCAACCGGCCGCCGCGCTATTGCGGGATCTGAAAGAACGCGGACTACTCAAGGACACGCTGGTGGCATTCGTCACCGAATTCGGCCGCATGCCGACGTTTCAAAAGGGCGCCAATGGCCGCGACCACAACGAAAAGGGCTTCACCGTCTGGTTGGCCGGCGCGGGCGTGAAACCCGGTTTCACCTACGGCGCCACCGACGATCTCGGGTTCAAGGCCGTGGACAAGGTCACGACGATCTATGATCTCCACGCCACGATTCTTCACCTTCTCGGCCTCGATCACGAGCGGCTGACTTTCTACAACAGCGGAATCGAGCGCCGCCTGACCGACGTGCATGGTCACGTGATCCGCGGCATTCTGGCGTGACCTCCTAATCGGGCCGGCGATTCGACGGGGAACGCCTTGGTGTCTGGAAATCCAAGCGCGGCGACGGATCTTGGCGGAAGTGCGAGAAGATAGAATCTAGAGGCGATGATCCCAAAGCTCCCGACACACTTTTGGTCTGGAACCCTGGCCGATTCGCTCAACCGGGACCAGCAGGCCGCGGTCGATTATTTGCGGACAGTGTCGAGGGATTTGCACCTACCCGGAAAAATAATGAGCACGGTGAGAACCCTTTAGCTCATCTTTTCATGTTGTTTTACAGCGATTTACAAAATTTAACTTATCTCGCGCGGAGTTCGTATCCCACTGGCTCCCCGGCGTGGATCAAACCACGAACTTTTGAAGCGAATCGGGCGTTTTCAGAGGGAGGCTCGCAGGGATAATCGAAAGCAGGTCAAAGTTTGACGCCGTCATGCCGGGCTGGTGACCGGATATCTCACCATCGATTCGCTTCATTCGCTTCAACCGCCGTGGATACGAACTTCTGGAGCGAATCAAACCGGCACGCCGTCTGCTTCGGGTGTAATTTGCTCGATTCTGCCGGCGGCCAGGTCAACGCGGAGCAGATCTAGGTGCTTCGTGAGGGCGCTGCTGAAGACGGGATTTTTCGGGCTCATGTTTGCACCGACGTCGTCTTGTTTGGGGCGATAAAAAAGCACAAAGAAGTCATTTTCCTGGACGACGAGGAGATAGAGGATCCGGCGCGGGCCTTGTTTCGTTGTGGCGTAAGCCTTGAGCAAACGGGTGCCTTTGGGCAAGCCGTGACCGGCGATGCTCGCACTCAGGCAGACGCGCGCGCCCTCCAAGAGTGTTTCCTTGTCGGCGGAAGAAATCTCCCGGCCAAACTCGCGCTTGCGAATGCGCTCGGAGATGAAGAGCGCCACAGATTACACCCTTTGAAGTTTCTTCTTCGCCCAAAGGGTTCCGATCTCGTCCATGCGGGCATGGATGTCGGGATCGACGGCAAGTTCCACGACGCGCATACCGGAGGCCTTGAGCTCGAACGGAATGCTCCGAGTTTGGACAACCTTGGTGAGGAACAGCCGGACGGCAGAAGGAACGTCGAGGCCGATTTCGTGAAGCACCTCGTCCGCCTCAGTTCGGAGGTCTTCTTCAATCCTAACTTGTAGTGTCTTTGCCATGAGTATGTGTAGATTTGTCATGATAGTGCTGACAAATGGTTGTCCGGTCAAGATCGGTCGCGTGGTGTCTGAAAATCCGAACGCGCCGACGCCGTATGGTCAAAAAACTCGAAGCCACCAATTTTCAAGGATTTGCCAGATGATCTGACGTTTGCGCGCAGGCCATGGCTTGGATTAATTCTCCTCGACGAATTGGAAGCGAATGTTGGCGTATATCTCCGGTTCGGTTGACGAGGAACTACTCCTCCAAAACGAATACTTGGCGGCGGAGAACCGGATTCTCAAAAATCAGATCAAGGGGCGATTGCAGCTCACCGATGCGGAGCGAATCAACCTCGCCGAGATTGGTCGGCGTCTTAGCAGGAAGGCACTGGAGGAAGTGGCCCAGATTGTTCGGCCCGAGACCATTCTAGGTTGGCACCGTAAACTCATTGCCACGAAGTTCGACGGTTCGAAGAACCGATCTGCGGTGGGCCGGGCGCCAACGGCGTCGGTCGTCGAAGAATTGGTGCTACAGTTTGCCCGTGAGAATCGGAGTTGGGCCTACCGGCGGATTGTTGGTGCCATCAGCAATCTGGGCCACGAAGTCAGCCACCAGACCGTGGCGAACATTCTCAAGCGGCACGACTTGGCTCCCGCCCCTGAACGAGGAAAAAGAATGCTTTGGAGGGAGTTTATCCGATCGCATCAGGAAACGTTGGCGTCCGTGGATTTCTTCACGACCGAGGTGTGGACGGCTGCCGGACTGATGACCTACTACGCGCTGGTGCTCATGCGGATTGTTCCGCGCCAAATCAACATCGCCGGAATCACGCTGGCTCCGGAGGGTGAATGGATGAAGCAGATGGCTCGGAACGTGACACAGACTGGCGACGGCTTTCTGAACGGCTGTCCGGATAGAACTCCCCTCCTTCAGCCTCGGTCCTGCCGAATGGTCACTTCGGATTCGGCAGACACTGTCTGCCGAATCGTCGAATCACCGCCTGATTTCCCGGAGTCGCGAGTTCGAGAGGACGACTTTTCAGACGGTGTCTAAAAAATCCGGTGATCCGGCCAGAGAAGGTAGACTCGCCTACCTCTGGCTGAGATTCACCACGCCAAACTTCGTCGGCTCGCGCCCGGCAGGGTCATACACGTGAGGCACCAACGAAAGTCCGCACTACCTCTGCTTAGGGGAGAACACGCCACCCCTAAGGATCACTGGCTGCCCGACATGGATCAAACCACGAACTTTTGAAGCGAATCGAGCGTTTTCAGAGGGAGACTCGCAGGGAGAATCGAAGATGAGTCAAAGTTTGGCGCCGTCATGCCGGGCTGGTGACCGAATATCTCGTCGTCAATTCGCTTCATTCGCTTCAACCGCCATGGATGCGAACTTCTGGAGCGAATCAAACGCTGGAAGCAACCAAAGGTCGGAGACCACACTGAGACCACCCGCATGCGCCTTACGGCTGAAACTCTCCAGGTCGCAGCCCCAACAGAAACTCTTCAGCCGGCAGGCAGAGGACATCGTCGCGTTTGAAGCGCTCTTTTCCTCTGTAAACTAGGTAGCGCTGGCTTTGAGGATAGTCTTCGGCAAAATTCTTAAGCGCCCGCAAGTCATCGGAGCGCACCTGCGTAGAGTTCTTCACCTCCACCGCATAAATTCCCGAGTCGCCGTAAACCACGAAATCGACCTCCACCTGCGAGCGGGTCTGCCAGTAGTGCAGTTGGTGATTCCCCGCCGAATAGTCGCACCATGCACGCAGGTGCTGGGCGACGAGTCCCTCCAACGCCAAACCGTCAATTTCCTGCGGCGCGTCCAAGGGACCGCTGGGCCGGTTGGCCCGGAACACACCGGCGTCGAAATAGTAAAATTTCGGGTGCGTCGCCAGTTCCCGCTTCGCGCGTTTCGCAAAAACGGGCAAACGGAATCCGAGCAATAAATCCTCTAATATTTCCAAGTATCCTTCGACTGTCTTCCGGCTCACTTGGCAGTCGCGGGAGACGTTGCTGAGGTTGAGCACGCTGCCGTGAGAAAAACTCATCGCCTCCAAGAACCGCGCGAACGATCCGACGTTGCGCACGAGGCCCTCCATCTGCACTTCCTCCCGAAGATAGAGCCCGTTGTAGACTCTCAAGATTTCCGCGGGGTTGTCGGCGGCCCACACCAGCGGCAGCATCCCCTGGCGCAAGGCCGCGGTCAGCGATATCAACGCTTGCGTAAAACTGACCCACTAACGCTCGTTTAGAACTGACCCACCCCCTGTGGGAGTAAAAGCGGAGGAGAAGCGGTGGCCGAGCCCCGAGCTGGGCGGAGCGAAGCGCAGCCCGGCTCGGGGCTCGGCCACCGTGAGAGCGTCCTCCGCGCGTCAGTTCGTATCGTAGCGTTTGCGTGATAGCCTGCGGCACCCCGCTCAACCACAGGCACCCATGCTCAATCTGGATCAGTTCATGAACATTCGTTTTCTTCAAAAACAGGGCCACTCCGTGCGCGAGATCGCGCGGTTGACCGGCCACTCTCGCAACACGGTCCGCAAACTCCTGCGGGCCAAACGTGCCCCGGTGCCCGCCCCACGGGTGCGCGCCAGCAAACTCGACCCCTATAAGCCCTACCTCACGGAGCGTTGGCAGGCGCATGGCTTGTCGGCGGTGCGGCTCTTGCCGGAGATCGTTGCCCGAGGCTTCGCCGGTTCACCGCAGATCGTGCGGCGCTTCCTGCAGACGCTCAAGGCCACGCGCCACACCGACCAGGCACTCACCGTGCGGTTCGAGACACCGCCCGGCGAGCAGGCACAGTGCGACTGGGCCGAGGTCGGCCGGTATCCGCAGCCCGACGGCACGAGCATCCGCGTCTACGCGTTTGTCATGGTGCTCGGCTACTCGCGGTATCTCTACGTCGAGTTCACGCGCTCGATGACGCTGGCGACCCTGATTCGCTGCCATCAAAACGCCTTTGCCTTCTTCGGCGGCTGGCCCCGCCGGATCCTCTACGACAACATGCGCCAGGTCGTCGTCGGCCCTGAGCACATCAACGCGCGCTTCCTCGACTTCACCCGCCATCACGGCTTCGAGGTCAAACGCTGCCGGCCGTATCGGCCGCGCACCAAGGGCAAGGTCGAGCGCAGCGTGTCCTATCTGCGCGACAGTTTTCTGAACGGCCGCACCTTCGCGGGCCTCGATGACCTCAACGCCCAGGGCCGCCACTGGCTCGGCAGCGTCGCCAACGTCCGCATGCACGGCACGACGAAGGCAAGGCCCTGCGAGCGCCTGCTGGAAGAGACGCTCACCCCGTGCGCCGGCCTCAACCCCTATCAGGTCGCCCACAGCACCGCGCGCACCGTCGGCGTCGAGGCGCTCGTGCGCTACGAAAAAAGCGATTACTCGGTGCCTGCCCGCTGGGTCGGCACCCGCGTCACCGTCGACGCCGGCGACAACGTCATCGTGATCCGCGCCAAGGACCTCATCGTCGCCGAGCACCGCGTCGCCACCGCAGCGGGACAACGCATCGAAACGCCCGCGCATGTGCGCGAACGCTGGGAGCGCTCCGTGCCGACGCTCGTCCCACCGCCGCCGAAGGGGTGTCACATCACCTTTGACGAAGCGGTGCAGGTGCGACCCCTGGCCGTCTACGCGGAGGTCTCCGCATGAGCGTCCCCTATGAACAACTCGCCCAGGACGGCCTCCTGCAAATCGGCGCCGCCACCGCTCACGCCCAACTCGACTCGGTCGCCCAACAAGCCGCCGCCGGCCACTGGTCCTACTCGCACTTCCTCGGCCGCCTGCTCGAACCGGAGATCGCCGCCCGCCGCCAGCGCGTCGTGGAGACGAGCATCCACTTCTCCGGACTGCCGTGGCTAAAGCGCCTCGGCGATTTTGACTTCACCTTCCAGCCCTCCATCGACCGCACCCTGATCGAGGAATTGGGCACCGGCCGCTTCCTTGACGAAGGCAGGAACGTCATCTTCCAAGGTCCACCCGGCGTCGGTAAAACCCATCTCGCGATCGCGCTGGGCCTGAGTTGTGCCGAGCGCGGCCAGCGCCTGCTCTTCCTCACCGCCTTGGAACTGGCCCGCCGGATGAAGACCGCCTTCGCCCAGAACCGCATGACGCACTACCTGAAGATGCTCACGGCGCCCAAGCTCCTGATCGTCGACGAAGTCGGCTACCTCGGCCTCGACCACGACCAAGCTTCGCTACTCTTCCAAGTCATCTGCAGCCGCTACGAAAAACAGGCTGCCACAATCATCACCTCCAACAAAGCCTTTGCCGACTGGGGCCACGTCTTCGCCGGAGACGCCGTCATGGCCTCCGCCGCCCTCGATCGTCTCCTCCACCGTGCTACCGTCATCAACATCAAGGGCGACTCCTACCGCATGAAAGAAAAGCGCCTCACCGGCCTCTTTCCTGGCGCCGTCGCCCTGCCCGACAACCCGAAGGGAGGTCTGCGCACCAAGTCCCAATAACCCGCTCGTTTTTGTTCGTGCGGGGGTGGGTCAATTCTGAACGAGCAAAGCAGGGTCATTTCCTCGCGAGCGTTGACAAGCGAGAACCGTTTGCCCAATTGCGCCGCCAAGTAGGGATGCAAGTGCTTCTGCGCCGCCCGTCCGCCCAGCAGATTGACACCCTGCCGGCGCAGTTTACGGGCGCTCGATCCTGTCAGAATGAATTGCTGACCGGTCTTGCGCTCGATCAACAGATGCACGACCTCCAACAAGGCCGGCAGTTTTTGCACTTCATCAATGATGACCTGGGGCTTGTCCCGGTTGCCCTCCACCAATTCGGTCAACCGCTCCGGCCGGGCAGACAAAAGCCGCAGTGTCTCCGGATCGAGCAGGTCAATCCGCAGCGCCTTGGGATAGTGATGGGTGGACCAAAGCGTCTTGCCCGTGCCACGCGGCCCAAGCAGGAAAAAGTGATCGCGGCCCGGCATAAAGATTCGCTGAATGAATGCCATTCTGAGTCGCAAAATGGCGGATCAGATGCCGATTTCAAGACACTTCGGCGCCATCGATGCCATTGCCAGAAGCGCCCGTGCATCGCCTGTGCTTCAAAGCGCCTTGAAATCAGTGGCCGGTAGATGCCGGCCGGTCACTTTGACTCGCCTCAAGGAAGTTCGTCATTCCATCCATGACGGTCTACCGCCGTGGATGAAACGACGAACTTTCCCGACGACCGGTCAAACTTCAGCTCGCCTTTAAACACTGGATTAGAGCGATCTACAAACTTTGACTTATCTCGCGCGGAGTTCTTATCTACCACTGGCTGCCCGACATGGATTCGAACCATGACTAGGTGAGTCAAAGTCACCTGTGCTACCTTTACACCATCAGGCATCAAATCAGTGGAAAGAAAACACTGCTCCTCACTCCCGCTCGGTCAAGGGCGGAAACGATTTTGGCGACGGTAACGCTTAACCCAGCGCCGCGCGCAGGCGCTCCAGCTCGGCTTGCTTGGCTTTCTGGTCAGCGAGTTGCTTGCGCGCACCCTCCAAAACGGCCGGAGGCGCTTTGCTGACGAACGCTTCGTTACCCAGCCGCGCCTCCGTGCCAGCAATATGCTTGGCCATGGCCTCGATTTCCTTAGTGAGACGCACCTTTTCGGCGGCGGCATCCACCGTGCTGGCTAGATCGAGGTAGAGCGTGCCAAGCGTCGTCACCACCGCGGGCGCGCCCTCCACCACTTCTTGCCGGACAAACTCCGTCGCCCCGGCCATCCGCATCAGCTTGGCGAGATTCCCCTCAAGAACCGCCCACGCGGCGTCACCGGTCTTCACCAGGAAACGCACGTCGCGGCGGCTGGCGAGGTTGTGCTCCGCCTTCAGCGCCCGGGCTTGCGAAACAAACATCTTCACACTGGCCACCGTCGAAGCCTGACGTTGGTCGATGCTCAACCTGCCGTGCGGTGCGTCTTCGATTCTGGCATCGCGCATCAAAAAAGTGCCGGGCGCACCGTAACCGAGCAGCGCCCACAATTCTTCGGTGATGAACGGAATCACCGGATGCAGGAGCAACAGGGTCTGCCGGAGCACGAGGTCTTGGATGGCGAGACAGTTCGGTTTCGTCTCGGGCGAAAGGAGTTTAGACTTCGAGACTTCGACGTACCAGTCACAGAAATCATTCCAGAAGAAACCATACAACGCCTGCACCGCCGCACTGAACTCGAATTGGGCGAAGCAGCGGCCCACCTCGCGCGTGGTCACCGACAGTCGCTCCAAGATCGCATGGTCGTCGGCATCGAACTTCGTCTCGTCGAGGCGCGATGAAATCGCCCGCGTCGAGGAGTTATCACCCATCTCTCCGCTCATCTGCCGGAATCGGCAGGCGTTCCACAGCTTGTTGCAGAAATTCTTTCCGCCTTCGATGCGGTCTTCCTGGAAGCGGATGTCCTGCCCCGCCGGCGCGATTGAGATAATGCCGAAGCGCAGGCCGTCCGCGCCGTAGGTGTTGATCAGATCGAGCGGGTCGGGCGAATTGCCGAGCGACTTCGACATCTTGCGGCCCTGCTGGTCGCGGATGATTCCGGTGAAATAAACGTCTTTGAATGGAATCCGTTTTTCCAGCGGCTCGCCCTCATGCGTGAATTCCAGCCCAGCCATAATCATGCGCGCGACCCAGAAGAAAATGATGTCCGGCCCGGTCACCAGCGTGCTGGTGGGATAGAAATAATCGTAACCCGCAGCGCGCATCTTGTCTTTGTCGGGCCAGCCGAGCGTGGCGAATGGCCAGAGCCAAGATGACGCCCACGTATCCAGCACGTCGTCTTCCTGCACCCAATTCTCCGGGTCGGCCGGACCGGCCAGTGAGATGTGGACCTTGGCGGTGTCGCGCAAATCGGCCTCCGTGAGCGACTCTTTATCGACGCCTTTCCGATACCACACCGGGATGCGATGACCCCACCAAAGCTGACGGCTGATGCACCAATCTTGGATGTTTTCAAGCCAGTGCAGGTAGACTTTGCTCCACCGCTCGGGGTGAAATTTGATGTGACCGTCGCGCACCGCCGTCTTCGCCTCCTCGACCCGCGGGTAGCGCAGCCACCATTGCCAAGTCAGGCGCGGTTCGATCGGCACATCGGCGCGCTCCGAGTAACCGACGTTATTGGCGTAGGCTTCCTCGGCGAGCAGCGCGCCAGACTCCTTCAGGATTTCCGCCGCTTTCTTGCGACCGGCAAAACGGTCGAGCCCGGCGAGTTCGGGACCGGCGAGCGCGTTGAGCGACCCATCGGCGTTCAGCACGTCGATCACCGGCAGCTTGTGCCGCGTGCCGACCTCGAAATCGACTTTGTCGTGGGCCGGCGTGATCTTGAGCGCGCCCGAACCGAATTCCTTGTCCACCGCCGCATCCGCGATGATCGGGATTGCGGCTCGATTAAGTGGGCGCCACACGGTTTTTCCGATCAACGCCGTGTAACGTGGATCCTCCGGATGCACCGCGATCGCGACGTCGCCCGGGATGGTTTCAGGCCGGGTCGTTTTCACCTCAATAAATGTGCCGGGGGCCTCGGTCAGCTCGTAGCGCACGCGGTAGATCAGGCCGTTGACCGGCTTCATGATGACTTCTTCGTCGGATAAGGCCGTCTGCGACGCGGGACACCAGTTCACCATGCGTTTGCCACGGTAAATGTTTCCCCGCTCGAAGAGCTGCACGAAGACCCCGAGCACCGCCTGCGAATAATGCGGATCCATCGTGAACTGCGTGCGATCCCAATCACACGAAGCACCGAGCCGGCGAAGCTGCTCGAGGATAATGCCGCCCTTTTCCTCGCGCCACTCCCAGACCTTCTCGAGAAATTTTTCGCGGCCAAAATCGTGCCGCGT
The DNA here is from genome assembly GCA_945869845.1 of Opitutus sp. GAS368. Taxonomy (GTDB): domain Bacteria; phylum Verrucomicrobiota; class Verrucomicrobiia; order Opitutales; family Opitutaceae; genus Tous-C4FEB. The sequence continues at coordinate 11,820 of CAMBRG010000005.1, read as the reverse complement.
TTTCTTTTCCTTCCGCAGCTGGCGCTCGACCACGGTCTGCGTGGCGATGCCGGCATGATCGGTGCCCGGAAGCCACATCGCGGAGCGACCCTCAAGCCGCGCCCGGCGAATCAGCATGTCCTGAATCGTGTTGTTGAGCACGTGACCCATCGTGAGCACGCCGGTGACATTCGGCGGAGGAATGGCGATGCTGTAGGCCGGGGCATGCGGCGTCACCGTGCCCGCGAAGCAGCCCGCCTGCTGCCAGGCGGCATACCACTTTTGCTCAACGTCCCGGGATTCGTAACTCTTGGTGATTTCGGCCATGGTGCGGTGCGGTTATAGAACCCCCTACAAGGTCGGTCCCCTCCGGGCCGGGCAATGCCGTTTTTTTAAGCCCTGATTTTCGCGCTTTGCGACGGCCCACTTTCCAGCCCAATGTCACCGGTCACATGCCGCATCGCACTCCTGAAACCGATCGTGAGATATTCACTTTTACCGGAGATGTGCCCGCGGCGGAGCGACTCGCAGCCGCCAAAGCCTATCTTAAATCCGAACTGACGGCCCTGCGAATCCTCCACAATGCCGGCGCCACCGGGCTCACCGTCGCCCGCGCCCGTTCGGCTTCGATCGACGAGTTGTTGCGCACCCTGTTCGATCACGCCGTCGCGTCCTTCACGCGCACTCACGGCCCGTTGCCCATGCCGGTGGCCTTACTGGCGCTGGGCGGTTATGGCCGCGGTGAACTCGCCCCTTGGAGCGACATCGACGTCATGTTTCTTTTCCCGGCCAAAACCAAGCCCGCCGCCGCCAAACCCCTGCAGGAACACCTGACTCAAGAGATTCTTTACCTCCTCTGGGATTGCGGGCTCAAGGTGGGCCACTCCACCCGCACGCTTGACGAGGTGTTCGTCGAAGCGCGCAAAGAAATCCAGACCAAGACCGCCCTGCTCGAGGCCCGCGGCATCGCCGGCTCCACCGCCTTGGCGGACACGTTTACCCAGACCTATCGGAATTTCTACACCAGCGAAGATCCCAAGGCCTACATCCTCTCGCGCCTCAACGACCAAGCCAGCCGGCGCGCGAAGTTTGCCGACACCGTTTTCAACCAAGAGCCCGATGTGAAAAACGGGGTGGGCGGTCTGCGCGATTTTCACAATACCGTCTGGATGGCCCGGGTTAAATTGGGCATCACGACCCTCTCCGATCTCTCGGCGCAGAGCTACCTAAAGCCCGCCGATATCGAGGCCGCCCAAAACGCCTACGAATTCCTTCTGCGGGTGCGGAACGAACTCCACTTCTTGAGCCCACGGCCGACCGATACCTTGGCACTCGATACTCAGCCGCGTATCGCCGAAAATCTCGGCTACACCGAGCCGGATATGCTCCTCCGCCTCGAGCGTTTCATGCAGGACTATTACCGGGCGGCGCAGACCATTTTCCGCGTTTCCAAACTCGTCGAGAGCCGCCTCGCTCTCAGTATCGGCCGCGGGCCGGACCACGCCCCCGGTTCCATCCGCGAGTCCCTCCGCATTTCCCGCTTCTCCCGGGCCAAGCGCCTCGACGGCTTCATCGTGCGGGGCCGCGAACTCGCCGCCGAATCACCCGAGGTCTTCAGCGCCGACCCCGTCCGGCTCATCCGCGTCTTCCGCCACAGCCAGCAACTCGACTGCGCCCTCGACCTCCATTTGCGCGAACTCATTCGCGAATCTCTGACTCATCTCACGCCAGCCGTCGCAGCCTCGCCCGACGCCGCCGTTTCCTTCCGGGCCATCCTGTCGGAAGTCGGCGCCGTTTATCCGGTCCTCAACTTGATGCATGAACTCGGCGTGCTCGGCCGCTTCATCCCGGAATTCGACGCCCTCACGTGCCTCGTGCAGCACGAGTATTACCATCGCTACACCGCCGATGTTCACACGCTTAACGCCATCCGGGAGCTAGACCGGATTTTCACTGCCACCGAACCCATCACGCTAAAATACCGTGAGACCCTTCACGAGGTCACCGATCCCGCCGAGCTGTATCTGATCCTCCTGCTCCACGACATCGGCAAAGCCGAGGGCATCCAGGGCCATGCCGAAAGCGGGGTCCGGCTCGCCGAACCCCTGCTGGAACGCTTCGGGCTCTCCCCGGAATCCCGATCCGTTGCCATCTTCGTCATCAAAAATCATCTGGCGATGGCACGATTCTGGCAGAAGCGTGATGTTGATGATCCCAACACCGCCGCCGCCTTCGCCGAGCTTGTGCTCGACCCCGAGCGCCTGCGGATGCTCTACGTCCATACGTTCTGCGACGCGCGCGGCACGACGGTCGACCTTTGGAACAGCTACAAGGACACGCTGCACACCACGCTTTTTCGCGCGACGCTCGAACGCCTGAAACACGGCCCCACCCTCGCCGCCCGCCACGAAGCCCAAAAGCTCATGACCCAACAGGAACTCATCGCCCAGCGCATCCCCGGCATCAGCAATGATGAGATCACGGCCCATTTCAGCCTCCTGCCCGACCGCTACTTTGTGCATACGGAAGGAGCCGAGATCGCGCTGCACATTCAAATGGTGAACCAACTATTCACCTCGATCGCGACGACTGATTCCGTCGGGACGCTGCGCCCGGTCATCGACTGGAAAGACGATCTCAATCGCTCCCTCACGGTGGTGAACGTCGTGACGTGGGACCGCGCCGGACTCTTCTACAAACTTGCCGGGGCCCTGAGCGTCGCTGGGCTGAGTATTCTCGGCGCGAAAGTCATTTCCCGCACCGACCACATCGCCATCGATACCTTTTACGTCGTCGAACCCGGGCGCGGCATCGTTCAAAGTGCCCTCGCCCAGGAGGCCTTTGCCAAGACCATCGAGTCCGCGTTGCTTTCAAACCAAGACCTTTATCCGGAGATCGTCGCCCAAGCTAAAAAGATCGCTTCCACCCGTTACCAGGCCGCTTCCAACGGCGAAGCCCTCCACAGCTCGTTTCCTCCCACCGTGGATGTCTACCACGAGCTGTCGATGGAACGCACCATCGTGGAAATCCAAGCGCGCGATCAGATCGGTCTGCTGTATCGCCTCGCAAAGACCATTTCCGACCACGGCTTCGACATCACCTTTGCCCGCATCGGCACCGAGCGCGGCGTCGCGATCGACACGTTCTATATCGAAAGCGCCAATCATAAGCCGATTGAGGACCCCACCCGGTTGCACACGCTGAGGGACGCGCTCGCCCACATCATCGCGACCCCGGCGCCGACGCCTACCGCCGACAAATAGTCCGTCGCCCGCTGCGATCGTTCGTTTTCCCGGGGCTGCCGCGTTCGGCGCGCCGTCAGAAATTCTGGTCATTCCTGTCGTTTCGCCAATTCTGTTGATCGTGGAATCCGTCCTCGCTCTCACCTTAGCCGACCAAGCCACCCTGGGCCGAATCGCGTCCCTGGGCTTTCAAAGCGATGAACCCAACGTCGTGCTGCCTCGCATTCTCGGCGAACTCATCACCCACTTTAACGCCTCGGCCGGCACGATTTCTCTGCTCAATCCCGACACCGGCCGACTCGAGATTGAAACTCAGATCGGCCTGCCTGCCGACTACCGCGAAGTCGCCTTGCGCCTGGGCCAAGGGGTGACCGGCTGGGCCGCTTTTCACGCCCGCGCCCAACTCGTGACCGATGTCAGCCGTGACCTGCGTTACGTGCGCATCCGCCCCACCACCGCTACGGAAATGGCCGTGCCCATGGAAGACCATGGTCAGGTCATCGGCGTCATCTGCATCGACCACGACACGGTGGACCGCTTTACCCACAGCGATCTCGCCTTGCTCGTGCGCTTCACCGCCGAAGCCACCGCCGTACTCCAACGTCTTTGGCAAATCGGCCATCTCAAGGCCAAAGCCCGCCAACTTGAAACCCTGATCACCACCGGCAAATCGCTCGTCGCCAAACTCGAACCGCAGGCCCTCTTCGACTCGCTCACGCGCGATGCCCGCCAAGTGGTCGCCGCCCGCGCCTGCGCCCTCTACCTCTACAACCCCGCCAGCATCACCCTGCGCTGCGCCTCCCTGACCAGCGTGGTCGCCACTCCCCTGCCCCCGGGTGACATGCCGCTCGATTCCTGCGCCTTTGCCGCCGTCGTCCACACCCGCCGCGCCGTCTCCTTTGCCAATATTCGCACACCCGATTATTTTGACCTCGTCGATCTGCCCGGCGATCCGGCGTTAATCTCCGTCTTGGCGACTCCTTTGCTTTACGAGGGCGAAGTGCTCGGCGTGCTCGCCGTCTTCACCGAACGACTGCACCGCTTCGACAACGACGAAAAACGTCTTCTCGCCGCCCTTGCCTCGCTCGGTGCCGTCGCCCTGCAAAACTCCCGCCTCTACACCCGCGTTTTTCAAAGCGAAGATTCCCTCCGCAAAAACGAGCGCCTCACTACCCTGGGCCTCCTCGCAGCTGAAATCGCCCACGAGATTCGCAATCCCCTCACCGTCCTCAAACTTCTCCACGGCGGCCTCGGCGTCGATTTCGCCCCCGACGATCCGCGCCGCACCGACATGCGCGTCATCGGCGAAAAGCTCGACCAACTCGAAGCGATCGTCACCCGCGTGCTGAATTTCGCCAAAGCCCCCAACAGTCTCCACACCCGTTGCCCGCTGCAGGAAATCATCGAGGACACCCTCGTCCTGCTCCGCCTGAAACTCGCCCAAAGTAAAATTGATCTCCGCTTCGAGCCCCCGCTCCGCCCGCTCGTGGTCGAGGGTCAACAGGGTCAGCTTCAACAGGTGCTGCTCAACCTCATCATCAATTCCATGCAGGCCATGCCCGACGGTGGCACCATCACCCTCACCCTCGACGCCCAACTCCGCGCATCCGGTCCCGTCGCCGTCGTCGAACTCAGCGACACCGGCACGGGCATCCCCGACAACATTCGCGACCGCATCTTCGACTCCTTCCTCTCCGGCCGCCCCGGCGGCACCGGCTTGGGCCTCGCCATCGCCAAACGCGTGCTCAACTCCCACTACGGCGACCTCACGCTGGTGACCAGCAGTCCCGCCGGCACCACGATGCGCCTTACGCTTCCGCTCGCTTAATCGCCCTCCCACCGTCCTCACCTCCACTTCCCTTCATGTCCGCCCCCATCGAACCCAATTCCCCTCCGTCCCCACCCGCGTCCCCGGCCGAGGTCTATTCGCCCACGCCTCGTCAACGCACCACCATCTACCTCGCATGTGGATTGCTGGTCGGGTGCTCGATCGTGCTTTTGCTCCTGCCGAGTCCAAAAATCCCGATGGCCGGCCGCGTCGCCTTGGCCTCGGTCAACCTGATCGCCACGGCCATCCTTCTCCTCATCGTCCGGCAGAAATCCGCCAAGCCGGAGCAGTAAAACGCCTCAGTCCTCCAGCTCGACGTTCCAATACGCCACGTCGAGGAAATCTTTCCACACCTCGTGCTGCTTCTGGTTGCCCAGCACGAGCGAGATCACCGGACGCCACTTTGGCCGCACCGGTTTCCGGATGAGTCGCATGTGCGCGTCGTGCGGCAGGCGGTTTGCCTTCCGTGAATTGCACTTGATGCACGAGCACACGATGTTTTCCCACGTCGTCTTCCCACCCGCATCACGTGGAATCACGTGATCGAGATTGAGCTGCTCCCGCGGCAAAATCCGCGAGCAATACTGGCACGTGTTCTTATCGCGGTCGAAGACGTTGCCCCGCGTCAGTTTCAATTCCTTGCACGGCAGTTTATCGAAAAACGTGAGCAAAATCACGCGCGGCAGTCGGATCGCGCGCGTCGGCGTGTTCACCGTCTCGATCGCCGCCACCGGTGGGTTGCTCGCCGAAAAATCGATCCAGTCCATCATCGAAAACATCCGGAAATCGTCGTCGTGATGGTGCACCACGTGCGCGTGCCCGCGCGAGAGCAAGGCGAACGCCCTCCGGGCGCCGATCACATTCACGGCTTGCCACAAGCGATTCAAAACCAGCACCGGTTGGTCGAGAGCAACGTCCATACGGGATGATCGCAATACTCGTGCCACTCGAACGCTGTCAAGCGCCCCCCCCGTTACACTTGGGTGCCGCCCGATTCGGCAGCGGTGCGGCCGTCATCGCCGCCCCTCAAAACGTCCCACACTCCGGCGTAGTGCGCCCAAATCGTGCCGACCGAAGACGGCCTTGACATCATTCCTCCCCTCAAACTTTTTCCATCAATTAAATGAATCTTCTCGGCACGACGATCATGGCCTCCCCGCTCGCCCACGCTTCCGTGGTCGTAGGCTCCGTCGTATCCGTATCCATTCGCCGCGCGGCGCGGGGGGCCTGATCTGTCTTAACGACTTTCGCCCCTCCGGTGCCGCACCGGAGGGGCTTTTTTTAGCCTCTGCGGTTCGGTCTCGGGCGGGTTTTCAAAAACCAAAACACGCCATATCCGATGCAACCGTATCAGCCCCACCCCGCCCTCACCGCCCGTCGTCCGATCCTCAGCTTCACCGCCGGGACAAAAATCGCCGCGCCCGAGCCCGCCTATGCGCCGCAACATGATTTTCTCGTGCTCAGCCTCAGCCCCCAGCTGAGTGCCCACCAGCCCGCCGCCGCATTGCCGGCCAAGCGCAGCGGGACGCGCGCCGCGTGAACCTCGCACTCCGCTTCAGGCTCGCATCGCACGCCGCCCGAAGCCTACCTCTCAAGCGATGTCGAACTCACTCGCCGCTCTTCCGCCCCCGCAACGTGGTCAGCCCTGCTCCTGCGGCAGCGGTAAAGTTTATGAGGAGTGCTGCGAGCCCATCCTTACCGGTAAGCGACCCGCCGCCAACGCCGAAGAGCTCATGCGGTCGCGCTTCACCGCGCACGTCGCGCGCGATTACGTCCACCTCCATCGCTCCTACGCCGGCACCGCCAGCGAGGCTTACGTTGAGCTCCCCGACGAGCCGTCCATCGGTTGGTCTCGTCTCGTCATCCATCGTCACGAGCCCGACGTGCAGCCCAATCTTTCGTTCGTCGAATTCTCCGCCTTCTACGTCGAATCGGGCAACGAGCACGTGCTCGAGGAGCGCGCCGAATTCCGCCGCCGCGCGGATGGTTGGATCTACACCCGCCCCGTTCGCACCGGTCCCGCTCCGATTAAGGCCGCCGTCAAACCCGGCCGCAACGACCCCTGCTCCTGCGGCAGCGGTCGCAAATACAAGCAGTGCTGTCTGCTCAAATCCGCCTAAGCCCGCCAGCCACGCGCCTCGATGCAACCGCGCTGGCTTCTTTCCCACGCCCGCGGCTACATCGAACTCGGCCTCCTCGCCGAGGCCGCCGCCGAGCTCGACCAACTTCCCGCCGGATCGGCTAACGGCGATGAGGTCCTCGGTCTCCGTCTCATTATCCTCCGCGAGCAAGGTCACTGGATCGAGCTCTGTAACGTCGCCGCCGAGCTCGTCCGCCGCCAGCCCGCCAACGCCGGAGCCTGGATCACCTTCGCCTACGCGACTCGCCGCGCCCGGTCGCTGACCGAGGCCGAGGCCATCCTCCGCGAGGCCGAGCTCCGTCATCCCGCCGAGGCTACGATTCAGTTCAACCTCGGCTGCTATGCCTGCCAACGCGGCGACCTCGCTGAAGCCCGCGCCCGCGTCGACGCCGCCATCGCCCTCGAACCGCTCTTTCGCGCCGCCGCCGAAACCGATCCCGACTTGGCCCCACTCCGGGACCGCCCGAGCGTAAGTTAGCGCTTTCCACGCGCTCAAAAATTGCTGGGCTCGCCCAACACGTTATCGTTTTCGTCCGCCGCATGTCACCCGCTCCGCTCCTCGAACTTCGTCAGCTCGTAAAGAACTACGGCGGGGTTCGAGCTTTGCGGGGAGTTGATTTCGACCTCCGGGCCGGCGAAGTCCACGCCCTCCTCGGTGAAAACGGCGCGGGCAAATCGACCCTCATCAAAGTCGTCACCGGTGCCCACGCACCCAACGGCGGCACGATCACGCTCGCCGGCCAAACCGTTTCCGGTCTCACCCCCGCCACCGCCCGCGCCCTCGGCATCGCCTGTATTTATCAACAGCCCGCGCTGTTTCCCGATCTCACCGTCGCTGAGAATCTCGCCCTCCGCCTCAACGTCCCGTCTCCTGCCGCCCGGATGCGCTGGTCGGATTGCCGCGCCCGCGCGACGAGGCTCCTCGCCCGCATCGGCGCGGAGATTTCGCCCGACGCCGAGGTCCGCTCGCTCTCGATGCCCGAGCAACAGCTCGTGGAAATTGCCTGCGCCCTCGGGTCCGGTGCCCGCATCGTCATCATGGACGAGCCCACCGCCTCGCTCACCCAAAAGGAACAGCACCTCCTCTTTGGCGTCGTTCGCGACCTGCGTAAAAACGGCGTCGGCGTCATCTACATCTCCCACCGCCTCGAAGAAATCTTCGCCCTCGCCGACCGCGTCACCGTCCTCCGCGACGGTCAGAGCGTCGGCACGCATCCCGTCGCCGGCATCGACGAAGCCGGCCTCATTCGCCTGATGGTGGGCCGCGAGGTCGCGCCGATCTATCCCGCCGCCGAATCCGCCCCCGGCGCCGTGGTCCTTTCGCTCAACCAGTTGGGTTGTCGTTCGTCCGGCGTAAGCAACGTCTCCTTCGACGTCCGCGCCGGCGAAATCTTTGGCCTCGGTGGTCTCGTCGGCGCCGGGCGCACGGAGCTCGCCCGCATCCTCTTCGGCCTCACCCCGGCCGACTCCGGTACCATCACCCTCGGCGGCCAACCGCTCACCCTGCGCACGCCCCAAGCTGCAGTCGCCCACGGCATCGCCTATGTGCCCGAGGATCGCCGGCGTCATGGCGTCGTCCTCGATCTGCCCATCGCGCACAACCTGACGATGGCGATCCACCGCCGCCTCTTCCCCACGACGTGGCTCCGCTTTGGCGCCGAACGCGCGCTCACCTTGGATTACATTCGCGACCTCGCCGTCAAGTGCTCCGGACCCGAAGCCCGCGGCGGCAGCCTCTCCGGCGGCAATCAGCAAAAGGTTTCCCTCGCCCGCTGGCTCGCGACCAAGCCCAAGCTCCTGATCCTCGACGAGCCCACTCAAGGCGTCGACGTCGGCGCCAAGAGCGAGATCCACAAGATCGTCCGCCGCCTCGCAAAAGAGGGCCTCGCCGTCATCTTGATCTCCAGCGATCTCCCCGAAGTCATCGGCCTGAGCGACCGCATCGGCGTGATGGGCGGCGGCACCCTGCGCGCGATTTTACCCGGCGGCTCCGATCCCCACGTCGTCATGGCCGCCGCCCTCGGCACCACCGCATGAAACGCTACTTCCGCGAACTCTCCGTCCTCGGCGCGTTGGGCGCGATCCTCCTCGGACTAGCGATTTTTGCGCCCGCGTTCTATCAGCCTCAGCCCCTGCTCTCGCTCCTGACCCGCGAAGCGCCGACCCTCGTCGTCGCCTGCGGCGTGGCGCTCGTGATTGTCTGCCGCCAGATCGACATCTCCGTCGGCTCAATTTTCTCCGTCTGCAGCGTCTGCGCCGGGCTGTTGGCCGCCCGCGGCTGGCCCTTGCTCCTCGTGCTCCCGGCGTCCGTCGCGCTCGGGGCCGTATTCGGCGCCTTCAACGGCGTCCTCGTCGCCGGGCTGCGTCTGCCGTCGATCGTCGTTACGCTGGCCACGATGGTCACGCTGCGCCAAGGCCTGAACCTCGTGCGCCAAGGCGAATTCGTGAATCTGCCCGAGGGTATCCAATGGTTCGGCCTCGGCCAAACCACCGGTCAACTCGTGCTCGTTATCTCGTCGGTCGTCATTTTAATCCTTCTCGCGCTCGCGATGCGCCACCTCGCCGCCGGCCGTTTCATTTACGCGGTCGGCACGGACGCGGAGGCCGCCCGGCTCGCCGGCATCCGCCCGCAACTCGTCACGTTTCTTGTCTTTGTCTCGATCGGCGCCCTGACCGGACTCGCCGCCATGATGAACCTGGCGCAGTCGCCGCAAGTCCAACCGCTCACCGGCCACGGGCTCGAACTCAAAGTGATCGCGGCCGTCGTCGTGGGCGGCGTGGCGATCTCCGGTGGTCGGGGCAACCTTTGGGGTGCGTTCGCCGGCCTGCTCCTGCTCGCGTGCATCTCACCGGCGCTCACCCACCTCCGGATCGAAGCGTATTGGGAAAAGGCCATTCAAGGGACGATCATTTTGCTCGCCGTCGTCGCCGACGGCTTGCGCAGCCGCAAAGGAGGGAATTGACCATGGCTGCAACCCCGCCCGCTCCCACTACCGGACCCGGCACTTGGAAATCCCGCCTGCTCTCGCACGAGATGCTGCTGTTCTACGTGCTGATTGCTCTTTGGCTGTTCTTTTATTTCGCCGGCACCACCGTCAACCGCCGCGGCGTCACCGTGGGTTTCGGCACCCTCGACCGCCAGTTCGACATCCTTCGCCACTCCTGCGAAATCGGCCTCCTGGCCCTCGCCCTCACCCCGATCATCATCACGGCGGGCATCGATCTCTCGGTCGGATCGCTCCTCGGCTTGTGCGCGATTCTGTTCGGCCAGCTCTGGCACGACGGCGGACTCCCCATTCCGGTGGCCGCCGGCCTCACCCTCGTTATCGGCGCCCTCGCCGGCGGACTTAACGCCATCCTCATCACCGCCCTGCGCATTCCACCGCTAATTGTGACGCTCGGCACCTACTCGCTTTTCCGCGGACTCGCCGAGGCGCTCACGCGGGGCTCCATTACCTATACCGACTTCCCCGCCAGCTTTCTCTACCTCGGCCAAGAACGCTGGCTCGGCCTACCCACGCAGGCTTGGATTTTATTCGCCGTCGCCATCGTCGTCGGCGTGCTCGTGCATCGCACCACGTTCGGCCGGGCCTTTCGCACCATCGGGTTTTCTCCCGAAGGCGCCCGCTACGCCGGCATCCCGGTCGCCCGCCGCCTCGCCCTTGCTTACGTGCTCGCCGGGTCGATCGCCGCCCTCGCCGCCATCATTTACACCGCCCGCCTCGGCCAAGCCAAAGCCGACGCCGGCACGGGCTACGAACTCTTTGCCATCACCGCCGTCGTCCTCGGCGGCACGAGTATTTTTGGTGGCAAGGGCTCCGTAATCGGCACGCTCCTCGGCGTCGCCGCGATCGCGGTCCTTAAAAACGGCCTCGCCTGTCTGCCGGTCGTGATGCGCATGAATGCCGCCGAAGAAATGTCCGGCTTGCTCACCGGTGCTTTGCTGCTCTTTGCCCTCAGCGTCGGCGGTATGCCGCAACTCTGGTCTGGCTTTCGCCCACGCGCCTCCGCTACGTCACCCCTTCTTCCCCCCCCATGAAAAACAACCTCCTCCGTCTCTGCGCCGCCGGCATCGTGCTGCTGAGCTCGCTCGTCCCCGCCACCGCCGCCGATTCAAAATTGATCGTCGCGATGCTCCCGAAATCCAAGGGCAACGCTTATTTCATCTCGGTCAAAGCCGGCGCCGACAAAGCCGCTAAGGAACTCGGAATCCAGCTGCTCTTCGACGGCCCCACCGATTCCAACGCCGCCAAGCAAAACGAAATCGTGGAAAACTGGATCACCCTCGGCGTAGACGTCATCGCCGTGGCCGCCGAAAACAAAGAGGGCATCTCGACCGCGCTCCGCAAAGCCCAGAAGCAAGGCATCAAAGTCGTCACGTTCGACGCCGATGCCATCGCCGACGCTCGCTCCTTTTTCGTCAACCAAGCCACCCCCTCCGGCATCGGCTACAGCCTGATGGATGAAGCCGCCCGCCTCACGGGGGGCGAAGGCGAATTCGCCATGATCGTGGCCACCCTCACCGCCGCCAATCAGCGCGAGTGGCAAAAACACATCGAGGATCGGCTGAAGGAGAAATACCCAAAGATGAAGCTCGTCGCCGTCCGTCCTTGCGACGACCTCAAGGACAA